>JBBQNC010000113.1:0-10338 GCA_038329555.1 Thermoanaerobaculia bacterium
GTGACGGGTGACGGGTGACGGCAGCTCTGGAGCCCGGTTCTGCGGACACCCGTCACCCGACACCTGTCACCCCAAGGTCCTCAGTATTTCCATGACACGATCGCCGAAGCCCGGCTTGGACGCGTGACGGGGCACAGGTGAGGGGTGAGAGGTGAGGGGTGACGGCGGCCCTGAAGCCTGGTTCTGCTGACTCCAGTCACCCGACACCTGTCACCAGATTCTTGACACTATATTCCGGCCGGATATAGTTCGCGCATGGCCGACGACGCGCTCGACCCCGACGCCCTGCTTCCTCTCCCCCCCGCGACCCTCCACATCCTGATGTCGCTCTCCGAGGAGGATCGGCACGGCTACGCGATGATCCAGGACGTGGCCGCGCGGACCGGCGGCGAGGTCCGGCTCGGTGCGGGGACCCTCTACCGGTCGATCCAGCGGATGCTCGAACAGGGGCTCATCGTCGAGGTCCGGGAGCGGCCCGCGCCGGAGGACGACGACGAGAGACGCCGCTACTACCGCATCACGCCCTTCGGCCGGAGAGTCGCGCGCGCGGAGACCGGGAGGCTGACGGACCTCGTCAAGCTCGCGCGGGCGAGCGGGTTCGCGCCGCGGAGCGTCTGATGGGTCGCCGCGTCTACCGCGCGCTGCTTCACCTGTATCCCTCGTCATTTCGCGCGGAATACGGAAGCGAGATCGAGGCCGTGTTCGCCCGGCGGCGGCGCGAGGTCGGCGGTCCCGGTGCGGCCCTCCTCTGGCTCGAGGCCGTCGTCGACGTCGTCTGGAACGCGGCGCGCGCGCACTGGGACATCCTTCGTCAGGACGTCCGCTATTCGGCGCGCGTGCTCGCGCGCTCCCCGGGATTCGCCGCCACGGCGATCCTCGTCTCCGCGCTCGGCGTCGGGGCGACGACGGCGACGTTCTCCATCACGGATCACGTCCTCGTCCGGCCGCTTCCCTTCAAGCAGCCGGACCGGCTGGTCAAGCTGTACCAGTCGGTTCACGACTACGTGCGCACGGAGCTGTCGCCCGGCAACTATCGGGACTGGAAGCGCATGAGCCGCTCCTTCACGGCGATGGGCGAGTACTGGCCGATGTCGGCGAATCTGGTCGGGCAGGGGGAGCCGGAGCGGCTCGACGGCTCGAAGGTCGGCGCGGACCTCTTTCCGACGCTCGGGGTCCGTCCGGCCGTCGGGCGCGCCTTCTCAGCCGCCGACGATCGCCCGGGAGCGCCGGGGACGCTGATTCTGAGCGACCGCATCTGGAGAGGATTGTTCGGCGGCGACCCGAACGTCGTCGGCCGGCATGTGATCCTCGACGACGCGCCGTTCGTCGTGATCGGAGTCATGCCGCGCGCGTTCCATTTCCCCTCGCGGGAGACGGATTTCTGGATCCCGTTCCGGTTCGCGGAAGCGGATTACGCCGATCGCACGGACACCTATCTCTACGCCGTGGGACGGCTCGCCCCCGGCGTGTCGCTCGAGAAGTCGAGAACCGAGATGCGGCTCGTCGCCTCCCGGCTCGAAGGCGCGTTCCCGAAGGAAAACGCGCGGACGAGCGCGAGCGTCTTCCGCCTGCGCGACGAGGTGTCCGGTCAGTCGCGGGTCCTCCTCCTCGCGCTCTTCGGCGCGTCGCTCGGCGTGCTCCTGATCGCGTGCACGAACCTGGCGAACCTTCTCCTCGCCCGCGCCCTGGCGCGCCGGAGGGAGATGGCGGTCCGCACGGCGCTCGGCGCGGGACGGGAGCGGCTTCTGCGCCAGCTCCTGACCGAGAGCCTGATGCTCGCGATCGGCGGCGGCGTCGTCGGGGTCCTCCTCGCGGTCGCTGCGGCGCCCCTCGTCGCGCGCCTCGTCCCGGGATCGCTGCCGATCGCGGACATCCCTCCCGCGGACCTGCGCGTGCTTGGATTCGCGATGCTCCTGACTGTCGGGACGGGGATCGGCTTCGGCGTGATCCCCGCTCTGCGCGTGGTGGGCGGCGTCGACGCCGGAGATTTCAGCGACGGCGGACGAGGGGGCGCGGAGCCGAGGGCCGAGCGCCTGCGAGCGCTGCTCGTCGTCGCGGAAGTGACGGCGTCCGTGGCGCTCCTGATCGCGTCGGGACTCCTCATCCGGGCGCTCTGGCGGCTCCAGGCCACCGACCCGGGATTCCGCACCGCCGGCGTCCTGACCCTGCGAACGGCGCTGCCGATGCCGAAATACGAAAAGAGCGCCCCCCGAGCCGTTTTCTACGACCGGGTCCTCTCCGAGGTGCGCCGGCTGCCCGGCGTCTCCTCCGCGGGCTACGTGACGGGCCTGGCGATGGTCATGCGCGGAGGAATCTGGCCGTTCACTCCCGAAGGCGCCGCGGAGGATCCCGACGCCGGGCGCACCGCGAGCCTCCGGTTCGTCACCTCCGGGTACTTCGCGACGATGGGGATCCCCCTCCGGGGACGGGATGTGGCCGAGACGGACGCGGCCGCGACCCCCTTCGTGGCCGTCGTGAGCCGGTCGTTCGCGCGGCGGAACTGGGGCAACGGCGACGCGATTGGAAGGCGCTTCAAGCTGGCCGGTCAGGATCGGACGATCGTGGGGATCGTGGGCGACATCCGCGTCCGGGGAATCGAGCGGACGAGCGAACCGCAGGTGTACCTCCCCGCCGGCCAGCAGGGCGAGAACCAGATCTTCTACGTGCCGAAGGATCTCGTCCTGCACGCGTCCGCGTCGGCCTCCTCGCTGCTCCCCGCGATCCGCGAGATCGTGCGACGCGCCGATCCGCTGCTTCCGATCTCCGACGTGCGGTCGCTCGCCGACGTCGTCGACCTGGAGACGGCGCCGCGGAAGGTTCAGCTTCGGATCCTGGGCGGCTTCGCGGCGACGGCGCTGCTTCTTGCCGGCATCGGCATCCACGGGCTCCTCGCCTTCACGGTGTCCCGGCGCGCGCGGGAGATCGGCGTTCGGATGGCTCTCGGCGCCATGTCGGGAGACATCCTGCGCATGGTCCTGCGCCGCGGGCTGCTCCTGGCGGCGTTCGGCGTGATCCCCGGCGCGGCGCTCGCCTACGCGGCCGGAAGGGCGATGGAGTCTCTTCTCGCCGGCGTCCACCCGGCGGATCCCGCGACGTTCGCCGCGGCCATCGGCCTGTCGTTCGCCATGACCATCGCCGGAAGCCTTCTTCCGGCTCTCCGCGCCGTTCGCGTGGAGCCGATGTCGGTCATTCGGACGGAGTGACCGGGCCCAAATCTCGCTTCAGAACGCTCCGGTGTCGGCGAGGCTCTTCATGGCGTCCACGGCGTTCTGGTAGTGGCGGACGGCTCCCGTCTGCGTGTCCCGGATCGTCACGAACCAGTTTCCGCTGGTCAGCGTGCCGACGAACACCCAGAATTTTCCGTTGAGGGGACGTCCGTCGACGACCTTCACGACGAGCTCGATGTTGTTAGCCGTGAAGAACCAGAAGGCCCCGGTGTCGCCCGTGAGCGCAAGCGTGTGTCCGAGGCCAGACGGTGCGCCGTTTCCGTTGAAGGACCAGGAGACCGATGCCTGAAACCTCCCGCCGTTCAAGCAGAGCACCCGCTCGTCCGCCAGGCACTCCGGCGGAAGGACCAGGCGTCCGATCCGGTCGGCGGCCGGCTCGCTGAACCAGATGTTTCCGTCGGGCCCTGCGATGATCTGCTCCGGCCTCCCGCCCCGGGTCGGGATCGGGAATTCCGTCACCGCGCCGCCGGGGGTCATGCGGATGATGAGATCGCGCGCGGCGTCGGTGATCCACAGATTGAGGTCCGCGCCAGCGGTAATGCCTCTGGGCTCGGCGCCGGCAGGCAGCGAAAACTCGACGACCTCGCCGGAAGGGGAGCGGCGTCCGATGCGCCCGGTGGCGAGTTCCGTGAACCAGATGTTCCCGTCTGGGCCGTAGCAGATGCCGAACGGCCCGACGGCCCGGTCGGGGAGCGGGATCTGCTGATCTGCACGCTTCCGAGGCCCGGTATGCCGGGCGGGCGGGGCTGGTAGTAGAGCCTCGCGAGCGACCCCGCCCCGTTCTCCGCAACCCAGAGATCGCCTCCCCGCCGCTCGCGACGTCTTCGGGGCGGGCGCCTGGCGCCAGGGAAAAGCCGCCGCCGCCGGGCCCGCTGCCCGAGAAGGGAGTGGATCCAACGAAGTCATGGGACGGGTCGCTGTACCAGAGCTGCGCGAACGGTCCGGGAGCGATCTGCTTCGGCTCCGTGCCCGGGTGCGGCTCCTCGGTGATCGCGCCGGCGGCGGTGATGCGGCCGATCCCGCCGGCGCGTTCGGTGAACACGACTCCGTCCGCCGCCTGCGCCACGCCGAAGGGCCGTCTCGCCGGAACGGGGAGCGAAAACTCCGTCAGGGAACCGCCGGTCGTCAGACGGCCGATCCGATTTCCGGTCTCCTCGGCGAACCAGACGTTGCCGTCGAGCCCGCTCGCGAGGCCTGCCGGTCCGCTCCCCGCGCGAGCGGGAACTCGTCGATCCTCTGCGCGGCGGCCGCGAGGGGGACGAGAAGGAGCGCGCCCGGCAGGACCAAACGGCGAGCGACGGCGCGAGACGGCATCCGAGTCTCTTATACGCGCGCCGGCCGATCGCCGTCGAGTCCTTCGCTTCTCACCCGGGTGCGCGCTCGGCGCGCGCGGCCGTACGGAGCTCGCGGCACCGGTCGGCCAGGTGGCGCAGCACGCCGGCCCAGGCCCTCTCGAACCAGTGGAAGGACGCGCCCCACGGCTCTCCGGCGAGAAATCCCATGTGGCGCAGGATCACCCGGGTCCCGCCCGGGCTCCCCGCGCCGGGGACCATCGACACCTCGACCCAGGTCGGAAGCGGCCGCATGTCCCGCAGCGTGCGCGGAGCGAAGGGAGGTCCGTTGACGCCGAGAAGGTCGTCTCCCGCGAAGGTGATCCACTCGAACGCCAGCTTCCGGTCGGGAACGGCGTCGAGCAGCCGGGCGCACGTCGTGCCGTGCGAATACCCCAGCGGGTCTTTCCGGGTGCGAACAGGATCTCGTTAGCGCCCGCCGGGCTGCGAGGTCGATTCGCGTCGGGGGCGAAAAAGCTCCTCACGCCCTCGGCGGTGGACCAAAACCGGAACACCTCCGCGGGCGAGGCCTCGACGAGGACCTCGAGCTCGATCGAGCGGTCCGTCCGGACCTTCCCGGCCATCGGGTCGGCCGCGCCCGCGTCCTCGGGCGGGCCCGCTTAGCCCGGCGGAAACCACGGCCATCGCGAACAGGAAACCGGCGGGGAACCCGGATTGAGAGCGCATGATCCCTCCTTTCGGAGCCGTCGGCCCCTATGACGATGTGTTCCACGTCGGACCGATTTCCTCTGCTCGGGAGGGCGCCGGGATGTCCTCGGCCCGAACCGGCGGCGCCCGTGGGATGATTCCGGAAAATTCAGGAGGTGGATCGATGAGAAGGACAGATGGACTCGCGGTATCGGTCGTCGTGGCCGCCCTCGTCTCGTGCGCGGTGGCCGCCGGCCAGACCGCGCCGGCCGCGAAGAAAGCGGCGGCCGCCATGCCGGCGCACGTCGTCCTCAATGCGGGCGACATGAAGTTCGGAGAGCAGCCGCCCAGCCTGCCGGCGGGTGCGAAGGTCGCCGTCCTCTTCGGCGATCCCGGCAAGACGGGGCCGTTCATCATCCGGGTCAAGGCTCCGGACGGCTACAAGGTGCCGCCGCACTGGCACCCGACCACCGAGAACATCACGGTCCTCTCGGGAAGCTTCCACATCGTCTCCGGCGACGTGCTCGACACGTCGAAGGGGAGCGCGCTTTCGCCGGGAGGCTTCATGTCGATGCCGGCCAAGATGCATCACGCGGCGTGGGTGGTGGGGCCGACCGAGTTCGAGGTGGCGGCGATGGGTCCATTCGGGCTCACCTACGTGAACAAGGCGGACGACCCGAGGCTCGCGAAGAAGTAGCCGCCGGGTTCCGGCAGCGGCGCGGTCAGGCGGCGAGCTCCCGCTCGACCGCGTCGCTCGCCGAGCGCGTTCCGTCTTCCGACGCGACGAGGCCCGCCGTCCGTTCCGCCGCGGACGAGTAGGACGCCTGAGAATGGAGAGTCTCGAGCTCTCCGACCGCGCGCCGGGCGTTGTACCGCCCCCGCGAGAGCGAGCGGGCGACGCCGAGCCGCTCCAGGCGCGCGGCGTTGTCCGGCTGGTCAAACGCCCACGGCACGACGAGCATCGGCCGGCCGGCGAGCAGCGCCTGCGCCGCCGTGCCGATTCCCCCGGGATGGACGACGGCGGACGCCCGCGGAAAGAGCTTCGAGAAGCGCGCGTACCGAAGGGCGGCGATTCCCGCCGGCAGGCCGTTCGGAACGTCGTTCTCTCCCGTCAGGAGAACCCCCCGGCAGCCGAGTCGGCGGATGGCATCGACGCTCTCGGGATAAAAGGCGCCGGCGGAACGGACCGCGGCGGATCCGAGCGTGAACACGACGGGGGGAGCACCGGAATCCAGGAACCGCTCGAGCTCCGGTTCGAGCCCTGGGCCCGGTTCGTCCTGGTCGTAGAGCGCGAATCCCGTCTGCACCGTTCGAGGAGGCCAGTCGGGCTGCGGTCCGCCGAGGACGGGCGAGTACATCGCGAGTACGCATTCCCGCGAGTGCTGGCCCTCGAACACGGGGTCCTCGCCGGCGTCGAGGCCGATGCGGGCGCGGAATTGGGTCACGGGCTCCATCCACGTGCGCGTCAGCGCCCGGCCGAGCTTGAGCACGATCCCGTTGACGCGCGGCCCGAGCGCGCGAAGCCGGCCGAGGCAGGGATAGGGAGCGGGAACCGGCGGATCGAATCGTGAAAAGAACGTCGTCGGGGAGAGGACGGTCGAGATCCAGCGCACGCCCGTCTTCTCGGCGGCGATGTGGGCGGCGTGCGCGAGGGCGTGGGTGACGACGAGATCCATGCCCGCGAGAGCCTTGCGCACTTCGAGATAGGCATCGGGGATCGCCGGATAGAGAAGCTGCCGCAGCAGGTACTCGGGGCCCCTCTTCAGGTCCATCGCCTCGCGCATGACTCGCGCGTCGGCCGGGTCGAGGTGCGGACCCATCGGCGCGAAATCGAGTCCCGCACGCTCGACCTTCCGGCGATATGCGTTCGCAGTCGCTATTCGGACCGAGTGACCGCGCGCCCGAAGCTCGAGCGCCACGGCCATGTATGGGTGCAGGTCGCCCAGAGAACCGGTCGTCGCGATCAGGATGCGCTTGCCCATTCGACTCTCCGCGGACTCATCGTACGCCGTCGGGGACGGGCGTGCGGCGGGCAGTTTGAGAACGTCGCGCGTCGGGATTCTCGCGCTGTACGCCGGCGGACAAGCTCGCGCGACGGGCCGGGACCTCGAGGTCTAAACTCCCGTCATGAGCCTCCGAGCGTCCGGATCCCCGGGCGGCCGCCGCTCGGCGATCGGGATCGAGACACACTCGGGTTGGGCCGCTCTGGTCGCGGTGGCGGGCAGACGCGAGTCGCCCGTGATCGTCCTCCGCTGCCGGCTCGAGCTCGCCGATCCCAACGACCAGGGCGCGAAACAGCCGTTCCATGCCGCCGAGGATCTCCCGTGGCCGGACGCGAAGGCGTTCATCGAATCATCCATCTCGGACGCGCGCCGGCGCGCGCGCCGGGAGCTGGATCGAGTCGGCGAGGAGCTCGCCGCGGACGGGTTTCGCGTCGTACGGTGCGTCCTGTTGACCGCGTCCGGGCACGTCCTTCCCGATCTGCGCTCGGTTCTCGCGTCCCACGCCTTGATCCACGCTGCCGAAGGCGATCACTTCCGGGACGCGCTCGCGGATGCAGCGTCGGCGCGCAGGCTGGCGATCGTTCGCATCTCCCGCAAGGAGCTCCCCGCTCGCGCGTCGGAGGCGATCGGCATTTCCACGAAGGAGGCCGCGGCGAGGGTCGCGGGATTCGGAAAGACGATCGGTCCTCCCTGGGCGGCCGACCAGAAGCTCGCCGCTCTCGCGGGGTGGGTCGCGCTCGTTTTCCGCTGAAATCGCCGTGACGCGACGCACATCCGGGAGAAGCCCGCGGTAGCGAGCGGGCGGCTCAGCGCGTCGCCACCGATCTTGTCGAGCAGCGGTATCCGACGCCGGAGCGGGCCACATCCGATGACACGGTGTCGGAGGCGCCGCGTCCCCAGCGCATGCTCGGGCCGTTCCGCCTTTCGCTTCGGCGCCGTGTCCCTTTGCGTGGGCCTGTCCCCAATCGCATCCGAGAGTTCTCGGGCCAGCCCAACTGTGCCGTACGGGTACGGATGTTGCAAGGTTTTGCATGGTGTCTCGTGAGCGCGCTCGTGCGCGAGAAATGGAGCTTTGTATGAGTAAGAAAACCACCCTGGCGGCCGTTGCCGCATCCTTCCTCTTCGCGATGGCGGGGCTGGCGCAGGCCCCTCCCTCCACGCAGTCGTCGGGTCCCACGTCGAACGAATATCGGATGCAGGTCCTCGAGCCCGTCGAGGGCGCCGTCATTCAGGGCACTGATTTCAACGTCGTGCTCTCGACGCCCGGTGTTCCGACGGGCACCTCGATGTCGCCGGCCGAGCGGAAAGACTCGCTTCGACCCGTCTTCCAGGTGTTCGTGGACGGAAAAGACATGGGTAACGTCCCCAACGATCAGAACGTCTTCGCGGTCCACACGGACACCTTCGGCCCGCACAAGCTCGTCGTGCTGTCGAAGAACGGAACGGGCCAGGTGATCGACCGCAAGGAGATCTCGATCTCGACGACGGACGTGAGGAGCACCACGACTCAGACGCGGTCGCGGACGATCGAAGCCGCGCCGGCGCCGGCTCCGGCCGCGCCCCCGGCCCGTATCGAAACGCGCAGCACCGAGCCGGCTCCGGCTCCGGTCGCGCCGCCGGCCGACTCCTACACGGCGTCCAGCTCGACGCTCCCAAAGACCGCCTCCGACTATCCGGCGGCCGCGGTCGCGGGTCTCGCTCTCGCGGGCGCGGGCCTCTGGCTTCGCCGCCGCTCGTAATCGATTCCCAATCCGATCCACGCCCCCCGGGCCCTACGGCCCGGGGGGCGTTTTTGTTGGTCGAGCCTCAGTGCCCCGTGACGCCGGCCCCCGAGGAGGGCATCGCGCAGCGGTACGCGGTCCCCGTCCTCGCTCCCTCCGACGCGACGAGGACGTAATTGCCGCCGCGCCTGCGACCGGCCTCGGCGAGCGCATTGTTCACGTCGCGCACGGGGGTCAGAGACCCGACCGAGACCTCCGCGACTTTTTCGCAACCCGCCACGACCGCCTCGCTGTTCGTGACACTGCCCGTTGCGGCGGCGTTTTGCGAACAGGCGACCGCGCCCGCGAGAAGAAGACTCAGTGCGACACCGCTGCGAATGGAAAACCGTTTCATCCTGACCTCCTGTTGACAACTGACACACCGGATTCACTCGCGAAACACGGGCGAAACCGATGCACTCTGGTTACGCGCTGGCGAGCTGAAAGTTCCGACGCGCTCGCGCATCGGCGCAACGCTCTCGCTCGCGCGAAACGGATTCCGGGAATTTTTCAGCGAGAGACTGTGAGCACAGCGCGCCCACGTTCTCCATGAATCGAAGGACCGGTCGGTCGAAGCGCCGGTCATCGCGGATCGGTCGTGCGTGGGCGCGCGATCGAAGCGAGGTTGACGAGGTCGACGAGGCCGCGAGTGCGCGAGTCCAAGGGTGAACGATCCCGCCGTCGCCGATCACGGTAGGGCTACACTTCGGCGCGGGAGGAACCCATGCGCATTCTCGATGCCAGGATCCACGGTGTGCTCGACATCGCTACGGTCCTGATCCTTCTGGTCGGGCCGCTGCTATTCGGCCTGGGAGGCTCGCCCGCGGCGATCGCGTACTCGCTCGCGGCCCTCCACCTTCTCCTGACGCTTTTGACGCGGTTTCCGATGGGGATCTGGAAGACGATTCCCTTCGTCTACCACGGCATCGTGGAGATCATCGTCGGGGTCTTCCTGCTCATCCTGCCCAACATGGCGGGCTACGGTCCGGGCTCGCCGGCCCGACGCTTCTACACGATCATGGGAGCGGTGATCCTCGTCGTGTGGGCGCTGACGGCTTACCGGGACGGCGTTCGGAGCGAGCAGGCATAGCACGGCGGCGCGGCGACGCCGCGCCTCCCGCGACGTGAGGCTCCTCGCACGTCGCCTACGCTTCGCTCCGGCTCCCGCGACGAAAGGCTCCTCCCTCCCTTCGGTCGGGAGACTCCTCTCGTCGCGAGCGGAGCGCGACCGTTTCGGATCAAACGGCGGCGGTGGCGGATCGCCCCCGCATCTGAGGCTAATCGCCGGGGAGTGCCGAGGGGGTCAGCGAGCGGCTTTTCGCGAGCGCTCGGGTTTTCTCGCGGGGGGCTTTTTCTTCGGGGCGGGGGG
>JBBQNC010000114.1:0-10248 GCA_038329555.1 Thermoanaerobaculia bacterium
ACCGCCGCTCCGACTCACGCTCCACACAGCGTCGCCTGTGGCTCCCTCGTTGGCTTCACTTCTACAACCAACATCGTCCACACTCCGCCCTGGCCGGCAAACCCCCGGCCTCTCGTGTGAACAACCTCGTGGCCAGCAACAGCTAGCGCACGTAATCGGACCGCCATTTCGGCGGACCGTGAAAAAGAGGAGAAGAACCATGAAGCAGATCCAAGCCGTTGCCGCTCCGACGAACGCCGACGCCAACGGGAAGGCGGTTCACGCCCGGCCCGAGGACGACGCTCCGCTCTTGGTCACGCTAGGGCTCGCGTCGCTCGACGGCGCCGGCGAGGTTGCTTTCTGCACGAATAGCAACGGTTCGCCGGTGGCCCTACTCGTTGACACCTCCCGAGCTTGGGAGCCGGACGGTGACGGCGACCTCGCGGCCGCCTGTCCCAGTTGCAAGCAGCCGCACTGGATGACACCCTTCGTCCGGTACATCCAGGAGAACGACTTCGACTTCACGGATGGCTGCGTGTTTATCGAGCCTGGGCGCCTCATGGCTCAGACGGTCGAGAATCTGCGGGCGCGAGACAAGCAGCCGCAGCGTCGGTTTCGCGGCTAGCTTCGTATTTCCGACCCTCCGCCCGGCTCCACGAGGGGCCGGGCCACCTTCTCAGGGAGATGGGTGGGCTAACCGCTCGAGGCCAAACGGGTCCGACCCCCCGAGCAGCTCCAGCGACGATCTGCGCCTCGCACGCTCGCCAGGTTAAGTCTCGGTGGTCGGCTTTGGCGAGGGGCGAGCGGGCCTGACCCTCTCGTTCCAGGACCCCCGCATCTCCGGCTTCTCCGCCCAGCAGACACACACGCCGCACCACTTGAGCGCCTCGTGGAGTCGGAGGACCCGCTCTAGGACGTAGACCGCGGCGGAGTCGTTCCCTCCCGATGACCAGGCGAGCTCTGAAAGCGCCGTCTCGTGGTCGCGGAGGTGGGCGCAGGGCTCCTCTGACGGGGTGATCGGTCTTCCATCGCAGCCGGGGCAGGAGGAGCGGTCGAGACGAAGGAACGTCACTGGCTCATCCGCTCCCCAACGAATTGCCTACAGTCGGCGCAAGTCGTCTTTTCTGGGTGATCCTCGACCCGGCAAAAAGCCGAAGCCAGCGCGTTCTTGGCATCGGCGCAGGTAGCGATTTCCCGGTTCTCGAAGGCGTCGTAGAGCGAGTAGAGGACCAGCGGTTGTTCCCGGTCCGTCTTTGCGTTCCCGTTGAGAAACCCTAGGTGAACGAAGCACTGGCGGAATTTGGGGCTGTAATGATTCGACCAGCCCATCGGCCTGATGCCCCCGTCGGGTCTTCCGTCAGACCAGCCGTTGCGCTTTGCTAGGCGCTCAGCCTGTTCGGCGCACTGCCGCGAACGCTCCCAATTGTCAGGCTCGGGACGAACCGCCGTCGCGGCCAGAGCTTGTCGGTTCGCGACCGGAGCTAGCCCTTGAGGCTTTGAGCAGGTAGCGGTTACGAGAGCCGCCAGGCAGTACATGGCGGCATGAGCTGCGGGTCGCACAAGCTGGATGATCCCATGACGTAAGAATCCGCCCCTGGTCGCGCCCTTTCTGAGATCATACGCGCCAACCCGAGAATGAAAAACCCGTTTTGGGGGAATCCTGGGGGACATTTCACCTTTGGGTGGGCTTCCTGGCAGCGGCCGTTTTTCAACTGACTGGCGCGGGAGTCATCGCTGGGCTAGGTAGGGTCGGGCTGCGGCCGCGCTCGAATCACGCCGATCGAGAGGTGGTGAGTCGGTGAATGCTTTTCCCGCATGGCAGATTGTCCTTTCCGCTCTCGGTGGCCTGCTCTTCGCCTGGCTGGCCCTGGTCGTCCTTGTTGCTCTCTCTCGACCGAAGGGCGGTAGGCTTGAGGAAGCACTCCGCCTGATGCCGGACGTTCTTCGCCTCATCGGGAGGCTGGCGCGCGACCGATCGCTCGCTCCCGGAATACGGATTCGCCTCGGATTACTCATCGCCTATCTGGCTTCTCCGATCGATCTCATTCCCGACTTCCTTCCCGTCATTGGCTACGCCGACGACGCGATATTGGTCTGCCTCGTTCTGCGGTCCGTGGTCCGGAAGGCCGGTCCCGAAGCGGTGCGTCGTCACTGGCCCGGCACTCCCGAGGGGTTATCCGTCCTGTGGCGGGCCGCAGGACTTCCCGGGCCGAACGCGCGGGAGACTGATCAGTCGCCTTCCGCGGACTAGGCTCGCAACCCGACTTCCTTGGAGGGATGGTCGCGGACGCCGTCATCAGGAACGGAGATCCGGCTCACCTCGATCGGATTCTCGCGAGCGCCCGGCGCAGGCTGGCGGCAACCCAGAAGGCGCTACAGCCGCTCCTGCCGCCCGCGAGCGAAGAGCCCCAGTGATCCGTCCTCCCGCGCCGCGCTACCGGGTCACCCTTGTCGCCCTCAAGGGTGAGGTGCCGGCCGTCGTCCGCGTGAGGCTGGCGCTGTCCGCGTGAGGCTGGCGCTCAAGGCCCTCCTCCGCACGCACCGGCTCCGCTGCGAGGCGATCGAGGAGATCCAGGCCGAGGAGATCCGACGATGAGCCGACTTCCAGAGCAGTTGCGGCGCTGTCGGTACTCCACCGAACGGGCCGCCGCAAGTACCCGTTCTCCCATGCTGTTAACGGGCGCTGTCCCTGAACTGTCCCCGAGGAGAATGGCGTGACTCGGCATCTGAGGGCCGTCTCCCCCGCCGAGCCCGCCCGGGCGCTTGCACTCCTCGACGAGCTTGCCGCGCTCGCGCCCACGCTCGAACGGGAGGAGTGCCTCGAGGCGATCGGACTCACCGCACGACTCGGAGCCGTTCTGGGGGCTCGGCATCTGGCCCTTGCGGCGGCGGAGGGAGATAGGCCCGCCGGCGAAGCGCGCTTACTCGACGCCAACGCCGTGGCCGCTCGGCTCTGCCTGCCGGTGCGGACGGTCTACCGCTTAGCGCGCGAGAAGAGGCTTGCCTCCGTGAGAGCCGGGGTTGGGACGGTGCGGTTCGCTCCGGACGACGTCGAGCGGTTCATAAAGTCGCGGCGCGACTGACCGATTCGTTGCATCGCCTCTGGGTCTACAGGCGATCCATTCAAGATACCCTTGACTAAGCGATGCTGACATACGTACGATCTTACGCATGAAAGCATCCAATTGGGCGAAGGGCGTGAAGACGATGAGGACCAGCATCGAGATCCCGGAGGAAGTCTGGACGGCCGCGAAGATCCGGGCCGCGCAGGAAAAGACGAACCTCCAAGACGTCATCGCGGACGCGCTCCGTGTCTACCTGAGACTGCCGAAGAGAGGAGGAAAGAAAGATGAGAGGTGACGGCAGGGTCTATCCCCGCGGAGGACGATGGTGGATCAGCTACTACGTTCGGGGGGTCAACTACCGAAGGCCCGGCGGAGCAACCGAGGAAGCTGCCCGCAAGGCGCTCCGGGCTAAGCTCAAGGAGATCGCGGCGGGCCGGCACGTCGCACCTCAGGAGGAGCGACTCACCGTCTCGGATCTGCTCGCCGGCCTCGAGCGACATCTCCTGACGAACGGGGCGAAGTCGATGGTTTCATTCCGCGCCCACGCGAAGGCCGTTCGCGAGGCGCTCGGGCACCGTCGGGCGGTGGACTTCACGACCGAGGATGTCGAGCGTTTCAAGGCGGAGAAGCTCGCCGCCAAGAAAGCGCCGGCTACGGTCAACCGCTACGTGGAGACCGCGCGCTCCGCCTTCCGTCTCGCGCACAAGCAGGAGAGGATCTCGCGGCTCCCCTACTTCCCGCTCCTTCGCCTCAACAACGTGCGCCGCGGATTCTTCGAGCGGGACGAGTTCGAGGCGGTCGCGATCAGGCTGCCCGATCCGGTCTGCGACGTGGCCCGCTTCGGGTATCTGACGGGCTGGCGCAAGGGCGAGATCGTGTCCATGACCTGGGATCAGGTGGACTTCAAATCGGGCGAGGTTCGACTCTACGACTCGAAGAACGGAGAGGGGCGGGTGTTGGAGCTCGAGGGCGAGCTCCGGAAGCTCCTCGACCGCCGGCTAGCTCTGCGCCCCTTCAAGGGTCTCAGCGGGACCGAGCTCTCTCGGTTCGTCTTCCACGAGCAGGGTCACACGGTTCGGGACTTCCGGAAGTCGTGGGCTGCGGCCTGCAAGGCGGCGAAGGTTCCCGGCCGGCTTTTCCACGACCTTCGGAGGTCCGCCGTTCGGGACATGGTTCGGGCAGGCGTTTCTCGCTCCGTCGCGAAGGCCATCAGCGGGCACAAGACGGATGCGATCTTCGAGCGATACGACATCACGAGCGGGGACGACCGCCGCGAGGCGCTGAGGCGGACTCAGGCTCACCGGGACTCGATGGCCAAGACGCCGGAAGTGGCCGAGATTCCGCGGGAAAAGGGACAGAACAGGGACAGTCTGAGTGCAGTCGGCTCAGGATCGGGTCAGGGGCTTGGTGTAAGCCACTGAAAGGATTGGTCGGGGCGAGAGGATTTGAACCTCCGACCACTCGGTCCCGAACCGAGTGCGCTACCAGGCTGCGCTACGCCCCGGAGAGGGTGGGTTATATCCGTTCGCGGGCAGCGGTTCAAGGCGGCCGCCCGCTTCGACCGCGGGGGCGTTACTGGACGCGGGCGGAAAGCCGGCCGTTGGCGTAGTCGAGCCGCAGCGTGCGGGTCTCCCCCCCTCCCACCTGCGCGTTCGCGGAGGCGAGAAGAGACGACGGGATGTCGGGTCCGGAGAGCCACACTTTCACGGTGACGGGACCGGCACGCACGGGAATCGACTCGTCCACGGTCCCCCGTTCCTTGACCGTCTTGAAGAGTCCTTCCTTGTGCTTGAACGAGAACTGTTTGCGCAGGAGGATCTGGTCGTTCACCGCCACCATGACGTGGCCCTCCGACACCGGGGAGTCGAAGAGGAGCCGCAGCATTCCGCTGCCCGAAACGGCGGGCGCGGGTGCGAGTGTCGGCTGCGCGGAGCTCTGCACGGGCCGCGCTTCGGGGACGGGCGCCACGGCGGCGCGGTGCACCGGTGCCGGCGTAGGCTTCAACTTCTTGCGGGCGGCGACTTCCGCCTCGGCGATCTTCGCGGCGGCCTGTTCGCGCAGTTGTTGCGCCTCGACCCTCCCGCCGTCCAACGCGAGAGCGTCGTCGGCGTGCTTCTTCGCTTCTTCGAAGTTGCCGGCGGCGAGCGCCGTCTGCGCCTCCTGCAGCGCCTTGTCCGCGTCCGCGTTCTTGCGCTGCTGCTCCTGCTTGCCCGCGAGCGCGCTCTCCGCCATCTGCGCGTACTGGCGCGCCTGCTCGTTGTTGGGGCTCCGGGCGAGAAGCTTCCGGAGGACAGCCAGGCTCTCCTCGTACTTGCCGTCCGCGAAGAGCTTCTTACCCTCCTCGAGGGACTGCCGCCGCTCCTTCGTCTCCTGCTCGAGCGCCGGATCGACCGCCGCCGTCGGCCGGGAGACCATCGCACGCCGGACGACCAACCCTCCGACGATCAGGCCCACGAAGAGCAGCACGATGCCCACGGTCCGGAACACCCAGAGCGGGTTCACGTCGGACTTCGAGAGCTTCTTCCAGTCCTGTTTTCGGAGCTCGTCCGCCTTCTGCTTCCAGGATTCCCAGACGGGCGGCTTCTTCCCCTTGCTCGAGTCGAGAGGGGGCGAGACGCGCGACTTCGGGAGGGGGAGCGGGAGCGGGCCCGTCGGTTCCCCACCCGCCGTCTCGGGGACGGCTGCGCGCTTGCCCGCCCCGCGGCCCGCCCGCCGGCCGGTGCTGGCCGACGCGCTCGAGGCGCTCTCCGGCGACGCCTCGCCCGCGGGCGCACCGGCGGGAGCCCCGGAGGCGGCGCTCGCGCCGCCCGAAGGCCTCTGGATGGCCTGGGTGAGCTCTTCCATTGGAAGCGGCGGCAACACTTCGGTCGTCCGTCCGGACGCCGGCAGCGAGGCGGAGAGCCGCGCCTCTTCGGCGCCCTCGAAGACGAGCTGGTCCACGTTCGCGAGCTTCAGGGTCGGCATGAACTCGGCCTGCGAGACGAACGTCCCGAGATCCTGGAGCGCGCGCTGCTCCTCGAGATGCGCCCGCAGCTGGTGGAGGGCGAGGGCGAAGTCCTTACCGCGCTGGTAGCGGTTCCAGGGGTCCTTCGCCATCGCGCGGGCGACGATCGGGTTGAACTCGGTCGGCACTTCCGCGGCGAGCTCGGCGGGAGGAGTGAAATCCTCGTGGACGATCTTGTAGGAGATCGCGGTCAGGTTCTCGCCGACGAACGGCTTGCGGTGCGTCAGCAGCTCGTAGAGCACGACGCCAAGGGAGAAGATGTCGCTGCGCCCGTCGACGGGTGCGCCCGACACCTGTTCGGGCGACATGTAGTTCGGCGTTCCCAGAAACTGGCCGGTGGTGGTGAGGTTCGAGGAGGCCACCTTCGCGATCCCGAAGTCGGTGATCTTGACTTTCTCGTCCGTCGTGATGATGATGTTCGCCGGCTTGATGTCGCGGTGGATGATCCCCTTGCGGTGGGCGTAGTCGATGGCCTCCCCCACCTGCGCGATCATCTCGGCGATCTGATCGTAGGAGAACTTCGCCCGTTCGCCCAGAAGCGACTTCAGGTTCTTCCCCTCGATGTACTCCATGGCGATGAAGGAGGTCAGCGTCTCCGGGTCCTCGCCGATGTCGTGGATCGTAACGATGTTCGGGTGAGAGAGGATCCCGGCGGTCTGCGCCTCCCGAATGAATCGCTCGCGAAACTCCCGCGACTCCGAATCGTCGTCGCCCATGGTGGACGCGCGGATGGTCTTGATGGCGACCATCCGGCCGATGACCGGGTCCTTGGCGAGATAGACAATGCCCATCGCGCCCTTGCCCAGCTCGCTCAGCACCTCGTAGCGGCCGAGTTTGCTCAGCCGGGCGCCCGCGATCCCTTTTTCCCCCATTTGGACTCGAAGAAACTCCTTTCCCTCGGAGGGCGAAGTCTTCCTGACTGACCTTCCGCGAGACACGGATCCTAAATTCTAGCTTCCGTGGGGGCGGGGGGTCAATCTCGGAGAGTCCCGAGGACCGCTTTGAGCGCGATTTTCCGGCGTGGAACGGGACGGACGCGGCTCATTCCTCGTCCCCTCCCGGCGGCGGGCGCTCCTTTTCGCGTCGGACGGGGATCCGAAGGCCGATGACGGTGGCCGCGAGCACGAGAAGCGCGACCGCCAGAACGAAGGCGATACCGATCGCGAGACAGGATAGGACGGTCACGGGCGACCGTACCGGACCGGGCGCCTCTCCTCCGCCATTCGCGTCGTCATACGGATCCCTGAATATAATCCGTTCATGAGAATTCTTTCGGCTTCCGAGCTGCGCAACGTGGCCGTTCTCGGCCACAACACCGTGGGAAAAACGACGCTCGTTGCCGGACTGCTTCACGCGGCCGGCACGACGACCCGTCCCGGAAAAATCGACGACGGGACCTGCCCGACGGATTTCGACGGCGAGGAGATCGAGCGCAAGATCTCGATCAACCTCGCCGTCGGCCACGCGATCCACCGAAACGTGCGCATCAACTTTCTGGACGCCCCGGGTTACGGAATCTTCTCGCCGGAGGCGCGGTCGGCCGCCTCCGCCGCCGATTCCGCCCTGATCGTCCTCGACGCCGTCTCGGGCGTCGAAGTGCAGACCGAGAAGGCCTGGAAGTTCGCCACGGAGTTCGAGCGCCCGGTCCTCTTCGTCGTCAACCGCATGGATCGGGAGCGGGCGTCCTTCGATCGCGTGATGGACGCCCTTGAGAAGAGATTCGGGCGCGGCGTCGTCTCGCTTCAGATTCCCGTCGGCGAGGAGAAGGCGTTTCGAGGGACAGTGGACCTCGTTCGCATGGAGGGGCACATCCACGAGGGGGGAAAACGCGTCGACGGGCCCATCCCGGAGGAGCTCGTCGAGCGCGCCCGGGCGGAACACGAAAAGCTCGTCGAGATGGTGGCCGAAGGCGAAGACGGCCTGATGGAGAAGTTCTTCGCTCAGGGGACTCTCGATCCGGCCGATCTCCTCCCGGGCCTCAAGTCGGAAGTCGCCGATCGCAAGATCTTCCCGGTTCTCTGCGCATCCTCGAGCCTCGGCATCGGCCTTCTCCGCATCCTGGACGCGTGCGTCGCGATCCTTCCGTCCCCCGAGGGCGGCTCGCTCGAAGGCGAGGGCCGCGAGGGCAAGCCGGCCAAGGTGTTCACGAACGAAAAGGACCCCGCAGTCGCCCAGATCTTCAAGACGGTCTCCGATCCCTTCGCCGGGAGGATCTCGTACCTGCGCGTGCGGTCCGGGCACTTCCAGTCCGACGGCAGCTACTGGAACTCGACGCGCGGGGTGCCGGAGCGGTTTTCGGGCCTCTTCCTCCCACAGGGCAAGGAGCACGTCAACGTGGCCGAGGCGCGGGCGGGCGACATCGTGGCGGTCGCGAAGCTGAAGGAATCGACCACGGGCGACACGCTGACGACCAAGGACCATCCGGTCGTGATTCCGAAGCTGAAGATCCCCGAGGCCTCCATCGCCTACGCCATCGAGCCGAAGACCAAGGGGGATGAGGACAAGATCTCGACCGCCCTCCACAAGCTGATCGAGGAGGACCCGAGCCTCCACTTCCAGCGCGACGACGAGACGAAGGAGTTTCACCTCTCCGGCGCGTCGCAGCTTCACGTCGAGATCGCCGTTGCGCGGCTGAAGAAGCGCTACGGCGTCGAAGTCATCCTCCATCCCCCGAAGGTCCCCTATCGCGAGACGATCAAGGGGAAGGCGGACGCGCACGGGCGGCACAAGAAACAGTCGGGTGGCCACGGACAGTTCGCCGACTGCAAGATCCGGGTCGAGCCGCTGCCCCGCGGAGCGGATTTCGAGTTCGTCGACGACATCTACGGCGGATCCATCCCGCGGAACTTCATCCCGGCGGTCGAAAAGGGGATCCAGGAGGTGCGGCGAAAGGGTTTTCTGGCCGGCTTCCCGATGGTGGACTTCCGCGTGACGCTCTACGACGGCCAGTATCACGACGTCGACTCGTCCGAGCTCGCATTCAAGATCGCGGGCTCCCTCGCCTACAAGGAAGCGATGGAGAAGGCGAAGCCGACGCTCCTCGAGCCCGTCATGAACGTCGAGGTGTCCACGCCGAACGAGTACGTGGGCGACTTGATGGGCGACCTCTCCTCCCGGCGAGGGCACGTGCAGGGGATGGAGACGGAGACGGAAGACACCGTGATCAAGGCACAGGTCCCCATGGCCGAGATGCTCACCTACGGCGCCCAGCTTCGCTCGATCACCCAGGGTCGCGGCACCTTCCACATGGAGTTTTCCCATTACTCGGAGGTGCCGCACGCCGCGCAGGAAAAGATCATCGCGCAGACGAAGGCGAACCGCGCGGCGGCGGAGAACGCCTGATCGACCTCCCGGTCTAAAGCATCGACCCCGCGTCTTCGTCGAGGAGCCAGAGAAGCGAGCCCCTTCGGGGGCGAGCCCGCGCGGCCGGATAGCGGCTCGCCCCCCTCGCCCTGCGAATGATCGCGGCGGCGGCCTCCGCCTTCTCGGTTCCCGCCACGAGAAACACGACGCGGCGGGCGGCGGCAAAGACGGGATAAGTCAGGGTGATCCGCCACTCCTTGAGCTGCGGCACCCAGTTCGCGGCGCACGGATGGTCCCGCTCCGTCAACGCGCGCGTTCCCGGAAAGAGCGACGCGGTGTGTCCGTCCCGTCCGAGGCCGAGCAGCACGAGGTCGAAGCGCGGCGATCCGCGCTCCCCCGCGAACGCCCGGGAGAGCGCCCCCTCGTAGTCGCGCGCAGCGCGCTTCGCAGGGTCCTCCCCGCGCATGCGGATGACCCGGTCCGGTTCGACCCCGAGAGGCTCGAAGAGGGTTTCCCGCGCCATCCGGTAGTTCGACCGATCCGAGTCGGGGGGCACGCAGCGCTCGTCGCCGAAGAAGAAGAGCGCCCGATTCCAGTCGATGCCGCGGCGAAACGGGGGACGGGTCAGGCGCTCGTAGATCGCCTGGGGAGTCGATCCGCCGGCGAGCGCCACGCGGAAGACATCCCGGTTCGCGACGGCATGCTCCGCGGCGTCGCGGAACTCGCGGGCGCCCGCCAGAGCGAGCGCGGCCTTCCCGGGAAGGACGCGCGCCTCGAACCGGGGCGGCGCCTCTCCCGGCAGCCGCGTCGCCGTCACCGTCACCATCACAATGTCCGCCAGCGCCGTCCTTCCCGCTCGAGGAATCGGTCCGCAGACTCGGGCCCCCAGGTGCCGGC
>JBBQNC010000115.1:0-10246 GCA_038329555.1 Thermoanaerobaculia bacterium
GGCGGGCGATGGAACGCGTCCGCGCCGCGAGCGGCGGCAGGCGATACGGCATCCTCCTGCCGACGGACGAATGGGCGCAGCCGGTCATCCTCGGCATGGAGCGCGGCTCGCCGCTCCTGAAGGACGGCGGCGGCCGCGGCGCGTTCTCCGAACCCCCCTTCCGCACCGCGGCGGACTTCTACGTGTCGCTCTTCCGCGACCGGCTGGCGCCCGTGCTCTCGTGGTCCGAGATCGGGAACGTCTATCAGGAATTCGCGCGCGGCACGTTCGCGATGTGGATTACCGGGCCCTGGAACATCGGCGAGTTCCGCCGCAAGATGCCCCCGGAGCTGCGGGACTCCTGGAGCACCGCGCCGATCCCCGCGCCCGAAGCGGGAAAGCAGGGAGTCTCCCTCGCGGGAGGATCGAGCCTGGTCCTCTTCCGCTCTTCTCGGCGGAAGGACGACGCCTGGAAGCTCGTGCAGTACCTTTCGGAGCCGGCGCAGCAGGCGCTCTTCTATCGCCTCGTGGGCGACCTTCCCGCCCGGCGCAGCGCCTGGAAGGATCCCGCGCTCGCTGGCGACCCGGCCGTCGCGGCCTTCCGGACGCAGCTCGAGCGCGTGCTGTCCACGCCGAAGGTGCCCGAGTGGGAACAGATCGCGACGCGCCTGTTCGAGCATCTCGAGCCGGCGATCCGCGGGCGAGTCTCGGTCTCCCAGGCCCTCGTGGCGCTGGACACGGACGTCGACGCGATCCTGTCCAAGCGCCGCTGGATGCTCTCCCGGGGAAGGATCCGGCCGGCGGCGGCCGCCGCGTCGCGGCCCGCCGACCTCGCGGCCGGTCTGCGGGGCGCGATGACCTTTCGCGAGGTCCCGCGGTGAGCGCGCGCACCTCGTGGCGCAATGCCGAGGCGCGGGCGGCTCTTCTCTTTCTCGCTCCCGGTCTCTCGATCGTGGGCATCTTCTTCCTGATCCCGGTGGCGAGCGCTTTCCTCCTCGCCTTCACGGATTTCGACATCTACGCGCTCGCGGACGTGCGCAACGTCCGGATCGTTGGCCTCGCGAATTTTGCCGGCCTGCTCCGCAACCCCGTGTTCTGGACGGCACTCCGCAATACCCTCTTCTTCGTGCTGGTGGGAGGCCCGCTGACCGTCGTCGTCGCGCTCGCCGCCGCCCTGCTTCTCGACGCGAAGACCGCGCGCTGGAAAGGGTTCTTCCGGACGGTGTACTTCGCGCCGTTCGTGACGACGCTCGTGGCCGTCGCGACTGTGTTCCGCTTCCTCTACCATCCGCGCTTCGGGCTCCTGAACCAGTTCCTGCGGATCCTCCACATACCCGCCGTGGACTGGCTGGGAGATCCCCGCTGGGCGATGCCGGCGATCGTGATCCTCGCGGTCTGGAAGAACTTCGGCTACAACATGATCGTCTTCATCGCGGGCCTCCAGAACGTCCCTGAGTCCCTCTACGAAGCGGCGAGGCTGGACGGCGCGGGTCCCTGGCGGCGGTTCCGGCACATCACCGTTCCGATGCTCGCGCCGACTTTTCTGTTCGTCGGCGTCATCACGATGATCGGGTACTTTCAACTTTTCGCGGAGCCTTACGTCATGACCCGGGGCGGGCCCTTGAACGCCACGCTTTCGATGGCGCTCTTCATGTACCAGCAGGGCTTCCGGTGGTGGAACATGGGGTATTCGGCCGCGATCGCGTTCTTTCTCTTCCTGCTCATCCTCGCGGCGACGATCCTCCAGCTCTGGGTGCAACGGAGCCGACGCGCGTGAGGCGCCCTCGAGGAGGAGTCCTCGTCAACCTCGCGCTGGTCGCCGGCGCCGCCCTGACGCTGGTGCCTCTGCTCTGGATGATCTCCGCGTCCTTCATGCCGGCCGGCCAGGCGAACTCGGAGCCGCCCGTCCTCCTGCCGGCGCCGCCGACGCTCGCGAACTACGTGACGCTCTTCACCCGGATGAACGTCGCGAGGAACTTCCGCAACAGTCTGGTTCTCGCGCTGATCGTGACGTTCGGATCGCTCCTCTTCAATTCGATGGCCGGGTACGCGTTCGCGAAGCTGCGGTTCTCCGGGCGCGACCGCATCTTCGGTTTCCTGATCGCCGCCCTCGCGATTCCCGTCCAGGTCGCGATGCTGCCGCTCTTCCTGATCGTCAAGGGCCTCGGTCTCGTCAATTCGCTCTGGGGCGTAATCGTCCCGGGGCTCGCCGGGATCTTCGGGATCTTCCTGATTCGCCAGTACGCGCGGTCGATTCCCGACGAGATGCTCGAGGCGGCCCGCCTCGACGGCGCGGGCGAGTTCCGCATCTACTGGAAGATCGTCCTGCCGCTCATCCGGCCGATCCTGGTCACGCTCGCCCTCTTCACGTTCCTGGGATCGTGGAACGACTTTCTCTGGCCGCTCGTCGTTCTGACCGATGACTCGCGCTACACGCTGCCGGTCGCCCTCGCGAACCTCGTCGGGGAACACGTGCAGGACACGGAGCTGATGATGGCGGGCTCGGTGCTCACCGTGCTGCCCGTCCTCCTCGTCTTCCTCCTCCTCCAGCGCTACTACGTCCAGGGCATCATGATGGGGAGCGTCAAGGAGTGAGAGCGGCGCGGCTCCTCGTCGCGGTGTGGTCGATCCTCTTCGGGCCGGCCGCCGTCGCGCCGTCCCGGGTCGATCCGTTCGAGGAGCTCGCGGCCTGGAAGGCGGCGCCCGCGGAGGGCGTCGCGCTCGCGTTGTCGGCCGCGCCGGGCGAACGGGGCCCCGCCCTGCGCCTCGACTTCGACTTCCAGGGCAGGGCGGGCTGGGCGGCGGCGCGGCGAGACTTTCCCCTGGAGCTTCCCGGCAACTACGAGATCGCCTTCTCGGTCCGCGGCGAAGGAGCTTCGAACGACCTCGAGGTGAAGCTCGTCGACGCCTCCGGCGAGAACGTCTGGTGGGCCGTGCGGCGGGAGTTCGTTCCTCCGCAGGCCTGGCAGAGGCTGCGGTTGAAGAAGCGCCACTTCACGTTCGCGTGGGGACCCGCGGGCGGAGGAGAGATCCGGCGCGTGGCGGCGTTCGAGATCGCCGTGACGGCCCGGGCGGGTGGCCGGGGGTGGATCGCGCTCGACGATCTCACCATCACCCCCCTCCCGCCGGCGGGCGCTCCGTCGAGGCTCCCCGTCGCGAGCGCCTCCGCGTCCCCGCCGGGGTACGGACCCGATCGGGCGCTCGACGCGAACTCCGCAACGGCCTGGCGGGCGGGGCCGGGACCGGCGTGGCTCGCGATCGATCTCGGTGAGCGGCGCGAGTACGGAGGCCTGACGGTCCGGTGGGAACCCGACCGCCGCGCGCCGCGCTACGCGGTCGAGACCTCCGACGACGGGAGCTCGTGGACCTCCGTTCGAGCGGTCGAATCGGGAAACGGAGACCGCGACGATCTCTACCTTCCCGAGTCCGAGTCGCGATGGATCCGTCTTCGGATGCCGGAGGCCCCGGGCCCCCGGGGCTATGGCGTTTCCGAGCTCATCGTCCAGCCTCTCGCCTACGGCGAATCCCCCAACGCCTTCTTCCTCGCGATCGCGCGGGAGTCTCCGCGCGGCGCGTATCCGCGCTCCTTCTCGGGCGAGCAGTCGTACTGGACGGTGATCGGAGTGAGCGGCGACACCGAGAGCGGGCTCTTCTCCGAGGATGGCGCCGTCGAGCCGGCGGCGGGCTCTTTTTCCGTCGAGCCGTTCGTGTACTCGGAGGGCCGCCTCTGGACCTGGGCCGACGGCGAGACGACCCACAGCCTCGAAGAGGGGGACCTGCCGATCCCGCACGTCGTGCGGCGGGCGGGCGGGTTGGCGCTCGAGGTCACGGCGGCCGCCTCCGGATCTCCGGGGTCGGCGTCGGTCCACGTCCGGTATCGCCTCGCGAACGCGAGCGCCGCGCGGCTCACCGCGAAGCTGTTTCTCGCGGTCCGGCCGTTCCAGGTCAACCCGCCGTCTCAGTTCCTGAACCGGACGGGCGGGGTCGCGCCGATCGGGAGCCTCGAATGGGACGGGCGCGCGGTCTCCGCGGATGGCGTGAAGCGCGTCTTCTCCGCGAGCGCGCCCTCCGGGTTCGGAGCCGCTCCGTTCGACGGCGGATCCGTCACCGACTTCCTCTCGGCGGGGATGATCCCCGCCTCCGCGCGGATCGACGACTCGATGCGATGGGTCTCGGGCGCGCTGGCCTTCGACTTCGATCTCCCCCCGGGCGCGGCCGACGAGGTCTCGATCGAGCTTCCGCTCCACGCGAAGGCGGACGCCGCCGCTCCGGCGCCGCGTTCCCGCGCCGCCGCGGCCGCCGAGGCTTCCGCCCGGCTGGCGGCTCTCGCCCGCGACTGGCGCGAGAAGCTCGACCGCGTCGCCCTCGAGGGTCCCCCGGCGGCGCAGCCGCTTCTCCGCACCCTGCGCACGAACCTCGCGCAGATCCTGATCGAGCGCGACGGCGCGGCTCTCCGGCCCGGCACGCGCTCCTACGCGCGCTCCTGGATCCGGGACGGCGCGATGATGTCCGCCGCTCTTCTCCGGCTCGGGCACGCGGACGCCGCCCGCGCCTACGCCGACTGGTTCGTGAAGTATCAGTCGCCGGAGGGCCGCGTCCCGTGCTGCGTCGACGCGCGCGGCGCCGACGCGGTCGTCGAGAACGACAGCCACGGCGAGCTCGTCTTTCTGATCGCCGAGCACTGGCGCTTCACCCGGGACACGGAGTGGCTGCGCCGCATCTTCCCGCACGTGGAGGGCGCCGTCTCCTGGATCGATCGCGAGCGCCAGCGCCGCCGCACGCCGGAGTATCGCGTGCCCGGCAAGGACATCTTCTTCGGCCTTCTTCCGGAGTCGATCAGCCACGAGGGATACTCGGCGAAGCCCGTCCACTCTTACTGGGACGACTTCTGGGCGTTGAAGGGTCTGAAGGACGCGACGGACCTCTCCGCCGCCCTCGGCCGCCAGGATCTCCGGGCCGAATGGGCGCGCATCCGCGATGAGTTCGAGACCGACCTCCTCGCTTCCATCGCGCGCGTCCGGGCGCTTCGCGGGCTCGACGTCGTGCCCGGCTCCGCGGACCTCGGCGATTTCGACGCGACCTCGACCACGATCGCCCTCGACCCGGCGGGGGAGCTCGACCGGCTCCCGCCGGAGGCGCTCCGCGGCACCTTCGAGCGGTACTGGACGGAGTTCATCCGCCGGCGCGACGGCGCCGCGTGGGAGGACTACACGCCCTACGAGATCCGCAACGTCGGCGTCTTCGTGCGGCTCGGCTGGCGCGAGCGCGCCCACGAGCTGCTTCCGTTCTTCTTCGACAGCCGGCGGCCGGCTTCGTGGAACGGCTGGGGCGAGGGCGTCGGGCGAGAGCCGCGAAAGGTCCGTTTCATCGGGGACATGCCGCACGCCTGGGTGGGATCGGACTTCATTCGCTCGGCGCTCGACCTCTTCGCCTGGGAGCGCGAAGGCGACGACGCGCTCGTCCTCGCGGCGGGGATTCCCGCCTCCTGGGTCTCCGAAGGGCCGGGCGTCGCGATCCGCCGCCTGCGCACCTCTCGAGGGCTTCTCGATTACTCGCTGCGGCGCGAAGGCGACCGGCTGCGCTTCCGGGTCTCGGGGGGCCTCGACCTGCCGTCGGGCGGGATCGTGCTGCGGCCGCCTCTTCCCGGCCCCGGGTGCTCCGCGAAGTCCGCCGGAGGCGCGTCCCTCCTCTGCCGGGACGGCGAGGTCACGGTCCGACGGCTGCCCGCGGAAGTGTATTTCCGGTAACTGGGGGCAACGCTGAAATCGACGAGGTTCCTCACGGGGCGAGCGGATGGTTCGGATTGGCCGAAATAGCCGCCTCTTTCCTCTTCCCTCTCTCCTCTCTCCTCTCGGTCCGGTCAGCCCTCGAGTGCTGCGCCGTGCGTTCGGATGACGTCCGAATAGAACCGCGCGCTCGCCTTGGGAGTGCGCTTCTGCGTCGCGTAGTCGACGTGCACGATCCCGAAGCGCTTCGAGTACCCGTGGCTCCATTCGAAGTTGTCGAGGAGCGACCAGACGAAATAGCCGCGGAGATCCGCTCCCGCGTCCATCGCGCGTCGAGCCGCCCGCAGGTGCTCCCGCAAGTACCAGACGCGAAGGGGGTCGCTCGCGCCGTCGTCCACCGACGGCGGGTCGTAGAACGCCGCGCCGTTCTCCGTGATGTACAGGGGGAATCGCCCGTAGCGCTCATGCACCCAGCGAAGCGTGTCCGTGAGTCCGTCGGGATAGACCTCCCACTGCGTCTCCGTATAGACGTGCCGCTTCTGCCGGACGCGCACCGCGCAGAGGGGCGGGTCGGCGGGCTCCGCCCGCATCACCCCGCGCGTGTAGTAGTTCACGCCGAGGAAATCGATCGGAGCGCGGATCGCGTCGAAGTCGCCCGGCGGAAAATCGGGCCACGCCTCGCCGAAGATCGCGGCGAGCTCCTCGGGATACCGGCCGAGAAACAGCGGATCCAGGTAGTGCCGGTTCATGTACGCGTCGGCGCGCCGCGTGGCTTCGAGGTCCTCAGGCTTCTGGGACGCGGGGTACTTGGGTTCCAGGTTCAGCACGATGCCGACCGCGGGACGCGGGGACGTCGCCCGGTATGCCTGCACGGCGGCGCCGTGCGCGCGCAGAAGGTTGTGGGAAACGAGCGGGGCCTCGAAGAGGCTGCGGTGTCCGGGAGCGAGCGCCCCGGCGAGGTACCCCGCGTCCGCGACGACCCACGGCTCGTTCAGCGTGGCCCAGGCTTCGACGCCGCCGTCGAGCGCCCGGAACGCCACGGTCGCGTAATCCGAGAACCATCCGGCGATGTCGCGGTTCAACCAGCCTCCGCGGTCGTCGAGCGCCGCCGGAAGGTCCCAGTGGTAGAGCGTGGCGAACGGGCGGATCCCGGCCTCGCGCAGAGCGTCCACGAGCCGCCGGTAGAAGTCGAGTCCCGCCTGGTTCACGTGTCCCGTTCCGTCCGGTAGGATCCGGCTCCACGAGATCGAGAAGCGGTACGCGTTCAGCCCCAGATCGCGCATGAGCGCGACGTCCGACTTCCAGAGGCGGTAGTGGTCGCAGGCGACGTCTCCGGTGTCGCCGTCCCGCACGAGCCCCGGCGTATGAGAGAAGCGGTGCCAGTTGCTCGCGCCCGCTCCGTCCGCGAGCGGGGAGCCCTCGATCTGATAGGCGGCGGTCGCGGCGCCCCAGAGGAAGCCTTCGGGAAAGAGGGGAGCGCCGCTCACGGTTCGATGCGTTCCTCGGTCGACGCATCGAAGAGATGGATGCGGTCGAGATCGACCCAGGCTTCGAAGGCCTCTCCCATCGCCGGTCCCTCGCGCGGCCCGAGCTTGCAGATCACGGGCGTCTCACCGAGCCGCGCGTGCACGATCACCTCGTCCCCCAGGGGCTCGACGACATCCGCGACGAGAGCCAGAGCGGGGCGGCCCGACGCGGCACCGCGGTGGAGGTTCTCGGGCCGGATTCCCACGAGCACCGGCGCACCGTCGCGAAGGCGTCCGGCCGCGCCGATCGGCAGCGGAACGGGGAGCGAGAAACCGGCTCCGTTCAGAACCGTCCCTTCCTTCGCGACCGTCGCGGGAAGGAGGTTCATGGGCGGCGTCCCCACGAATCCCGCGACGAAGAGATTGCGCGGCCGGTCGTAGATCTCGAGCGGCTCCCCGACCTGCTGGATCCGGCCGTCCTTCATCACGGCGATCCGGGAGCCCATCGTCATCGCCTCGACCTGGTCGTGCGTGACGTAGACGGTGGTCGTCTTCAACCGGTCCTGAAGCTTCTTGATCTCCGCGCGCATCTGGCCGCGCAGCTTCGCGTCGAGGTTGGAGAGCGGCTCGTCGAAGAGGAATACGGCGGGCTTGCGCACGATCGCGCGGCCGAGCGCGACCCGCTGGCGCTGCCCGCCCGACAGCTGGGCGGGCCGGCGATCCAGCACCGCCGAGAGCCCCAGCATCTCCGATGCCTCCGAAACCAGCTTGTCGCGGTCGGCGCGCGGCGTGCCGCGCATACGCAGGCCGAACTCCAAATTCTCGCGGACCGTCATGTGGGGGTAGAGCGCGTAATTCTGGAAGACCATGGCGATGTCCCGATCCTTCGGCGGAACGTCGTTGACGACGCGGTCGCCGATCGAGATCTGGCCTCCCGACACGTCTTCGAGCCCCGCGATCATCCGGAGCGCCGTCGATTTCCCGCAGCCCGAGGGCCCGACCAGGACCATGAACTCCCGGTCGCTGACCGCCAGGTTCAGGTTCTCGATCACGGGCGCGCCACCGTACGACTTGGAGACTTCCCGAAAGGTGACGGTGGCCATGGGGCGACGCGATTCTAACGTCGCCGTCGCTGACGCGCCGGCTCCCGCAGCGTGACGCTCCTCGCATGTCGGCAGAGCTGCGCTGCGCTCCGCTCTCCCCCCCGCGGCGTGAGGCTCCTCCTTCGCGACGCTCAGGAGACTCGCTCACGCTGCGAGCGGATGGATCAGGACGGCCGAAATGTCGCCCTGCTTCTCATTTCGCCTCGTCACAACTTCAAGGATTCCCCTCTCCCCCGCGTTCGGGGGAGAGGGTCAGATGCTATGAGGGGAGAAGGAAAAAGGACACCGGCTGTAGCCTTCACTTTCGGGCAGATTTGAAAGGAGAAGGCGATGAGACAGACGGCATCCGAAGGGAAGTATAGCGAGGGGCAGGAGCGGTTGTCCGTGGCTTTCGAGCTGGGTTGGAGGGGTTGGAAGCTGGCGTTCACGATCGGTTTGGGAGAGAGAGTTTGGGAGACATCGATCGCGGCGAGGGATCTGGAGCGGCTGAGGGAAGTGGTGGTTCGGGCGCGAGAGCGGTTGGGATTGCCCGCGAACGGACGAGTGATCAGCTGCTACGAGGCGGGGCGAGATGGCTTCTGGCTTCACCGGTGGCTGGAGGCTTTGAAGATCGAGAACGTGGTGGTGGATTCATCGAGCATCGAAGTGAACCGTCGAGCACGGCGGGCCAAGACGGACCGGCTGGACGCGGCGAAGCTGCTTTCGATGCTGGTGCGTTACGACCTGGGGGAGAGCAAGGTCTGGAGCGTGGTGCGAGTGCCGTCGGAGGCGCAGGAAGATGCCCGGCATCTGCACCGGGAGCTGCGGACGTTGAAGAAGGAACAGACGCGACTGATCAACCGGATCAAGGGGCTGTTGGCCAGCCAGGGGGCATCGGCTCGGATCGGGCGCCGGGGCCTTCTGGATCCTTTGGAGGGGATCCGGACGTGGGACGGCGGTTCTCTGCCTGAGGGGTTACGAGCGCGGCTGGAGCGGGAGATCGACCGTCACCGCTTTCTGCACCAA
Organism: Thermoanaerobaculia bacterium; assembly: GCA_038329555.1. Lineage (GTDB taxonomy): Bacteria > Acidobacteriota > Thermoanaerobaculia > UBA5066 > Gp7-AA6 > JALYUA01. The sequence continues at coordinate 9,280 of JBBQNC010000115.1, forward strand.
CAGGTGTTGGATCTGGAGGCGCAGAACAAGAAGATGGTGAAGGACGGCTCGTCGGCGCCGTCACAAGAGGTCCGGCGGCTGATGCGGTTGCGGGGCGTGGGGCGCGTGTGTGCGACGATCTTTGTGCGCGAGTTCGGATGGCGGCAGTTCAAGAACCGCCGTCAAGTTGGGGCGTGGAGCTGCCCCGTTTCGGTGGACGGTTTTCGGTTAGGGATTCCATCGGGGGTTCCTGGTCGGGGTGCGGGGCGGAGCCCCGCCCTCCCTCAGCATACGTTGACCGTCGTGGCTGATCTGTCCGTGTTTCTTTCGTAGACGATCGGCGAGAGATAGCCGAGGGAAGAATGACGACGCCGCGGGTTGTAAAAGCCCTCGATAAAATCGAAGACGGCCATTCTCGCTTCCGTCTGCGTCTGGAAGCGATTCCGGTCGAGACACTCGCACTCGAGGGTCGCAAAGAAGCTCTCGCACATCGCGTTGTCGTAGCAGTCGCCGACCGATCCCATCGAAGGTCGAACTCCCAACTCCCGACACCGCTGTCCGAAAGCGATCGACGTGTACTGCGTTCCGTGATCGGAGTGATGAACGACCTGCTTCGGACGTCGTTGCTCGATGGCCATGTTCAGAGCGTCGAGCACGATCTCGGTTCTCAGGTGCGAAGCCATGGCCCACCCGACCACTCTCCGGCTCCAGGCATCGAGCACGACGGCCAAGTACAGCAACCCCGCCCAGGTCGGGATATAGGTGATGTCGGCAACCCAGAGCCGATCCGGTGCGGGTGCCGTGAAGTCTCGGTCCACCAGATCCGGCGCCGCAGATGCCCCGGCAGACCGTACCGTCGTGCGGATCCATCTGCGGCGGCTGATCCCGGCAAGGCCGGCCGCTCTCATCAGACGCGCCACACGCTTGCGACTGACTCGGACACCTTCCATGGCCAGCTCAAAATGCACGCGCGGCACTCCGTACGTCT
>JBBQNC010000116.1:0-10199 GCA_038329555.1 Thermoanaerobaculia bacterium
GGACTTCGGCTCCTTCGGCTTCTCCGTCAGCCGGAAGACGCGGCCGTCGTCGAGCTCCGCCACGCCGAACTGTTCCGGGTTCGGGACCTTTGCGAGCAGGATCTGCGAATTGCAGCCGATCCGCCGGAACTCGGCCACGAGAGTCGAGATCCCGTCCGCGATCAGATTGTCCCCGAGGTACATCACGAACGGCTCGCCCCGCAGGAAGGGCTCCGAGATGAGCACCGCGTGCGCGAGCCCCCGGGGGGCGTCCTGCTCGATGTAGGTGAACTTCGCGCCGAACCGGGAGCCGTCTCCGAGGGCGGCCTGGATCTCGTCGCGCGTATCGCCAACGACGACCCCGATTTCGTGGATGCCGGCGGCGACGATCGCCTCGACGCCGTAGAACAGGACCGGTTTGTTGGCGACGGGCACGAGCTGCTTGGCGCGCGTATACGTCAACGGACGCAGGCGGGTGCCCTTGCCTCCCGAGAGAATCAGGCCTTTCATTGAGAGCCGATCATAACGAACACCGGCCTTCGGCGATCCTCACGGCCCGAAGATGCGATCCACCGACTGGTGGAGGTCGAACAGCGTCCCGATGTCCTTCAGGTTGACGACGATCCGCACATCTCTTCGCGGGGAAGGGGGAAGGCGCAGCTGGCGCAGCTCGACGAAGACGGTGAAGCACGAGCCGCGATAGGTCACCAGCGATCGATCCTCGAGCAGCAGCTTCTGGCGGGCGTCGTAGTTCAACTGGGTCTCGACGCGGAACGCCTTCGAGAGATCCGCGCCCGCGGAAACCCGGAACTGATCCGAGTTGGGGGACGGACTTCCGACGGGAAGGGGTGCGGACAGGACGGGCCGGCTCGCGAACCACGTCGCGTTTACGAACGTCAGCTTCCGGCTGTAGGAGGCGGAAAGGGACGTTCCCGTCACCTGGGAAGCGCCGGTGTCGTAGGACAGCCTCCCGTCCAGATGAAACCCCGGACCGGGGGCGAGGCGCAGCGTCGCGTCGACCGGTCCGGTCTTCGACGCCGTGGTCGAAAAGCTCGTCGCGCTCGCGAAGAGGTTCTGCGGGAGCGTGAAGGCCCGCGTCTGCGCGATCTCGAGGGACGCGATCTCCGTCGCCGTGCCGGCCTTCGGGTCGGCCGGGCGGGCCAGGAGGCGGTTGACGAGCGCGTACCGCACCTGGTTCTGGCCGAGCTGCAGATCCACCTCGTCGTAGGTGGGGATCCGCTCGGGATCGCCCACCTCGGACACGTACGCGTACTCGATCCGCGGCTCGATGACGTGCTTGAACTTCGCGAACGGCCCGATCTCGGCGTCGTAGATGCGTGAGAACGACGGCCCGACGATCGACAGCCCCGCCTCGCCATACTCGCGCGAGAGCGCGTGTCCCGTAAAGGTGGTCTGGGCGGCGTCCGTCGAGTCCGTGTATTCCGTGAACCGGCCGCCGACCTTCGCCGTCACCGACAGCCACGGGATTCGCTTCCAGGGGAACGACAGGACGGGATGCACGTCGGCCCGCGCGTAGTCTCCGCGAGGGAGATTCGGGCCGCGATTCACGTACAGCCAGGAGAGGGAGGATTCCGCCGAGAAGAAGAAGGGGGTGTTTCCGATCGGCGACGTGCGGCGCGAGTACTCGAGGCTCGGCAGGCGCTCCTGGGTGACCCGCGTGCTGAAGAACGTCTCGCTGCGCTCGAAGCGGAGGTTGATCGAGTCGTCCCCGAAGTTCCTGGTGAGGAACGCCCGCGAGAGGATCTGCCGGGCGGAAGAAAGCGCGAAGGACCGCTCGAAATCCTGCAGGTATTGATCGTCGGAATAGTCGCGGATCGCGACGACACCGCGGAAGCCCCCCGGCAGGTCGTCGGCGACGTGGTCGAGCCGGACCTTCCAGCGGGACAGGGTCTTGCGGACGATGATACCCGGCCCTCCGTTCGGCAGCGTGCAGGCCCCCTCTCCGCCGGACGGCTTGTCGAAGATGGACACACAGGCCGTCGCGTCGGTATCCCGGACGACGTAACCCTGAAAGACTCCGGCCGACTCGAGCGTCGGCGTCCACCGAAACTCCTCCCCCACTCCGACGGTTCCCCCGGAATACAGATCCAGGTTGGACGTGAGGTCCGTGGAGCGGCCGGTGACCCAGAAATGCGTCAAGCCCAGGTAGGCGCCGCGCCCCGAGCTGTAGCCGAGGCCGGGCACGAGAAAGCCGGTCGCGCGATCCTCCTTCGTCGGCCACACCAGAGAGGGCGCGTAGAGGAGCGGGACCGAGCCGGCTCGAAAGGAGACGTTCTTCATCCGGGCGTAGTCGTCCAGCGTCACCACCGCCTCCGACATGCGGAAGGACCAGTCCGGCTTCGGGACGTCGCAAGCCGTGAAGATCCCGTCGTGGATGCGATAGGTCGCCTCGCCGATCTTCTCGATGGACTTCGCAATGACGTGGTACGTCGGGGCGAGGTCGGCCGTCGCGTTCTCGATCATCCCGGTCTTCGCCTCGAGAGCGAACGTCGCGTGGTCCCCGGCGAGGCGCGTCGGTCCCTGGTCGATGACGACGTGGCCATCGAGCGTGGCGGTCTTGGTCGGGAAGTCGTAGCGGGCGGTGTCGGCGCGGATCTTCACGTCCTGGTACTCGATGACAACCTCGTCGGAGCCCTCCCACGAGACGTCCTTCTCGTATCGGACGGGCTTCTTCGTGTACAGGCGAACCTCGTCGCCCTTCTGCGGGACGCGGAATCGAATCTGGAAGTTCGGCTTCGCCTTGAACTGCGACTCGTACGGGTCCGAGGCGCCGAACGGGTCCTGGGCGGTCGCGGCGCCGCCCGCGAGCCAGAGCGCCGCGGCGACGGCCGCCGCCGCACGGAGCATCGCGGAGGCAATCCGGCCGCAGGCGCGCCCGCCCGGGCGCTTCACGCGTCCATGGGTCGGACGTCCATGCGTCGGGCGTCCATGGATCGCACCAGGGGGGCCGCGCGAAAGGACGCCTCGGTGCGGTCTCGGACCTCCGCTTCCGTCGTACCGGGAGCGAGCTCGACTAAGACGAGCTCGTGGCGGTCCCGATCGACGTCGAAGACGCAGAGATCCGTGATGATGCGCTGGACGCAACGGACGCCGGTCAGCGGCAGCGTGCAGCGTCTCAGGATCTTCGGCTCGCCGGCGCGGGACGTGTGCTCCATCGTGACCACGAGGCGGCGGGCGCCCGCGACGAGGTCCATCGCGCCCCCCATTCCCTTGACCATCTTCCCCGGAATCATGTAGTTCGCGATCGAGCCTTCCTGGTCCACCTGCATCGCGCCGAGAATCGACAGATCGACGTGGCCTCCACGGATCATCGCGAAGGAGTCCGCCGATGAGAAGTACGAGGCTCCCGGCCGGACCGTCACGGTTTCCTTCCCGGCGTTGATCAGGTCGGGATCGACTTCCCCTTCGGTCGGATAGGGTCCGAGGCCCAGGATGCCATTCTCCGACTGGAGGATCACCTCGATTCCGTCGGGGATGTGGTTCGCGACGAGGGTGGGCATTCCGATGCCGAGGTTGACGGTGAAGCCGTCCTTCAGCTCGGAAACGGCGCGGCGAATGATCCCCTCGCGGTCGAGCATGGGAAGAAGTTATCAGGAGTCAGTCAGTTGTCAGCTATCAGTTGTCAGTTATCAGTTCGGAAAGACAGAGGCCGTCTTAACCCATAACGCATGACCCATTACTGGGTGCTGATAACTGTCAAGGACCCTTCTTCCTCACCGTCCGCCGCTCGATCCGCTTTTCCCGCGGCGCGACGACCACCCGGTTCACGAAGACCCCGGGCGTGTGGACGTTTTCCGGGTCGAGATCGCCGACTTCGACGAGCTCCTCGACCTCCGCGATCGAGATCTTGCCGGCGGTGGCGGCCATCGGGTTGAAATTCCGCGCCGCCTTCCGGTACACGAGGTTGCCGAGGCGGTCCCCCTTCCACGCGGCGACGAGGGAAAAGTCGCCGACGATTCCCCGTTCGAGCAGATACTCGCGGCCTTCGATCTCGCGGGTCTCCTTGCCTTCGGCGACCAGAGTTCCGACGCCGGTCGGCGTGTAGAACGCCGGGATCCCCGCGCCTCCCGCGCGCATGCGCTCGGCGAGCGTGCCCTGCGGGACGAGCTCGACCTCGAGCTCCTTCGTCAGGAATTGCCGCTCGAACTCCGCGTTCTCGCCGACATACGAGGAGACCATCTTGCGGATCTGCCGCGTCGAGAGGAGCCGCCCGAGCCCCCAGTCGTCCACGCCGCAGTTGTTCGAGACGACCGTCAACCCCCGGACGCCTCGCCGCACGAGAGCCCCGATGAGGTTCTCCGGAATGCCGCAGAGCCCGAAGCCGCCGACCACGAGAGTCGCCCCCTCGAACACGTCCGCGACGGCCGCGTCGGCGTCAACGACGATTTTGTCGATCACGCCCCGATCATAAGGCGGGACGAACGGCGGTCACTCCGGGGAGGCCACCACGAGGAACTCGACCGCGTCGAGGTCGGAGGACGCGCCGGGATACTCCGCCAGCCGCGCGAGCCGGAGCGCGCCTTCCGGGGATGGCGGAGTTCGAACCGCGTCGATCGCGCGCACGCGGTACCCGCAGGCCTCGAAGAGATCCTGCAGTGTCCGGCGGGTGAAGAACCGAACGTGAGTTCCCGAGAGGATCGTGTAAGGCACGTAGTCGAAGCGGCCCGCGAGGAGGTCGGCGATCACGGACCAGTGCCCGACGTTCGGAACGGAGGCGACGACGACACCCGACGCCGAGAGCCAGGGTCGCACGCGCGCCAGCGCGGCAGCCGGGTCTTCGAGGTGCTCGAGGACGTCGCCGAAGAGCACGGCGTCAAACCGGCCCGGAAATTCCTCCGGAACCGCCTCGAGCGGAACGGCGAGCACGCGGTCATAGGTCCCGGCCGCGTGCTCCGCGTCGCCGGGATCGGGCTCGATTCCGAAGATCTCGGAGATCCCTGCGCGCCGAAGGGCCATCCCGGTCGCACCGCTCGAGCAGCCTACGTCGAGCACGGCACGGGCGCCGGGGGGCACGCGCGCCGCGAGGTCGTCGCGCGCCTGACCGTCCCTCTCCCCGTAACGGTGGAGGTCGGCGCCGGGATCGACCACGACCGAGAGTCCCACGCGAACGGCTTCCTCGACCGCCTCGTCCAGCGGCAGGTCCGGTGACAGCGCCGAAAGGGCGGCCCGCCGGGCGGCGAACACGGGCGAGCGCGGCGCGATGGCGGGCCGCGGATCGCCGCCGCTGGCCGCGACCGCGGCCGCCGCCTCCTCGAGAAGCGCGGGCGTGTGGTATGCGAAAGGCGGATCGCAGCGCGTCTCGGCGGTCCACGGCTCGTTCGACACCGGCACGGCGACGTCGGCCCCGCTCTCGACGGCGTCCAGGAGGCGCCGCGCGGCCGACGGAGCCAGGTAGGCCTCCGCGTCAGCCTGAATCAGGACGACCGGACTGTCGCCAGCGGCGTCTCCGACGATGGGACGGCGGCGCGGGCATTCGACGTACCGACGCGCGGGGAGCCGCCGCGCCCACCGCCGGGCGAGCCGCCAGGCCCAGGCGGATTCGGCCTCGAAGCGCGGGACGCCGCCGAGAAGGAGATCGAAGGGGGTCGGCACGTTGACGTTGTGCGGCGCCGCGGCCCCCGAGGGTGTTACGCGACCTCGACCAGCATCGCGGTCGCTTCGCCGCCGCCGATGCAGATCGCGGCCATGCCGCGCTTCTTGCCTTCCCGACGCAGCGCATGGACGAGCGTGGTCAGGAGCCGGGCCCCCGAGGCGCCGATCGGATGCCCGAGAGCGACGGCCCCGCCGCGGACGTTCACGCGGGCGGGATCGAGTCCGAGCTCGCGGATCGACGCCATGGCGACGGCGGCGAACGCCTCGTTGATCTCGAAGAGGTCGATGTCGGCGACCGAGAGCCCCGTCTTCTGGAGGAGCTTCTGGATCGCGCCGATGGGAGCCGTCGTGAACCACTCGGGCGCCTGGGCCACGCCCGCCCAGGCGACGATCCGGGCGATCGGCTTCGCTCCGAGCTCGCGAGCCTTCTCCTCCGACGCGATGACGAGCGCGGCGGCCCCGTCGTTGATCTTCGATGAGTTCGCGGCCGTCACCGTTCCGCCCTCCTTCTGGAAGGCCGGCTTCAAGGACCCCATCTTGTCGAGCGGCGCCGCGAACGGCTCCTCGTCCGAGTCCACGACAGCGGGCGCCCCCTTCTTCTGCGGCACCTCGACGGGAACGATCTCGTCGGAGAAGAGGCCCTGCTTCGTCGCCTCCTGCGCCCGCCGATATGACTCCAGGCTGAAGGCGTCCTGCTCCTCGCGCGTGAAGTGATACTTCGCTACGCACATCTCGGCGCAGTTCCCCATGTGGACGTCCTTGTACGGGTCCCACAGGCCGTCCTTGATCATCGAGTCCACGAGGACGCCGTTGCCCATCCGGTAACCGGTGCGGGCGCGCTCCAGGAGGTAGGGGGCGTTCGACATCGACTCCATGCCCCCGGCGACGGCGACGTCGTACTCGCCCGCGAGGATCGCGTTGCCCACGTCCATGGCCGCGCGCATGCCCGAGCCGCACACCTTGTGCACCGTGACGCACGGCACGGTGTCCGGGATGCCCGCGCCGAGCGATGCCTGCCGGGCCGGCGCCTGGCCCTGGCCCGCCTGGAGGACGTTGCCGAGAACCACCGACTCGATCGAGCCCGGTGCGACGTTCGACTGGCGGAGGGCGCCGCGAATCGCCACGGAACCGAGCGCGTGCGCGGGCAGCGACGAAAGCTTCCCGAGAAAGGAGCCGACGGGCGTGCGTGCGGCGCCGAGGATCCAGACGGTCTTCATGGCCGCGATGATAACCGCGCTCGCGGAAGCGCGATTCCCCGCCCTCCGCATGAGAGATCTTCGCGGAATGCGCCTCGGAACCAAAGAGTTGGGAGTCGAGCCGTCCGGCTCTCCGACGCGGCGCGGCGCCGGAGGGCGCCCGCGCCCGGGGCGGGCTCGACCCCCGCCGTCCGCCGTCCTGCGGCCGACGAAGACGCAACATTTCGACGAGAAACGGAGGACCGTGCCGACGATCCACCCCTGTAGACTTCCCCCCGCCATGCCCCGCATTCTGGCCGTCGACTTTGGCGAACGTCGGATCGGCCTCGCGACCTCGGACGCGAGCGCCCTCCTGGCGACGCCGCGCAAGACGATCGGACGGGCCGACGACGAAGCGGCCATCGACGAGATCCTCGCCTTCTCCGCCGATGAGGAGATCGGCGCGATCGTCCTCGGCATACCCCGCTCTCCCGAGGGTGTGGAGAGCCCCTTCGCCGCCCGCATCCGCTCCTTCGCCTCGAAGCTCGCTCGCAGGACGTCGATCTCGATTCACTTCCACGAAGAGACGCTCACGTCCGACGAGGCGGCCCGCCGGGTTCCCCGGGGCGCCCCGAAGGAGGAGATCGACCGCACGGCGGCAGCGGTGCTTCTCGAGGACTACCTTTCGCATTCGGAGCGGCGACGGTGAGCGCAAAACGCCCCGTCTTTCGCGTCTTCCTGCTGCTCGTCCTGCTTGCGATCGCGGGAGCGGGTTACCTCTTCTACCGCCTCGAGCACCCGCGCCGGTCTCCGGGGCCCCTCGCGCAGGCGAAAATCGTCTTCCCCGTCGGGACCTCGACGGCGCAGATCCTCCTGACGCTCGAAAAGGAGGGCGTCGTCGCGGACGCCCGGCTCGCCGAGATCTATTACCGCGTCTACCGCGCGGGAACTCCGCTCCAGGCCGGCGAGTATCTCTTCGACCGTCCCATGCCGATCGACGAGATCATCAACCGCATGGCGCGAGGCGACGTCGTGACGTATCCCGTGGTCGTGCCGGAGGGTCTCACGGCCGACGAGACCTTCCAGCTCTTCTGGAGCAAGGGGATCGGGGGGCCGGAAGCGTTTCGACAGGCCCTCGCCGACACGGAGCTTCTTCCCGGCCTGACGCGCGGCGTGAGCGACCTCGAGGGATTTTTGTTCCCCGACACTTACGTGGTGACGCGGTCCACCTCCGCGCGGCAGATCGTCGACCGCATGGCGGGCCAGTTCCGCAAGAACTTCACACCGGAGATGCGCGAGAAGGCGCGCAGCCTCGGCTTCACGCCCCGCCAGGCCGTGATCCTCGCGTCGATCATCGAGAAGGAGACTGCGCTCAAGCAGGAGGGTCCGTTGATCGCCGCCGTGTACTACAACCGTCTCAAGAAGGGGATGCGGCTCCAGGCGGATCCGACGGTCATGTATGCGTTGAAGCGCGACGGCCGGTGGTCTGGAATGCTCCACCGCTCGGACTACGGGTACGAGTCCCCCTACAACACGTACTTGAACGAGGGCCTCCCGCCCGGACCGATCTGCAATCCGGGTCTCACCGCCTTGAAGGCCGCCGTCTCGCCGGCCCGGATCGACTACCTCTACTTCGTCGCCGACACCATGGGAGGCCACACCTTCACGCGGACCTACGAAGAGCATCTCCAGGCGATCGCGACGTCCCGCAGGCTCCGGGCCGAGGCCGGGGAGCCGCCCCGGGAGGCACCGGACGCGGCGCCGCAGGCTCCCGCCACGCCGGCGGCCTCGTCCTCCGCGCCCGCGTCTTGACCCCCGGGCGCACCGGCCCCACAATCGACCGCATCCACATATCGACGCCCAGTCCTCCCGCGGTCCGGCGCGACCCGCGGCGATGACCGAATCTCTGCCGAGGCCCTTCGGCTCGTACCTTCTGACGGCCGAGCTGGGAGAGGACGCGCTCGGCCGCACGTACCGTGCGATCCGAACCTCGGGGGAGCGGGAGTTCGTGCGGCTGCGAATTTTCGAGAGCCCCGAGATCTCCGAGGACGCGGTTCTGGATGCGATCGAAGCGAACGGAGAGGTCCACAACTTTCTGAAGAATCCCGCGATCGCGCGCGGGGTCGCTCTCGATTCGGTCGATGGCACCCCTTTTCTCGCCTGGAACGAGGAGAGCGGCCGCACCCTCGATGCCCTCATCGGGCGCGCGCGTGTGCAGCAGCAGACGATTCCTTACGAACACGCGCTCCTGATCGCCGAAAAGGTCGCGACCGCGCTCGACCATGCGTACAACACCACCATCGACGGCGATCGCACGCTGCACGGTCTGGTCTGGCCGGGATTCATCTCGATCTCGGACGACGGCGAGACGCGGCTGACGGGCTTCGGCGTCGCGACGGGGTTCCTCCCCTCGCTGGGGCGGCCTCGATTCGCGCGGGAGATCGCCCCGTACCTGGCGCCCGAGGAGCGCGGAGAGAACCGCATCGGAAAGAACTCCGACGTCTACTCGCTCGGCGCCGTCCTCTTCGAGCTCCTGATCGGGCGCCTTCCGGACGCCGCCGAGCCGATGCGGGATCTTCGGATCGCGCAGCGGGAAGGCTCTCCCATCGCCCCCGACGTGGCAGCGGTTCTCCGGCTGTGCCTCGCACCGCCGGAGGGGCGCTACCAGTCGAGCGGCGAGGTTCGCCGGGAGCTCGGCAAGCTCCTCTTCGCGGGTCCCTACGCGCCGTCGACGTTCAACCTGGCCTTCTTTCTGAACAGCCTGTTCTCCGCGGAGATCGAAGCCGAGACCAACGCGCGCCTGCGCGAGGCGGCTCTGGACGTCCGGAGCGACCTCGACCTCCGACCGGGGACGGGCCTCTCACCGCCGCCGCCGTCCGAGGGGTCGCGGATCGCTCCGCCGCCGCCGCCGGGAGCCCCGCGGCCCCTGCCCCCGGCCCTGGCCGAGCGCGCCGCTGTCCGCCGCACGCCCCCGCGAGAAATCCCCGCGCCGGAGATCCGACGCCGCAACCCGTTCGTGTTTGGCGGCATTCTGCTCGTCCTCGCCGCCGTCGCCGGAACCGCGTGGGTCTACTTCCGCCGGGAGCCGCCCCCGGCCGCACCGATTCCCGCGACGCCGCTGCCGGTGATTCCGACCCCGGAGCCCGCGCTCGCGGCTCAGACGGGACCGACCTCCAACATGACGGATGCCCAGTTCAAGGAGGAGGTGGCGCGCCGGGTCGCCCAGGAGATGAAGAAGATGGACCTCGCAATGCGGCGCGCGTCCCCCTCCCCGACTCCCGTCGAGATTCCCCGGCGCGCCAACGGCCTGGCCGCCAGGCCCGAGCCGTCATCCCCGGTTTCCTCGCCGCCCGCGGCGGCCGCGGGGGGCGCGCGCGCGACCGGGCCTCCGCCGCCGGTCCGGCCGGAGGAGGCCCGGCGCGAGGAGCCGAC
>JBBQNC010000117.1:0-10158 GCA_038329555.1 Thermoanaerobaculia bacterium
GGAGCGACCTGTTCTCGCTCGGCGTCGTTCTCTACGAGATGGTCACGGGCCGCCTGCCCTTCGCGGGCAGCACGCCCGTCGCCGTGACGGACGCGCTCCTCCACCACCCGCCGCGCGAGTTCGGCGACAACCCCGTGCCCGTGAGACCTCCGGCGTCCTCGGTCGTGTCGCCGCCGCCTCCGGGCGTCATGCGCTTCGCGATTCCGAAATCCAGGATCTTCGCCTGGCCCTTCGCGGTCACGACGATGTTCGTGCCCTTAATGTCGCGGTGGAGGATTCCCGCCGCGTGCGCCTCGGCGAGCGCCGACGCGATCTGAATTCCGAGGTCGATCGCCTTCGGGGCGGGCAGCGGGCCGGCGCCGAGAATGTCGTGGAGCGTGCGGCCCTCGACGAGCTCCATCACGATGAAGTGGCAGCCGGCGTCCTCGACGAAGTCGTGGATCGTGCAGATGTTGGGGTGGTTCAGGGCCGAGGCCGCCGTCGCCTCCAGGCGGAACCGTTCGCGACGCTCGTCGTCGCGCGCGAAGTTCTCGGGCAGCAGCTTGACCGCGACGATCCTCCCGAGGCGCGTGTCGCGGGCGCGGTAGACGACGCCGAAGCCGCCGGCGCCGAGCCGCTCGACGATCTCGAATTGGGCGAGCATCGTGCCGGGCTTGAGATACGGAGTGGGCGGGGGAGGGGCGTCCGACGGCGTCAGCGCCGTGGGCATCTCCGAGAGGCCAGCGTCCGCGGTCGGCGGGTCCGGCGGGAGGGTCATCGGGAGTGTTGTCTCCTTAGGAATCGGGATTGTAGAACGCGCCATTCCCCCTCTCCCGGCGGGAGAGGGATGGGCGAGGGGCGCCTCTGCCTGGAGATGTTCGGGCAGAGGTGAGAAAGCGGCCCCCTCACCCTGACCCACACGTCGGCTTCGCTGACGCTTCGCCTCCCGCAGCGTGAGCCTCCTCCCTCCCGATTGGTCGGGAGACTTCTCACGCTGCGAGCGGTCAGGGAAGTCGGGGGCTACAGGGTCGACGGGTGTTTGAGTGCCAGGGGATCCCCTCACCCTGACCCCTCCCCCGGGCGCGGGGGAGAGGGGAAGCGTTTGGAATGACGAGCGCTTCTGTGGCGGGCTAACGGCCGCGCTCGATCTCCTCTTTCAACGCTCCGAGGATCTCGACCTCGACCAGGTCTTTGGGTCTCCCGGCCGCGCGCTTCAGGCGGATCAGCTCGTCCACGGATGCGACGGGGACTTCGATCGCATCGAGCTTCATCGACGTCGCGCCGGCGATGAGGTCGGAGAAGCCGCGGGAACCGTCGGGGGTGCCGAGGCAATCGAGGTTGCCTGCGCTGGTCGTGAACGTGAAGTGGTCTCCCCGCGCGAGCGTCTCCGTGTCCGGGTGGAAGGGTAGTCCTTCGGGAGCGCCGCGCAGCGAGCCTTCGAGCTCCGTGAGAGCAGCGGCGAGGGCCCGGAGGTTTTTTCTGTCCATCGCGTAGCAGATGTCCAGATCGTTCGTCACCGTCGTCGAGCCCCAGAGGCGGCCTGCGAAGCCTCCGATGACGACGAAGCGGACCCGGTGACGGACGAGCGTCTCGAGCGCTCGAACGGGATCGAAAGGGCGGAGCGTCACCGGCCGATGCCCTCGAGGTTCCGAGCTTCCTCGACCGCGAGGCGTGCTCGCTCGGCGGGGGAGAGGCGAAGAAGGTCGCGCATGGCCGTCCGATCCACTCCCTGCCCGAGGCGTGGGGCGAGCTCGAGGGTAAAGCCGCACGCTTCGAGCAGACGCTCGAATGTGTCGAGGCGTGGCGAGGCTTTGCCATCTTCGATTCTGGAGATGGAGGCCTGGGTGACTCCCGCGCGTTTGGAGAGAGTTTGCTGGCTGAGGCCGGCAACCCGCCGGGCGTGGCGAAGCAACGTGGGTGCAGTATCCATCTCTAGTTAGATATCATATCAATATCTTTTACAGTATATATCGTTGCTTTGTTGATCTCAGTGTGGAGTAATATCGACACCATGGAAACGATCCAGGTGGTCCTCGACGCGGCCCTTCTCAAAGCCGCCGACGAAGCTGTTCGGAAGCTGGAGACCAACCGTTCTGCACTGATCCGCGAGGCTCTTCGGACGCATCTCGACCGGTTGGAACGGGCGGAGCGGGAAAGGCGGGACCGCGACGGGTACCTGCGTTATCCCGACTCCCTCGATCAGCCGGAGTGCTGGGACAAGGTGGCGGATTGGCCGGACGAATAGAGCGCGGAGAAGTTCGGCTCTTTCGGTTCGAGGCTCCCGACAAGGAGCGGCCCGTTCTCGTTCTGACCCGCTCGAGTGCGGTCCCCTATCTGTCGCGCGTCACGGTCGCTCCGATCACGTCGACGATCCGTGGAGTGCCCTCCGAGGTCGAGCTGGGGGTCGAGGACGGGATGAAGCAGCCCTGCGTGGCGAATCTCCATAACGTGATCACCGTCCGGAGGGACGCGCTCGGGAAGCGCGTGGCGCAGCTGAGCGCCCGACGGATGCGGGAGGTCTGCGCGGCGATCGGCTTTGCGTTGGGGTGTGACGGGTAAACCGTCGGCCTCGCTCGGCGAGGCCTCCCGCACCGTGAGGCTCCTCCCTTCGCGACGCTCGGGAGACTCCTCCCGGTGCGAGCGGTCATCCTGATCAGGGCTACCGCGTCGACGCGTTGTTTCGACTTCCGGGGCGACCCCCTCACCCTGACCCTCTCCCCCGGGCGCGGGGGAGAGGGGAATGCTCTGGGTGAAACGTCGTCGGCGTTCGTAGAAGATGGTTCGAGGGGAGGACGTCAATGAGTCTCTGGAAACGTGCGCGCCGCGTGGAATTGGTGGCGCTCCTTGCCGGCGTCGTTTTCGGCGGGGGTTGCGCCGGCGGGAGCCGGCCCGCGGCGCGTGTGGAGCCGTCTCGCGAAGAGAAGACGGACGGAGTTCTGGCGCGGACCCGCGCGTTCGAGTTCCACGGCAGCTTCTGGGCGGATCTGCACCACTTTCTCTACGTCGTCGCGCGCAGCCGGCTGAAGACGCCGGATGCCGCGCGGGATGCCGTCGTCCAGGCACCCGAGGAGCTCGAGAAGGCCGGGCTCTCGGCCGCCGAGCGCGAGACGATGGACTCCGCCATCGCGGTCTACGCGAAGTCCTTCGCCAGGCGCGATCTCATCTTCGACGAAGGCGCGGCCCGCCAGTCGGCGGCCATCGCCCGCCTCGAGAGCCGGCCCTCGGCGGCCGGCGCCGAGGGTGTGGAGCCGCAGCTGGCGTCGGCGCTCGACCTCGCGGCACCCGTCTGGCGGCGTTCGTTCTGGCCGCGCCACGTCCGGCGCCACCGCGCGTGGGTCCGCGAGGTTCTGCCAATCCTCGCGAAGCACTCGGACGCGATGCTCCGCGGGATCGAGAACGCATACGGCGTCCGCTGGCCGGAGGGGCCGCTACGCGTCGACCTCGTCGCCTACGCGAACTGGGCCGGCGCGTACACGAACGAGACGAAACCGCCACGGACGACGATGTCGACGACCGATCCGACCTACGCGGGCACGGGCGCTCTCGAGATGCTCTTTCACGAGGCGTCCCACACCTTCGACCAGAGCATTCTGAGGCTCCTGTCCGACGAAGGACGGCGCCAGGGGCGCACCATCCCCCGCGGTCTCTCGCACGCGCTCGTCTTCGACACGGCAGGGGAGCTCGCCGCCGCGCGCGTTCCCGGCTATGTTCCTGCCGGAGAGAAGGGGCTCTACAAGCGGGGGGAGTGGTTCCGGGAGCCGCTCACCAGGATCTGGCATCCGCACGTCGCCGGGCGCGTGGCGCTGGCGGATGCGGTGCGGGATCTCGTGGCGGAGGTCGGAGAGCGGTAAGGGTCCGAGGTGGAGAGGCCTTTTCCGCGAGCGGCCCTGTCTTCCCCCTCTCCCGGCGGGAGAGGGCCGGGGTGAGGGGCATCTCTACTCTTTCCGAGGCGCGGCGTGGGGTGGATTGGAGAGGGCTTCCCCTCACCCTGACCCTCTCCCCCGAGCGCGGGGGAGAGGGGAAACGCTTTGGAATGCGCTTCGTAATTCACCTTGTGACCGTTGGAACCTCGGGAAATAATTCCGGTCCTCACGTTTCTCGATTCCACAGAGGAGAGCCATGACATTCGCGCGCGTCCTGCTCGTTTCCGCCGCGACGATCGCCGCCGCGGTCGTCGCTTTGCCCCAGACGCCTTCCCCAACTCCGACGCCGGCCGCCGCCCGGCGGCCCGACGAGCCTCCCGCGGGGATGGAACGCCTTGCCGAGGAGGAGCCCGGGCCCGGGCAGGCTCGGGGGTTTCGGTTTCGGAACATCGGGCCGGCTGCGGGGGGTGGGCGCATCACCGCCATCGAGAGCATTGCCGGCAATCCCAACGTGATCTACCTCGGCTCCGCTTCCGGCGGTGTCTTCAAGACCACGGACAGCGGCGGGTCCTGGAAGCCGATCTTCGAGAGGTATCCGGCCTCGATCGGGGCGATCGCGATCGCGCCGAGCAATCCGAACCTCGTCTGGGTCGGGACCGGCGAGGCCAATCCGCGCAACAACATGATCGACGGGCATGGCGTCTACTTTTCGCCGGACGCTGGCGCCTCATGGCGGTTCATGGGGCTCGGCGATGCGGGGCAGATCTCCAAGGTCCTCATCGACCCGCGCGATTCGAACACCGTTTTCGTCGCCGTGCTCGGCAACGTCTGGAAGCCGACTGCCACGCGCGGCGTCTTCCGCACGACCGACGGCGGGGCGACCTGGAAGAAGGTCCTGTACGTCGACGACCAGACGGGCGCGTCGGACCTCGTCATGCAGCCGGGCAACCCGATGGTGCTGCTGGCGGGCATGTGGCAGTTCCGCCGGTTCCCGTGGGAGTTCGTGGGCGGCGGGCCGGGGTCGGGGATGTACAAGTCCTCCGACGGCGGCACGACCTGGAGGAAGCTCGAGCGAGACATGCCCGAGGGGCCGCTCGGCCGGATCGCGCTCGCGATCGCGCCGACGAATGGCGACCACGTCTACGCCCTGATCCACGCGAAGAAGGGGATCCTCTACGAGTCGAAGGACCTCGGCGAGAAGTGGGAGCGCCTGACGGACTCGCGGACGATCAACGTGCGCCCTTGGTACTTCTCGGTCATCGCCGTCTCGCCCGCCGACGAGAACAAGCTCTACTTCGGGTCGTTCCAGCTCGTCACCTCGATCGACGGAGGCAAGACCTTCCAGACGAACAACCGGAAGATCCATCCCGACTACCACGCGCTCTGGATCGACCCGAAGGACCCGGACCGGATCATCCAGGGCAACGACGGCGGCGCGCTCGTGTCGACCGACGGCGGGAAGACGTGGCGGCCGTTCGAGAACCTTCCGCTCGGGCAGTTCTACCAGGTCGGCGTCGGGACCGACACGCCGTACACGATCTGCGGCGGTCTCCAGGACAACAACGGCTGGTGCGGCACGTCGAACTCGCTGACGCGCGGCGGGATCACCGACGCGGACTGGTACGCGGTCGTGGGCGGCGACGGCGAGTGGATCGTGCCGGCGCCCTCCGACCCGAACATCATCTACGGCGATTCGCAGAACGGAAACATCTCCCGATTCGACCGGAAGACGCGCCTGTCCCGCAACATCCGGCCGTACCTGGCGGGGGCGGGCGACTCGGCGCCGGCGGATCTGAAGTATCGGTTCAACTGGACTTCGCCCATCGCGGTCTCGGCGACGAACGCGGAGGAGGTCTACTTCGGCGGCAACGTCGTCTTCAAAACCACGGACGGCGGGCTCCACTGGACGGCGATCAGCCCCGACCTGACGCGCAACCACAAGGCGAAGCAGAAGGTGTCGGGCGGCCCGATCCATTACGACCTCTCGGGCGCCGAGACGTACGACACGCTCCTCTCGCTCGCGATCTCTCCCGTCGATCCGAAAGTGATGTGGGCGGGCTCCGACGACGGGCTTGTGCACGTGACGCGGGACGGCGGCGGCACGTGGACGAATGCGTCGCCGAAGGGCGCTCCGGAGTGGGCGCGGGTGTACCAGATCGACGCGTCGCCGTTCGACGCGGGCTCCGCGCAGCTCGTCTACGACGCGCATATGCTGGGCAACCGGCGGCCGTACGTCTACCGGACGGCGGATTCCGGGAAGACCTGGACGGCGATCACGAAGGGGCTGCCGGAGGACGGGACGGCCTACGTCGTGCGGGAGAGCCCGAACAAAAAGAGGTTCCTCGTCGTGGGGACGGACAACGGGCTCCACTACTCGGGCGACGCGGGAGCGAGCTGGAAGAAGTTTCCGGTCGAGTTCCCGGTCGTGCCGGTGTGGGACCTGAAGTTCGTCCAGGCGACCCACGACCTGGTCGTCGCGTCGCACGGGCGCGGGATGTACGTCTTCGACAACGTCGGTCCGATCGAGAGCGACGAGATGGACGCGGGAATGCGAGGGAAGAACCTGCATCTCTTCGCGGTCCCGCCGGCGTCACAGTGGCAGATCTGGAATCGCGGCGGGTTCGGCGTCGGGGGGTGGACGGCTCCCAATCCGCCGAACGGGGCGGTGATCGACTACTGGCTGAAGACGGAGATCAAGCAGACGGAGGAGCAGAAGAAGTTGAAGCGGGATCCGGTCAAGATCGTAGTCACGGACGCGGCGGGCCAGCCCGTGACGACGGAGTACGGGCCGGCGAAGGAGGGAATGAACCGGTTCGTCTGGAACCTGCGCTACGAGGGGCCGAAGAAGATCGCGTTCGGCAAGGAGGCGCCGCCGTCGGACTTCTTCGACCCGAACCGCGGCCCCGACGTCCCGCCCGGCACTTACAAGATCGCCGTGACGGCGGCCGGGGAGACGCAGACGAGCGAGGTCACGGTCGGGCCCGATCCGAGGCACCGCGTGGACGCGGCGGTACTGCAGGCTCGGTGGAAGGCGGCGGTCGAAGGGCGGAACTCGGCGACGGCGGTCAACGAGATGTTGAACGTGCTCGACGGCTGGGAGACGTCGCTCACGGGGCTGCCGAAGCTGGTGGGCGGAGGGGAGGACGACGGGGACCCGGCGAAGAGGGGGAAGTACGACGCGGTGCTGAAGGCGGCGAAGGACCTGAACAAGAAGGTCAAGGATCTGAAGGACAAGGTCTACAACCGCGACGTCCAGCGGGACACGCCGTCGGACACGCTGCACTACCACTCCGACTTTCAGGGAAGGGCCTCACGGCTGGGGTTCCTGACGGGCGCCTACGGCGAGGCGCCGAGCGAAGTCGCGAAAGAGGAGCTCGCCGCGGTCCGCAAGGAGGCGGAGGGGTACATCGGGCAGTTCAACGCGCTGAGGTCGGGGGACGTCGCGGCCTACAACAAGGTGGCGGGGGAGCAGGGAGTGCCGACGTTGTTCGTGGGGGACGCGGTGGCGTTTCAGGCGGTGCCGTAGCCTTTCACAGAGGGCGATCCTCCTGGGAACCCCCTCTCCCCCGGACGCGGGGGAGAGGGATGGGGTGAGGGGGACTTCCGTCCGAGCGGCACCTTCTCAGAATTCGCGAGGGAGTGACCCCCTCACCCTGACTCTCCCCCGAGCGCGGGGGAGAGGGGATCTCTCTCTCGTCTTCTCGCGAGTTGCTTCGCGACAACGAGAAGACGTGAAGCGCGAGCGCAATCCCCCTCTCCCGGCGGGAGAGGGCCGGGGTGAGGGGCGTCCCTTTTCCGTCGTTCGCGCTCGCGAGCTCCGGGACGACTCGACCGACGCGGAACGCGCGCTCTGGCGTCGGCTGCGATCGCGGCAGCTTCTCGGCGTGAAGTTCCGGCGGCAACATCCGATCTGTCTGTTTGTCGTCGATTTCGTCGCGGTAGAGAGGGGGCTCGTCGTCGAGCTCGACGGCGGACACCATGCGAGGAACGTGATCCGGTGCAAAGACGACGAGCGCGCTCGGCATATCGAAAGTCACGGCTACCGAGTGCTGCGTTTCTGGAACATCGACGTGCTGCTGAACGTCGAGGGGGTTCTGGAAAGCATCGCGCGTGCGTTGCGGGACAGAGCGACCCCCTCACCCTGACCCACACGTCGGCGTCGCTGGCGCTCCGCCTCCCGCGGCGCGAGCCTCCTCCCTCGTGACTCGGGAGACTACTCGCGCCGCGGGAACCCCCTCACCCTGACCCTCTCCCCCGTGCGCGGGGGAGAGGGCGGTTCTTAAGCGTCGCGAGGGCGATCGGGGTGAGTGAGTCCTCCCCGTGCGCGGGGACAGGGGAAAGCGATCGCGTGCGGCGCCGTCGTCGTCGAGTTTTTTTAGAATGTTCGAGTCTTACTTTGGTCCTGTTTTCTCAGTTGCTCTTAACAGTCGGGCAAGGTACGTGGGTGCAGAGGGATCGGCGTGCGCCGTGCTCCCGTATCCTGTCTCGATGGACCGCTGGCAATGTGATTGCTGGGCTTTGGGATCGGCGGGAGACTTCCAACGCGAGTCTCTCCGCCGTCGGAGGCAGACGGGAGGTCTTATGAGGAAGCGGCTCGCGTTTCTTGTCTTTCTGGCCGGCGCGGTCGGCGCGGGCGTGCTCTTCGCGGAAGAGATCGCCGTCCGGCATCCCGAGGGGGTCGTGCGGGGGTTCCTTCGCCTCCGCTCCGCGGACGGCACCGTGGTCGCGAACGGCGACCTCATCCAGTCTTCCCGGGGTGATCGCGTGACCAGCCGCCTCGTCTTCCATTTCAAGGACGGATCGCTTCAGGACGAGACCGCGATCTTCTCGCAGCGCGGGCGCTTCCGTCTGCTGAGCGATCACATGGTCCAGCGGGGACCGAGCTTTCCCTATTCGCTGGAGGTCTCGATCGACGCGGCGTCCGGACGCGTGACCGTTCGGCATGGCAAGGACGGAGCCGAGAAGGTCATCGAAGAGCGCATGGAATTGCCCTCCGATCTCGCCAACGGGGTGATCCTGTCGCTGCTCAAGAACATTCCGACGAACGTCTCCACGACCGTGTCGATGGTCGTCGCGACGCCGAAGCCGCGGCTGGTGCATCTCGTGATCACGCGCGCGGGCGAGGATCCGTTCTCGGTCGGCCGGGCGTCCTACAAGGCGACGAGGTTCAACGTGAAGATCGAGATCGGCGGCCTGGCCGGACTGATCGCCCCGCTCGTCGGGAAGCAGCCGAAGGACACGGCGGTCTGGATCCTCGGCGGAGAGGCGCCCGGGTTCCTGAAGTCCGAGGGCCCGTTCTTTCAGGGCGGGCCGATCTGGCGCATCGAGCTCGCCTCGCCCGACTATCCGAGGACGACCGCGCCTCGTTGAGAGGCAGGCTCGCCGTTTTCCTTCGCGCTACGATCGTCACATGTTGCGCAAGAAAAGAAGTTTCTTTCATGAGCACTCTCTGACGCTCGTTGCCGCCGGGGTTCTCGCGTCCTGGATCGTGGCGTACTCGCGTTCAGACCCATCCAGCCGTGTCGGAGCCTTCTTCGGGAACGCCGTCGCCGACTGGTCGGGTGTCGTCGTGGCCGTGTTCGGCACGAAGTATTTCTTCGAGCGCGGATCCGCGGAGAGCAAGCCCGTGCCTCGCAAGCGGAGAGGCCGACTCGTGGGCCTCCTCGTCGCCCATTCGTTCACGATCGCTCTGCTTCTCACCGGCGGCGCCTGGCTCTTCCTGTATCTCCGCATGGCACCCGATTCGAAGTGGGGCCAGGTGGTCGGCAATGTCCTTTCGGAATGGGTCCAGCTGACGGGCCTGGTTCTCCTGACCAAGACATTCTTCGAGAGGGGCTCCAAGGAAAGCGGGAAACGGTAGAGCTATCGCGGGAAGAACAGAAGCAGCGTCAGTAACGCCCCGATCCCTAAAGACACCCAGGCGTTCGAGACGAAGTATCCGTAGGCCATCAGGGCGATGCCCAGGAAGAGCGGCCGCGGCTCCGCGTTCTTTTTTCCGTACCGGTACGCCGAAAAGCCCACGAGACCGAAGAGAACGGCGAGGACGATCGTTCCCAGAGAGAGGTCGCCGAACATGGATGCCATGAAGTGTAAGGCCGGCGCTGGGAGCACGCCCCTCACCCCGGCCCTCTCCCGCCGGGAGGGGGAAGAAAGGATCACCCTCGCACATAAGAGACCCCCTCTCCCCCGGACCCGGGGGAGAGGGTCAGATGCTATGAGAGCGCGACGAAAAAGGACACCGCTGTAGCCTTCTCTTTCGAGGCAACGAAAGGAGGAGGCTTATGTCACAGACGGCGTCCGCATCGGAGTATAGCGA
>JBBQNC010000118.1:0-10097 GCA_038329555.1 Thermoanaerobaculia bacterium
CGGCTGGGGGTCAGTCGGGCCCGGATTGGGGTCCGTCGTGCGTTTCGGCCTTTCGCCCGTCCCGTTTCTGAATAAGGCCGAGTTGCACGACTGCCCCCGACTGCCCGCTGAATAAAGCCGATTTGCACGACTGACCGCGACTGCCCACACCCCTCAGTCGGCGTCTCCTGGCTGGCGGAAGGATTGACGGTCCCCCTTACCCTGACCCTCTCCCCGAGCGCGGGGGAGAGGGGAAACTGAGTGGCCTTCTCCTCCCGCCTCGCGGCGTGAGAGGGAGTCTTTCTTCCCTCCACCGCGTATAGTTCACGGGCTGCCAGGGACAATTTGACCCAGAAAACGCTGTCGAACCGCTACGAGATCGCCGGCGAGCTCGGCCGCGGCGGCATGGGCGTCGTCTATCGGGCGAGAGACCCGCTGCTCAATCGCGACGTCGCCGTCAAGCTGATTTCCTCGCAGGACCTGGCGCCCGAGATCGAGGGGCGCTTCCAGCGCGAGGCCCAGATCGTCGCCCAGATGGACCATCCGGCCATCGTACCGATCTACGACTTCGGCAGTGACGACGGCTCCCTCTTCTTCGTCATGCCACTCGTCGCCGGCACGACCCTGGCGCGCATGGTCCGGGACCAGGCGCTGCGTCTGGGCGACGTCGTCGACATCGGAATCCAGGTCGCCGACGCCCTTGATTACAGCCACGCGCGCGGCGTCGTGCACCGGGACGTCAAGCCGGCGAACATCATGGTCACGCGGGAGGAGGGATCCGCCGTCCGCGTGCGCGTCATGGACTTTGGCCTGGCCCGCGCGGATACCGAGTCGCGACTGACCAAGACCGGCACCCTGATCGGGACGATGGCCTACCTCTCCCCCGAGCAAGTCTCCTCGCGCGCCTTCGACGCGCGGTCGGACATCTACGCGCTCGGCACGGTCCTGTACGAATGCCTCGTCGGAGATCCTCCCTTCACCGGCGAGCTGCAGTCGATCCTCTACCGGATCGTCCACGAGATCCCGCAGCCGCCCCGCGCGCTGGGGGCCGAGATCCGCGAAGAGCTCCAGGACATCGTGATGCGCTGTTTGGAAAAAGATCCCGCCAAGCGGCCGCAGAAGGCCGGCCAGATTGCCGAGGCGCTCCGGCGGCACAAGGCGAGCCTCGCGACCGACGAGTTTCGGATGTCGATCGTCGCGAGCCCGAGCCGGATGATCCAGAGGCCGGCCCTCTCCGCGTTTATCGGCCGCGAGAAGGAGTTCGCCGAGCTCCAGCGGCGCTTGAACGCCGCGATCTCCGGCGACAGCCAGTTTGCCGTGGTGGCCGGCGAGCCCGGAATCGGAAAGACGCGCCTGCTGGAAGAGCTCAAGAACCTCGCCGCCGCCCGAAAGATCCGCGTCCTCTACGGACGCTTCGTCGAGCAGGCCGGCACCTTCTCGTACCAGGGCTTCTGCGAGCTCATCCAGGATTCCTTCCGCACGCGCGACCCGGCCGCCTCATCGAGCGCCTCGGATCGTTCCGACTTCTCGGACCTCGCCGGCGACCTGATCGCGCTCTTCCCGCAGCTCTCCGAGATCGCGGACCTGCGCTCGGCCGCCGGCGGAGAGACCCGCGCGGCCTCTGCCCCGGAAGAGAAGAAGCCCGAGGACCGGATCCAGATCTACGAACTCCTCGCGCGCGCCTTGACGCGGATCGGCGGCGGCAAACCGCTCGTCATGATCCTCGAGAACCTGCACGGCGCCGAAGCCTCGATCGAGGCGCTCCAGTACGTCGTCCGCCGCCTCGGGCCGACTCCGACGCTCGTCGTGGGCAGCTACCGCCAGACCGAGACCGACAAGCGGCACCCGCTCATGCGCATGCTCGACTCCTTCGCGGACGACCCGCGGTTCGTCTCCGTGACGCTTGCGCCCCTCTCCCCGTCGGAGCACCGGACGCTGGTTGCATCGCTGGTCGGCGCTCCGAAAGTCGCCGACGACCTGGCGCGGCGGCTCCACGACGCCACGGAGGGGAACCCGTTCTTCACGAAGGAGCTGATCCGATCGCTCGTCGACTCGGGCGGGATCTCCCGCGACGACACCGGCGCGTGGAGCGTCTCGAAGGAGGCGGAGATCTCCGCCGACGCGCTGCCCGCGACGATCCAGCAGGCGATCGAGAAGCGGGTGGAGCGGCTTCCGGAAGAGCTCCGCGACACCCTCTCGACCGCCTCCGTGCTCGGCAAGACGTTCGACGCGCGGGACCTCGAGGCCCTGACCGACGGGTCGCGGAACCTCGACGACGACCTCGACCGGCTGCTCCGCGACGGCATCCTCGAAGAGGAGCGCGAGTCGCGCGGCGATCGTCTGACGTTCGCCAGCGGGATCGTCCGCGACGTCCTCTACGCGGCCCTCTCGCGCCGAAAGCGCCGCTCGCTTCACCGCAAGTACGCCGAGCTGATCGAGAAGCGCTCCGCCGGCCGGCTCGAGCGCGTCTATCCTGAGCTCGTCCACCACTTCTCGCAGGCCGACGTCCCGGACAAGACGGTCGAATACGGAGTCAAGCTCGCCCAGAAATCGCTCGACACCTTCAGCCCCGAGGAAGCGATGCGCGTCGCGAAGATCGCGCTCGAGTACCTCGAGGACGAAGAGTGGGCGGGCGACCCGGCCCTCGAGGGTCACGTGCGCCTTCTCCTCGCCCAGGGACAGCGCATGGCGGGCAACGTGGACGCCGCGCTCCGCGAGGCGGAGGCCGCCGCGAAGGCGCTCTCGGACAGGCAGAAACCCGGCCCGGCGGTCGGTGCGATGCTGTTCGCCGCGGAGACCGCATGGCACGCCCGCCGGGTCGACGACGCGCGACGCTGGATCGACCGCGGGCTAGAAGCGGCACGCGCGGTTTCAGAGACCCAGGGGCTTGTCAAGCTGCTCGCCCTCGCGGCCGCGGTCGCCAACATGCGGGGCGAGTACCAGCAGGCCGCGGCTTACCAGGGCGAGCTCGAGTCGCTCGCGCCGCGTGAGAAGGCTGCGCAGGAGGACGTCGCGAAGGGCGGAACCCTCGTCGTGGCGATGTCGAACCCCATCGCGGAGCTCGAGCCCGGCACCTACGCGACCACCGAGGAGCACGAAGTCCTGTCGAACGTCTTCGAGACGCTGGTCACGACAGACACGCAGGGCAACCTCGTGCCGCACCTCTCCGACCAGTGGTCCGTCGAGGACGGAGCGCGGACGGTGCGCCTCCACCTGCGTCCCGGCGTCGTGTTTTCCGACGGCACTCCGCTGACGGCGTCCGCCGTCAAGGCGTCGCTCGAACGATCCATCCAGCTCTCCCGCGAGGCGAGTCCCGCCGCGTTCTCGGCGATCCGCGGCGTGCCGGAGTATCTCGAGGGAAAAGTGCCCGGCGTCGAGGGGATCACGACCCCCTCCGACCTCCAGATCGATATCGGTCTGAAAGACCCGCTGCCGATCTTCCCGTCCCTCCTGACCGACGGACGGACGTCGATCGCTCTGACTGCCGCCGTCGCGAACGGAAGCCCGGCGAAGCCCCTGGGCACGGGACCGTTCCAGACGGTCGAGCACACGCCGGAGCACGCCGTTCTCGAGCGCAACCCGCGCTACTGGAAGGAGCCGCCGCGACTCGATCGCATCGAGTTCCAGGCAGGCCTCCCGGCCGCCGCGATCGCCGAGCGCCTGCGCTCCGGCAAGCTCGACCTCGCGCGGGACCTGCTTCCCAGGGACCTCGAAGCCGTCCTGCGCGAGCCGCGCTTCCGCGCGGGACTGGTCGAGACGCCCCAGAAGAACACCTATTTCGCGTTGTTCAACTCCAATACTCCGGCCGGCTCGAACGCCGCCCTCCGGACGGCTCTCGCGAGCGCCTCGCGCGCGCAGGACTTCGTCTGGGGGGCGCTCGGACGCTTCGCCCTGCCGGCCACCGGCCTTCTGCCCCCGGGGATCCTGGGACACGACCCGGGGCGCCGGCAGCCTCACGTCACGCGGGAGAAGGCCGTCGAGATGATCCGTTCGGCGGGGCTGCCCCTGCCCCTGCGGTTGAAGGCCGCCGTGCATCCGGCTCTGCAGAACCAGTACGCGGGACTCACGCGCGCGCTCTTCCAGATCTGGGCCGAGCTCGGCGTGGAAGTGGAAGTCGCCACGAAGACGATGGCCGACTTCATCGAGGCGTGGCACGAAGCGAAGGGCTTCGACCTTTGGCTCGGCCGCTGGATCGCCGACTACGACGACCCCGACAATTTCACGTTCACTCTCATGAACTCGCGCAACGGGCGGCTGCGCAGCTACTTTTCCTCGCCGGAGGCCGACGCGATTTTGGAAGCGGCGCGTGCGGAAGCCCGCCCGGCAGCGCGCGAAAGCCTCTACCGGAAGTTCGAGCATCTGCTGGTCGACTCGGCGGCCCTGGTGCCCCTCTTCCACGACGTGGACTACCGGATCGGCAGCCCCGCCGTGCGCGGCCTCCAGCTCCACAGCTCGGCTCCGTACGTCAACTACACGGAGGTCGGCAAGGCCGAGGGGCCGGCTGCAGTCGAAAGGGCAGACACGGGACGACAGGCCGGAGGCGGGATCCTGCAGGTGCCGGTCGCCGGGATCGTCCGCGGCCTCGATCCCTCCGTTTCGGGCACGCTGGAGCAGGGGGAGGTCTTCCCTCAGACCTTCGAGACGCTGACCTACGCGGTAGACGGAACGCGGGTCGTACCCTGGCTCGCCTCCAGTTTCTCCGCCGAGAACGACGGCAGGCGCTTTCGGTTCAAGCTCCGTCCGGGCGTGCGCTTCCACGATGGACGCCGTCTGACCGCGCGGGACGTCCGCTACTCCTTCGAGCGGCTCCTCGCCAACCCTTTGAGCGACTGCCGCTGGCAGCTGTCGCCCATTCGCGGAGCCCGGCGGTTGCTGGAAGGCACCGGCGCCGTCACCGATCTCGACGGCTTCCACATCGTCTCGCCGATGGAGTTCTACATCGACCTCGACCAGCCGGTGTCGTTCTTCCCGGCGCTGCTCTCCTACATCGGGACGGGAATCATTCCCGAGGGGACGGCAACGGTCGGCTCGACCTGGCGCGACAACGCGGTCGGAACCGGGCCGTTCCGCGTCGTGAGCTTCGAGCCGGGCCGCCGCCTCGAGCTCGAGCGCAACCCCCACTACTGGCGCGAGGGTTACCCGAAGAGCGAAGGCATCGTCTTCCGGTTTGGCGCTTCATCCGAAGAGGTTCGCGAGGAGTTCGAGGCCGGCCGGCTCTCGGTCGCGCTCGACCTGCTGCCGGCGGACGTGGAAGCCCTCCGGCACGATCCGCGGTTCGCCTCGGGCTTCCGCGAGGGTCCGAAGCTTCAGACCTACTTCGTCGCCTTCAACTGCCAGCGCGGGCCGATGCAGGACGCGGAGCTGCGGCGGAGCCTGGTCGAGGCCGTGGACGTCCCCGCTCTCGTGCGGCGAACACTCGGGCGTCTGGCGGTCCCGGCGCACGGGTTGATCCCCCCGGGCCTGCTCGGCTATGCCGCTCAGAGGAAGGACACGCCGGCGTCGTCGGCGGGCGCCTCCTCCGACACTTCGGTCCGGGCGACGGTCTCGCGCGAGACCGTCGAGCTCACCGTCGCCATGCATCCCGTCTTCTTCGGGGAGCTCTCTGCCTTCGCCAGGGGACTCACGGAGACGTTCCGCGAAATGGGTTTCGTCCTGAAGCCGGTCAACAAGACGATGGCCGAGTACCTGGACTTGAACCGCAGGGCCGCGACCGACCTCGGCATCGGCCGCTGGGGCGCGGACTATCCCGACGCGGACACGTTCGTCTACAGCGTCCTCCACTCGACGGCGGGCATCCTGGGCCGTTTCTTCACGAACGCCGAGATCGACCGGCTCGCGGATGAGGGAAGGGCGGAGACCGACCCCCGCGCGCGCCACTCGCTCTACCGCAAAGTCGAAGAGATCGCCGCCCGCGAAGCGCTGCTCCTGCCCCTCTTCCACGACCAGGTCTACGGCTTCGCGCGCCCCGAGGTCGAGGGCTTCGACCACGTGGGGCAGGCCAGCCCGACGATCAACTACGAGGAGCTCTGGATCCGGCGATAGGGGAGCCGCCCCTCCCTCGCCGCAGCGCGGGGAGAGAGCCGGGGTGAGGGGTGATCCGCAGATGGTCGCAGCGGATCATTCGACGGATCTAGCCTGAGTCCTGCATGTTCTAAGCGAAGCGCTCTCTCGGCCGCCGTTTGCGAAGCGAATGCCGCGGCCGAAGGTCAGGGATGGGTGAGGGGCATCCCCCACGAACCCCTTCCCGGGCGGGCTCACGGAGGTTCTCGACGCACTGGAAGGACGACGAGACGACTCTCTCACCCTGACCCTCTCCCCCGGGTGCGGGGAGAGGGGAATCTGTTGTCTCCCGCGAAATCAGGATTTCTTGACTGGACCCAATCCCCGTCCTCGCGCTCGCGACGACCTCGAGCCAGTGTTTCAGAGGAAGGATTTGAGCGAAAGACCCAGTCTCCATCCGGAGAGCGCATTGGGCGACCAAACGTCCCGCAGTGCCGATAAGGAAATGCCGCGGCGCGTTCCTCCTGAAGGATCCCACTCCATGACGACTCCGGCAAAGGCGCCCTGGGACTTTCGATTGTGAAAGAAATTGCCCTCCTGGCGGGCCGACGCCGATTGCCGGTACCCGACGGCGAGGAGGGCATGAATGTCTCCCGAGGTGAGGCGCGCCAGAGTGGGACCGACCTGCACCTGGACGCGCGACTCGAAATGACGCGGGGCGATTTCCGCCGACAGGCCGTACTCGAACCCGAGGGTCGCGATGCCAGTCCAGTCCGCGGGGAGCCCTCCGCGGAGCGCGCTGACCTGGAGCGTCGCCGCGACGCGGTCGACCTCATCGCTGATCGTGAGGGCCCGGTCCGTCTCGGATCGGGCGCCCAGGTACTCGATTCGCACCGCCGGCAGAAACCTTTTCGCTCTGGAAGCGGGTGACCAGTCCACGAAGAATCCCAGGCCCGGGGAGCCCCGGGACTGGACCGAGACGTCCAGACCCGGATCGGCGTACCTCGACCAGCGGTAAGGAATCTCCACCCCCGCGGCCAGGTCTCGCAGGGGCGAGTAGGAGACCCGCAGGACGCCGAGCGCGAAGGAGAGCCGGCCCGGAAAATCGTTTTCCTCGCCCGTCGTCCGAGTCACGAAGGACTTGACCCAGAACATGGAGTACCCGAGCTCCACCACGATCCCTCCGGGTCGGGGTGTCTCCACCACGCCGTTCGGATCCAGGCTCTGTCCTGCGGCAGGGTGGACCGCCGCGAGGGACCTCAGCAGACAGAAGGCGACGGTGAGGGATCTCCTCATCGCGGGACGAGGAGAGATCGCGAAGGGGCTCTCGCCGGGGTCACCACGAGGCGCAGGCGCGGCGGGACATCTTCGGGCTTCTCCAGGATCACCGAATCAAAAACGGATCCATCCGGCTCGCGCGCCGACAGAATCAGCCTGGAGCCGTCGATCTCCACCTCCACATACCCGACCCGGGAGGAGACGTACGCAGAGTTGTCCTGCTGATGAAACTCCGGCGTCAGACTTGCTCCTCCTCCTCCCTCGGTGACGTAGACGACACCGGGGCCCGTGGAAACGAAGTCGCGAATCGGATGGGTCCGCTCATACAGATGCTCATGTCCCGAGAAAACAACGTCCGCGCCGTATCGTTCGAAGAGAGGCGACAGAATGAGGCGCGCCACTCTGTTCGGGGATGCGGAGCTGTAGGGCGGAGCGTGGAAGTAGACGATTTTCCAGGGCTCTTCCGATCCTCGGAGCGTCCGGAGGAGCCACTCGTATTGAGCGGAGCCCGCGCCGAATGCGGAGCTCTCGACGTCGAGGCAGACGAACAGGACGTTGGCGTGGCGCAGGGCGAAGAAGCGCGATTCGCCGGTCGCCTCGTTGACCGGCATGACGAAGTTGGCGAGCAACGGCGCACCACGGTCCGTCATCGCGTCATGGTTTCCGATTGTGGGAAGGATGGGCGCCTCCCGGACCAGACGCGAAAACGGGATGAAAAACTCGTCGTCATAGTTCTTCTGCGCCCCGGACGGATAGACGACGTCCCCCGTGTGGAGGACAAAATCCACGTCCGACTCCGCGAGGCGACCCGCGATCCGCATCGGCACTTCGACGCCGGCCGTATCGCCGATCACGCCGAACCGGAAGCGTGTCTCCCGTGAGGATCGAGGCGCCCGGAAGGTGGACTCCAGGCCCAGGAGAGCTCCTCCGGACCAGACGCGATAGCGATACAGCTCTCCAGACGCGAGGTTTCCGATGACCGCGACGTGGCGCGTGACTGCGGCCGGTGAAGAGATCGTCTCCCATGCCTCGCCCTCGCGCGCATAGTCCACCCGCGAGTCGGCGGAGACGTCCGTCAGCCAAACGACTGCGACCTGGTCGTCGGCGGGCCGGCCAAGATATGGGCCCCGGACAAGGGAGACGCCGAGAAGAACACCGCACGCGTGAAAAAGGACCCCCGACAGGAAAATCGAACGCCACCCCCGTGCCACGCCTCGCGGATTCCCCGGCATCTGGATATCCCGGGGTATCTCCTTCCAGGCCGTCACTTCAGTCCGTCGACGAGATAGAGGTTCGACAACACGCGCGAGTAGGCGTAGACATAGAACGATCCGTCCGGCGCGAGGAAGATCGACGAGACTCGAACGACCCCCGTCGCGTCGGCGGGTAGGATCTCTTTCCAGGGCTCGCGGCGTCCCGTCGCGAGATCGAGCCGGTCGATGCGGCCGGACGGGCCTCCACGCTTCTGGACGTATAGAGACCGATCGTCGGCGGTCCAGCCAACGGGAAGCTCGCCCGGTTCCATTCCGGGAATCGGCATCGCCTCACCGCCCGCGATCGAATAGACGTGACCCCTCGAGTCGGGGCCGGACGCCAGGAAACGCGTCCCGTCGTTCGAGATCGGTCCGACACCGCGAGAGTTCTCCGGCGTGATCGGCCGCGGTTTCGCGCCCTCTCCCGCCGCCATGTCGAACAGATAGACGCGATTGCCGCGGCCCTGCTCCGTCGCTCCGACGAGGAGGCGACGGCTGTCCGGGAGAAATCGAGCTCCTCCGGTGAAGCGCAGACCCGATATCGAGAGCGGCTTCGCCTGCCCCGCCCCGGTCGGGTAGAGAACCAGGTGCGGGTCGGTCAGCTTGTGCAGCAGGGAGATCACCGACGCCCCGTCCGGCGAAAGGGTCACGCCCTGTCCGTCGCCCAGCCGGACGGCGAGGGAGCCGTCCATTTTGCGCACGTAAGTCGAATAGTCCGCGCCGCCGCCCTCTCCCGATTCGTAGAACATGACGATCCGGCCGTCCCGCGACAGGCCGCTCGGCCGCGACCAGTCGAGCCAGGAAAGGTCGCGCTCCTTCGTCTGACCCGGCGGAAGGGCCGACAGCCCGAGCCTTCGCATCTCGTCGATCAGCAGGACGCGCCCGTCGCGAGAAATGTCCTGGAGAGTCAGCGATCCGGTCGTCGCTGCCACCGCGCGAAGCTTCCCCGACAGGGAGACGGCGTAGAGCGACCGATTGCCGACCTCCGCGCCGGTGAACCAGATTTCCCGGCCGTCGGGCGACCACGCGAGACCCTGGGCGCTCGAGAAGCCCCTCGTCAGGGTCTTTTTCTTTCCCGCACGATCGACGACGGTGGCGAACCCTCCGTCGTCCCCGGCGTTGGGATGGTCGATGAAGCCCACACGGTCTCCGTCCGGCGAGACTCGCGGGCTGCCGATCCAGCCGCGCGTTTCGTAGAGGGTCTTGCCGATCGGATACTCCAGCCGGGCCTTTCCCGAGAGGGAGCGGACGACCGCGAGGTCCCGCGCGCCCGGATCCCAGTCCGCAAAGTCCACACCCTCGAGGACTTCGCGCGGGGCGCCGCCTCCCGTCGCGTTCGCGCGCGCGAGCGTGCCCGTTCTCGTGAACTCCGTGGAAATGTAACTGTTGAGCGACATCGCGAGGTCGCCAGAGGACGAGACAGCGAGCACGTCGGCGCCGGCAAAGCCGAGCGGACGCGACTCCGGGCTTTCGGGCGCCGCGACGAAGACCTCCGTCGGCCCGCCGTCCCAGGAGGCGCTGTAAAGGATCGTCTTTCCGTCGGACCCGAAGCGCCCGGACCAGACCGTTCCGCGCCGGAACGTGAGC
>JBBQNC010000119.1:0-10081 GCA_038329555.1 Thermoanaerobaculia bacterium
CGCGCGCTCTCCGTTCAATCGCGCAGGCTCCGGCCGGTCAACTGCAGGAAGACGTCCTCGAGCGTGGCCCGCCGCACATGCACCTGGTTGTACTCCAGCCGCTCGGTCTCGATGGTCGTGAAGAGCCGCGGCAGAAGAGTCTTGGGGTCAGGCGTCGGGATCTCCCAGACGTCACCCCGCGATTCGACGGGCACGCCGAGCCTCGCCGCGAAGGGGCCCGGATCGGGGGCGGAGCCCTCGAAGGTCAGCTCTACGACGCTCGGGATACCGAGGCTCGCGATCAGCTCCGCCGGGGTGCCCGAGCGCAGGATCGTGCCGTGATCGAGGATCGCCAGACGGTCGCAGAGCGCCTCGGCCTCGTCCATGTAGTGCGTGGTGAGCATTGTCGTGCGCCCCTCCGCCTTCATCGCGCGCACGACTTCCCAGAGCGATCGGCGACCCTGCGGATCGAGGCCCGCGGTCGGCTCGTCCAGGAAGACGACCTCCGGATCGTTCACCAGCGCGAGTGCGAGGGCGAGCCGCTGCGCCTGGCCGCCCGACAGCGTGACGTGATACGCGTCCGCCTTGTCCTTCAGCTGCACGAGCTCCAGCAGCTCGTCGGTCCCGCGCCGTTTCGGGTAGTAGCCCCCGAAGAGGTCGAGGGCCTCGCGCGGAGTGATCTTGTTGTAGAGGCTGGTCGCCTGCAGCTGCACGCCGATGCGGGCGCGGATCTCCTGCGAGTGCTCGCGCCAGTGGAGCCCGCAGACCGTGATCTCTCCCCCGTCGGGAGGCGTCAGGCCCTCGATCATCTCGAGCGTGGTGGTCTTGCCCGCCCCGTTCGGTCCGAGGAGGCCGAAGACCTCGCCGGCCGAGACCGTCAGGTCGACGCCCGCCACGGCGAGAACTCCGGGAAACTGCTTGCGCAGGCCGCGGACGACGATCTGGTCGGACATCGCGGGCGAGACTACCGCACGGCGCGTCGCGAATCGGACCGGCTTGCTATGCTGCCGAATCGCCGTCCCGTTTCCAGGATTTTTTTTTCGCATCCGGAGGAACCTGATGGAACGGATCGCATCCCGCGCCGCCGCGACGCTCGCCATCGTGGTGCTCGGGAGCGCCCTCGGGCTCCCGGGGCCCGCGGCGGGCCAGACCGCCCCGAAGCCGCCCGCCTCTTACCCGGCGCTGCCGAGCGAGACGCCTTCGAAGCTCCAGCCCGCGACCGACGGCTTCGACTACGCCCGCCGCGACGTGATGATCCCGATGCGCGACGGCGTGAAGCTCCACACCGTCATCCTGGTCCCGAAGGGCGCGAAGGGCGCGCCGGTCCTCCTGACGCGCACGCCGTACGACGCCACGGAGCTCACGAGCCACTCCCATAGCTCCCACCTCGGCCCGATCCTCTCCGGCTACGACAACGCCACCGACGTGATCGTCGAGGGGGGCTACATCCGCGTCGTACAGGACGTGCGGGGCAAGCACGGCTCCGAGGGCGACTACGTGATGAACCGTCCTCTCCGCGGCCCGCAGAACCCGACTCCCGTCGACCATTCGACCGACACCTGGGACACGATCGACTGGCTCGTGAAGAACGTCCCGGAGAGCAACGGGCGCGTCGGAATCCTCGGGATCTCCTACGACGGCTTTCTCCCGCTGATGGCGCTCGTCCATCCGCATCCGGCATTGAAGGTCTCCGTCCCGATGAACCCCATGGTGGACGGGTGGATGGGCGACGACTGGTTCCACAACGGCGCGTTTCGCGCGCAGGGCATGGGATACATCTGGGACCAGGAGGCGACCCGCAAGTCCGACGAGAAGTGGTGGAGGAGCCACTTCGACGATTACGACATGTTCCTCCGAGCGGGCTCCGCCGGCGAGCTCGGCCGCCGCCACGGTCTCGAGCAGGTCGGTTTCTGGAGGAAGCTCCTCGAGCATCCGAGCTACGACGCGTTCTGGCGCGACCAGGCCGTGGACAAGCTGCTCGCGGCTCAGCCTCTGAGCGTGCCGGTGCTCATCGTGCACAGTCTCTGGGACCAGGAGGACATCTACGGCGCGATCGCCGTCTACGAGGCCATCGAGCCGAAGGACACGGCCAACGACAAGGTGTTTCTCGTCCTCGGCCCCTGGCACCACGGGCAGGAGATCCACGACGGAAGCAGCCTCGGCGCGCTGAAGTTCCGAAGCGACACCGCTCTGACGTTCCGCCGCGAGGTGCTGCGGCCGTTCCTCGACCACTGGTTGAAAGACGGAGCGCCGAGGATGGACGTCGCGCCCGTCACGGCCTTCGAGACGGGAACGAACGCATGGCGGCGCCTGTCCGCGTGGCCGTCCGGATGCGCGGAGGCCGGCGGCTGCGCCGTCCGCCCGACCCCGCTCTATCTCGGCGCGGGGCTGAAGCTGGGCTTTACCGCGCCGGTCGCGCCGGCGGCGGCGACCGCCCCTCCGGCGGCCGCGGCGGACGCCGGTTCCGCGGAGTTCGACGAGTACGTGTCCGACCCTGCGAAGCCCGTCCCCTTCCGCGCGCGCCCGATCGACGAATCCGGCGCGGGGTGGGCCCGGTGGCTCGTCGACGACCAGCGCGAGGCCTCGGGCCGCCCGGACGTGCTCGCCTTCGTCTCCGACATTCTCACCGCGCCGGTGAAGATCAGCGGGCAGCCGGTCGCCAACCTCGTGGCGTCGACGAGCGGAACCGACTCCGACTGGGTCATAAAGGTTATCGACGTCTATCCGGACGAGGTGGCGGGGGATCCCGGGATGGGCGGATATCAGCTGATGGTCTCCGCCGACATCTTCCGCGGCCGCTATCGAGAGAGTTTCGAGACAGCGAAGGCCCTGACCGCCGGCCAGCCGCTTCTCTATCGCTTCAAGCTGCCCACGGCGAACCACGTCTTCCTGCCGGGCCACCGGATGATGGTCCAGGTCCAGTCGAGCTGGTTCCCGCTCTACGACCGCAACCCGCAGACGTTCGTGCCCAACATCTTCTGGGCGAAGCCCGGCGACTACCGCAAGGCCGTCCAGCGCGTGTACCACTCGCCCGCGCAGGCGAGCTTCATCGAGCTGCCTCTGGTTTCGACGCCGTCGCCCTGACCCGAAAGCGCGGCCTCACCACGTCCGGCGTAGCGGATGCGCCTCGGTGTTGAAGACGACCCGGCCGAGGTCGAGCGAGTCCTCGGGCGCCTCGAGGAGATAGAGGTACTTGAGCGTCTCCGCCAGGAAGTAGCTCGGCATCAGGTCGCCCTTCTCCTTCGTGACCACGTTCTTCAGCACCGTGTAGCCGGCGTCGGTCCGGCAATGGACGATCAGGTCTTCGAAGAACCTGCGGCCCATCTCGCGATAGCGCGGATTTCCGGTCAGGCGGTGGAGGTAGAAGGCGGACTCCACGATCTCGGGCCGCAGCGGATAACCGGGATCGACGACGCGGAGTGTTCGATAGTCCAGGACCTCCGGCTCGGCGCCGTTCGCGGTCCACATGCGGAAGCACGAGTCCTGGAGCCGGCGCGCCCGGTCGAGGTCCCCGCCGAGCGCCAGGACGCCGGGGAGGAAAGCGTGGAGGGCTCCGAACTCCGTCGCCGTGCGCACGCCCGAGTCCATGTCCACCTGCCCGTACCAGAGTCCGGTCGGCGCCTCGTCCGCCAGACGCTCGTTCAGAACGCGCAGGCTCTCCTTCCACATCCTTTCGAAGTCCGCGTCCCCGAAGAGGCGCGCGGACTTCAACAGGTACTCGTAGTAAGAATCGATTCCTCCGCCGACGTGGCTCGCGCGGCCGACCCACGCCCCCGTCTCGACGTCGATCTCCTCGCCGACGAGCCCGATCTTCGACCGGCGCGCATAGAGCGCGACCACGGCCCGCTTGGCCTTGTCGTAGAAGACCGGCCGGTGCGTGAGCCGCGCGAGCGTGCCGAACTCGAACATCAGGGTTCCGATCTCGGCGGGATTCGACCGGGCGCCGCGGACCCGGCCGGTCCTCAAGTTCACAGACATGTAGGGCATTCCCGTGGGCGACTCGAAGGCGGGCAGGAGACGATCGCCGAGGTCCTCCGCCAGCCGCAGGAGCCGCTCGTCGCCCGTCATCTGGTACCCGGACAGAAGCCCTCCCAGGATGCGGATCGTGATCTCGAAGTTCTTGACGAAGATGTCGCGGTCGAAGGAGAGCGTCGCGGCGATGAGCTCTCGCGTCTTCACCGCCTCGTCGTTCAGGCCCAGGAGCATCATCGTGTCGAGCGCGTCCACGGGCGTCATGAGAAGCGGCTCTCCGTACCAGTCGTGGATTGTGCCGCTCATGGGCCTCCACTCATCGTGGCCCCAGGCATGTCTCTGGTATGCGCGCCATGCGTGGAGGAATTCCTGGCGGACGCGCGCGGCCGCGGCCTTCGCGACCGGTGCGGCAGAGGCAGGCGCCGGCGCGCCTCCGGTGCGGCTTCCGGCCGCCGCCCGGGTCAGGGGCCCCGCGCAGGAGATTGCTCCCGCGAAAGAGACGAGTAGCACGGCGGCCGGGACGGTGGATCGGATCGTCATCGAAAAGCCATCGCGTCGATCCACGATCGTCTCAGTCCTCCCGCACGTGGTCGAACCGGATCGGGTCCCGGTCGTTGAATTTCACGATATCGAAGAAGGGCGAGAGATCGAAGTCCCGCGGGACGCACAGGGTCGAGCTCCTCGTCGTCATGGGATCACTGCGGGCGATCCGGCTCTTTCGCCCGAAGATCCAACGCAGGAAACGACCCGGGTCGGCCGCCCGGTGCCGGACGCCGACCGGCATGATGGAGAAGCCGACTCCCGCGAACGCCTCCGCGAGCATGGACGAGCAGATGGTCTCCGTCTCCTTCCCGCTCCCGAAATGGAGCGCCTCCTCGCGCAGGCGCGTCGGGATGAGCTGAAACGGAAGAAGATAGCGGAGGAGATCCCGGATGTTGCGCTTGTCGTACGTGTACCCCACGCGCTGGAGCGCGTACGCGAGCACCTTTTCGATCTCCTCGCGGGAGAGCTTCACCGGCCGGCAGACCCGGATGTTGAAGTCGATGTACTTGACGAGCGGCGAGACGACGACTCCGCCGTCGACCAGCGCTTCGACGATCAGGTACCGCGACTCCGCTCCGAAGCGGCGGCGAACGTCGGAGCGCTTGGCGGGATCCTTCAGCAAGGCGCTCCCGATGTAGATGGCGCTGTGAGACCAGGACGACATCGTGAGGTACTTGATCGCCTGAGACACGCGCTGGTCGCCGTCCACGAGCACGACGTCGCCGGGCCGGATGCGGCTCTTCAACCTCACCGGGTCGTTGAAAAACCACCGCCGGTACTGATTCCGCGGACAGCTGATGTACCGGACGAACCATCCGGCGAGGACCTGGGGCGGCGAGCGCACTGCCTTATTGTGCGCCCCTAAGGGCCTTACTGCCCCTCGCGGCGATGGATCACGAGCGCATGAAGGGCTTCCTCGATGGGGATGAAGGAGTTCAGGCCGACGCCGACGCCCTCGGGCATGATCAGGAAGCCGCTGACGGTGAGCCCGACGACGATCCCGGCGCGGTCCAGGAGGGGCCCGCCGCTGTTGCCCCGGTGGACGGAAACGTCGCTGCGCAGGATCCGGAGCCCGTCTTCCTCCCCGTAGCCGCTCAAGACTCCCTTCGTCACCGTCTGGCCCAGGTTCTCGGCGAGAGGGGTCCCGATCGCGAAGACCTCGGCGCCGGGACGGACTCGATCCGACTCCCCGAGCGGAAGGAAGGGATAGATGTCGCTCTCGAGCTTGATCAGGGCGACGTCGCGCACCCGGTCGGAGCGCACGACCTCGCCGTTCGCCTCGCGTCCGGTGACGAAACGGACCCGGACGATACGCGACTGGCCGATGACGTGCTGATTCGTCAGCACGAAGCCGTCGCGGGAGATCACGAAGCCCGAGCCCATCGAGTCGCCCGCGAACACCGTGACGACCCCCATGCGCGAGTCGGAAACGATGGACTCGACGTTCTCGGCTTTCCGGGCCGGCAGCGTTTCGTAGGCGACCGAAATGGGCTCGTGCTCCAGTTTTGCGGCCCGGTCGTGCCCGCCGCCCGAGACGAGCTCGTGGAACTGAAGCTCGGCGAGGAGGTTCCGGGCCGCCGACACGAACGCGCCCGTGATCGCCTGCGGTCCCGGCGCGTCCTGCGCCTTCAGAACCGCCGAGCCCTCCGTCGTGGACTTGAGCTCCACGCTCTTCGTCCGGTGCGAATAGACCTGCCAGTCAATGGTGAGAGAGGCTGCCGCCGTCGCCGCGCTCTTCGGCTCCGCGTAGCAGACGTTCGCCTTGACGTCTCGAATGACGCCCGCGATGACATATTCGGCCCTCCGCGCGTGCGGGTCGTCGAAGAGCGTGTTGCGATCGCGGACGACGGCGTAACCGGCCGACGCGAGCTCCTCCAGGAGCAGGTCGCCGAAATCCTCGTCCGCGGACGCGTCGGGGCCGCTCTTCCAGGTGAGCGGCGTGCGCCCGACACAGGCGCGTCCCGTCTGGACGGACCCGACCACGTGGTCCCGAGGCATTTTCAGGAGGAACTTGCGGAACTCGACGGGACCGGACTTGTCCGACTCCGCCAGGACGGGGTTGCGCTGCTCGACGAACCGGACGGCGGCGCTCTCGATTTCCGGAACGGGGACGGACGCGCACCGCAGGGAGAACAGAGCGATCAGTGTCAGCGGGAGGCTGCCGGGCCGTCGAAGCATCGGGGACGCGATGGAAAGGACCATTTTGAGCGTATTTCCGGAGTGGGTTCCTCAGTAGTTGAAACCCTTCCTACGCAATCGGAGCGCCACAAGACGCTGTCCCCCGAACCCATTGCGGATGCTCGTGTTGGAGGCGAAGGGAGAGTGTCGCTGTGGCGAATTCCGTCCGTTCAGCCGGCCGCGGGGTGACCATTAATCGTCGTCGGATTGATCTAGGGAATCGGTCATCGGCGGCGATCGGGCCATCGGGTCATCTGGTAGTGCGGCGCGCGAGGACGGTGCTCGGCGCCAGTCCCTCTCGGCCGCGAGGCGCCCCTCACCCCGACCCTCCCGCCGGGAGAGGGGAAACGCCTGGAGGAGCCATCACCCAAGGAATCCCCTCTCCCCCGCAGCCGGGGTAGAGGGTCAGGGTGAGGGGGGTTTCCGGGGGAGGTCGAAGCACGTCGAACGGTTTCCGCGCAACCCCCCTAATCCGCTCGCGACGTGAGGAGTCTCCCGAGCGTCGCGAAGGCAGGAGCCTCACGTCGCGGGAGCTGCATCGCAGCGGAGGTAACGTGTTACTGCGGGTTCTCGCCGATGCTGCTCAACACAAGCTTTCCGTTGCACGGCGCGAACGTGTAGTAGTTCAGAAATTTCGCGCCCTTGGAGTTTGCGCCCGTGCCCACGATGCCGCCCGTGCCCGGGCCGTTCTGGAACTCCCCCGTCGTACCGGGCTCGAGGAAATGCTCCGAGAACGCCGCGAGGTCGGCGTCGATGCCGTTGAGGCCGCGGATCGCCGCGATCTGCTTCTCGTCGAAGCCCTGCGCCGCGAGAACGGCTCTCAAATCCTTTCGGAGGGCCGCCTCCCGCACAGTCTGGTAGGCCGCGGCGGTTTCGGCTTCCGTCGGAACGGGCGAAGACTCGTCTCCTTGCTTGCCCTTCGCCCGATCTCCCTCGCTCACCTCGCGGATCCGGGGGCTCGAGACCGGAAGATCGAACTCGAAGCCGCCGTGATCCTTGTGCGAGACCTTCCCCGCGGCGCGCCCGCCCGCCGCCTTGAGCTCGCTCGACCAGTACCGGTTGCCGCCCGTCTCGTCCTCGCGACCCGAGCCGGTGTACGGGGTCCCCTTGCCGAAATACTTCGATCGGCCGCGCGCGTCGAGCGTGACCTCGACCCAACCCGCGTTGCGGAGCACCGTGAGAGCCCGGGCTGCTGTCATCGGGCACGGCGAGCCGGAGATCACCGGAGAGGCGATCGGCTTGCTCACCATGTAGACCACGGTGCCCGCGTCACCGGTGGCGGGGAACGCGACACCGTCGACGAGATCGAAGTCTCCGGTGTTGACGTCCTTCAGATGGCCCTTCACGGGGGCCGGGTAGCTGTAGGGCGCCGGCTTCTCCGAGGCGGCCGATTTCGGCGCCGCCGTCACCGCGGCCGCCGGCGTTCCGACCGCGGAGGCTTCTTTCCTGCTGCAAGCCGGCAACGAGAACGAGACGAGAAACGCGAGCGCGGCGAGACTCCGGGAACTCCTCATCGGCGTTTCCTTTCCGCGCGGAGGCAGCCGTCCCGGAGGGAGCGGCGCCACACGCTGCCTGAAACGATAATCGTCATTCGGCGGCCGAAGGGGACGCTGCCATAATCCCGGCAGCACCATGAAGACCTTTTCCCACTCGCTTCGCGGGGTGATCCTCCTGGCCGCGGCCTTCACGGCCGGCTGCGCTTCGTCCGGATCCTCGGCGAAACCGCCGTCGTCGTCGTCGTCCTCGTCCACAAAGCCGGCGTGCCAGTCGGGCACGCTCGGCATCGAGGCCGCTCCCCTCTCGAAGGCGATCCGCAGGAAGCTCGCTTTGCCGGACGACTTCCAGGGGGCCGTCGTCGCCGAGGTCCTGCCCGGCAGCCCGGCGGCCGCAGCGGGGATCCGCCCCGACGACGTCGTCGAGGAGATCGGCGGGGTCGGCATCGGCAGCGACTGCGACCTCGACACCGCGGGGTACGGCCGGACCTGCGAGCCGGTGTCTCTCGTGGTTCGCCGCAGGGGCGCCGCCGTCCGCGCGACTCTCGTTCCCATCGAAGCCGATCCGTTCCTCGAGAGGAGCTGCGGGGACGGAAGCACGACGGGATGCTACCGGCAGGCCTGGAACCTGTGGAGCCGCAACCGCGGGGACGACCGCGAGAGGGCCCACGACATCTACCAGGCGGCGTGCCGGTCGGGCTCCGCGGCAGCGTGCGCGCACGAGGGCCTGCACCTGATCGACCGGCCGGAACTGGCGAGCGATGCCGTTCCCGTGCTGCAGCGGGCCTGCGACCTCGGAAGCGCAGCCGGCTGCGCGCATCTCGCGTTCCTGTACGCCACCGGAAAGATCGTGCGCCGGGACGACCACCGCGCCACTCCCCTGTACATCCGAGCGTGCGACCTCGGCGACGCGAAGGGCTGCTACAACGCCGGCCTCATGGCGGACGAAGGACGCGGAGTCAAGCGCGACCTCGCTCACGCCGTCGCCCGGTACGCCGAGGCGTGCGGAATGGGCAGCTCGACCGCCTGCACGAACCTCGGTTTCCACTACGAACACGGCGCCGGCCTTCCGAAAGACGCCGCCCGCGCCTTCGCGCTCTACGAGCGCGGATGCCGCGGCACGGCGTGCCAGCCCTCGAACCTCGGCGGCTGCCTGAACACGGGACGCGCCTACCGCGACGCGATCGGCGTCGAGAAGAACGCCGCGAGGTCGGCGGAAATCTTCCGGGAGGCTTGCGGCCGCAAGCCGGATCCCGACGACCTCCACGCCGACGAGAACCGCTCGCGCGCGTGCTCGCTCCTGGGAGGTCTTTATCTCGCGGGCGACGGTGTCGAGAAGGATCCCGCGAAGGGCCGGGAGCTCTCGGAGCTCGGCTGCGAGCGCGGTGATTCCTTCGGCTGCTTCAATGCCGCGGTGGTCGCGACCGATCCTGCGAAGGCGGCGTCCTTTCTCGCGCGGGCCTGCGAGGCCGGCGACGGGGAGGGATGCCGCGACCTGGGAGTCGCCTACGAGAAGGGGAACGGAGTCGTCCGGGACCGGAAGAAGGCGGGCGAGCTCATCCGGAAGGCGTGCGTGCTCGGCTTCCAGGAGGCGTGCCCGAAGAGGAAGCGCTAGCGGAGCTGCCGGACCTGCCGGAGCCTGCCCTCCAAGGCTACGGCGCGCCGGCACCTGCCGGCGGGCCGGGGCCAACGTTCGATCCGATCCGGAGTTCGCGGCCATCCGCTCTCTCTCGATCGAGAACCAGAAGAGATTCCTCGCGCACCGCGCGCGAACGCGCTGAGACCGGCCCGCGATTCGAGCGGGGCCCGGGGCACGGCACGGCCGTCAGTCCCGACAGAATCCTTCGCCGGTCCGGATCACCAGGCAGTCTTTCTTCCCCGCCAGCCACTTCATGCCGGTCTCGTCGCCGCTGCCG
>JBBQNC010000120.1:0-10074 GCA_038329555.1 Thermoanaerobaculia bacterium
GTCGTACGTCTTCTCCATGCCGGCATCTTAACCGCCGGAACGGAGGTCATTGGAGACGCCGGCGGTAGAGCCAGGCGAAGATCCGCGCGGCCGCGGGAGTCAATCGGTTCTTCTGTTGCCGGTCGGCCAGCTTCTTCGCCACCTCGGCGTACGTCGGGTAGGCATGGATGGTCGCCGCGATCCGCTTCAGGCCGATTCCGCCGCCGATCGCCAG
Organism: Thermoanaerobaculia bacterium; assembly: GCA_038329555.1. Lineage (GTDB taxonomy): Bacteria > Acidobacteriota > Thermoanaerobaculia > UBA5066 > Gp7-AA6 > JALYUA01. The sequence goes on from JBBQNC010000120.1 coordinate 215, forward strand.
AACGAACTCGGCGATCAGGTCGCCCGCCCGTTCCCCGACCAGCGAGACGCCGAGGATCCGGTCGCTCCCCTTTTTCGTCAATACCTTGAGGAAACCCGTTTCCTGGGATTCCAGAACGGCTCGATCCACTTCTTCGAAGGGCTGCACGTAGACGTCGTAGGCGATTCCCTTCGCTCTGGCCTCATCCTCGTTCAAGCCGACGCGAGCCACTTCGGGAGACGTGAAGGTGCACCAGGGGACCGTCGCCATCCTGGCTCGTATCCGCACCCAGGGGAACAGGATGTTGCGAACGACGACGCGCGCGTGGTGGTCGGCGACGTGCGTAAACTGAAGCGAACCGGCGACATCGCCGGCCGCATAGATGTGAGGCCGGGACGTCTGCAGCTGAGCGTTAACCGTCACCCCCCGATTCGTGAAGGCGACTCCCGCCGCCGCGAGGTCGAGTTCCTCGATATTGGGGGCGCGTCCCGCGGCGATCAACAGAGCGTCCGCGGTCACCGTCTTTCGCGCACTCCCTGCCAGTTCCAGGACGATCGATGATCCCTCGGCCCGGACGCGCTGTACATCGGTCCCGGCGAGCACTTCGATCCCTTCCGCCTCGAACTGGCGGCGGACCACGCCGGCGACGTCCGCGTCCTCCTTCTCGAGGATCTGCGGCGCCCGCTGCAGAATCGTCACGCGGGCGCCGAAGCGCGCGAACGCCTGGCCGAGCTCGCACCCGATCGGCCCTCCGCCCAGAATGGCCAACCGTCGGGGCACGACGTCGAGCTCGTCGAAGATCGACTCGTTCGTGTAGAAGCGCACCGAATCGAGCCCAGGAATCTCGGGTATTGCCGGGCGGCTCCCCGTCGCGATCACGAAGTTCGTCGCTCGAAGGGACGTTTCGCCGACACGCACTTCACGGGCCGAAACGAACCGGGCCTCGCCGCGATACACATCGACTCCGAGACCCTCGAATCTCTCCTGAGAATCGTTTCCGGCGAGCCGCTCCCGCTTCGAACGCATCCGGGCCGCGATCGGTTCGTAGTTGACGACCGGCGTCGACGGGACGAGCCCCCAGTTCTTCGCGTGCCGCATGCGGTCGACGAGACGAGCGGAGGCGATCAGCGCTTTGGACGGCACGCACCCCGTATTGAGGCAGTCACCGCCCATCCGGCCGCGTTCGACCACCGCGACACGGCCTCCGAGGCCGGCCGTCCCAGCCGCGGTCACGAGGCCTGCGGTCCCGGCGCCCAGGACGACGACGTTGTACGGAGAGGGGTTTCCGTGTTGGGGCATTCTGTTTGCCGAATCCGCCCTGTCGCCGTTAGCGGAGACGGTCGCGCACGGCGTCGATGCCCTGGCGCGCTCTCGTGTAGTGGTGTCCCTCTTTCCCCTGATCGTTCAGGCCCCAGTCGTAGGGCTTGTACTCGATCTTGTAGTCGTCTTTCGCCAAAGACTCGCGGTACTTCGCGGGCGCGTATCGGGCGAGCACCTTCTGCACGCCCCTGGCCTTTTCGAAGTCTCCGGAGTCCCACTTGAAGACCTGGGAGATGTCGGCCTTCTTCGTGGCCGGGTCGAAGGCGTTCAGGTCCTCCCGCGAGAGCCAGACCGTCATGCCGCGATTCATCGCGTCTTCGATCCCGGCTGCCGTGAAGGCTTTGTTCGCGAGTGGCGGGCAGGAGCGAGACGCGCAGGAGATGGGTGCGTGGATTCGATACCCTCCTGCGGACACGAGGGAGCCCTTCTCGATGTCGTCCAGCGAGACTTTCTGGCCGCCCGCGTCGAACCGCGCCTCCGTGAACGCGTGCTTCGTGGCCTGGATGCTCGCGATGGGATAGTTCTGCAGGATCCAGGAGATCGTCAGGGCGTTGTACGCGTTGGCGAGAGCGGAGATACGCTCGACGCCGCCCGCCGCGGGATTCGGTCTCCTGCCGATCGCTTCGACGTACCGGGCGAGGGCGTCGCGATCCGCACCGTCGTCTTTCCAGCGAGCGTAATCGACCAGCCCCCGGCCGTCGACGTACTTTGCGAGCAGCCGGCTCCACGGAGAGCTGTCGATCTCCGCATTGATCTGGACGGTCTTCTTTTTCTCGTCCTGCTTCTTCTTCTCGTCCTTGCCCTGATCGCTCGGTTTGTTTTTGCCTTTTTCGGCTTCGCCTTTCTTGCCGCAACCCGACGCGAGCATTGCGGCAAGGACGGCCGTCAGGATCACGGCGAGTCTTTTTTCTGGTTTCATCGTTTCGGGCCCACCTTTTTCTTTTTAAGCTGCTTGCCCGCCACGCGCGAAAGCCACAGGGTGACGGCAGCCGTCGCCAGGACTCCCGCGCCGAGCAAGACCCACTCCAGGGGACTCTTTCCCCCCTTGCTCGAACCATGCCCGGCGGCTCCGATCGAGACATAAAGGATGGTTCCTGGAAGCATGCCGATCCAGCTCGCGAGGAGGTACGGGAGGAACCGAACGGAGGTCAGCCCGTAGAGGTAGTTCGAGAGACTGAACGGCACGACGGGCGAAAGCCGAAGCAATCCAACGACCCTCCATCCGTTCTCCCCGATTGCGCGGTCGATGGCTGCAAATCGCTCGTTTCGATGAGCCAGCTTGCTGACCCGCTCGCGAGCTGCGTAACGCGCGATCAGAAACGCGAGCGCCGCGGCGACCGTGGAGGACACCGAGACGACGATCGTTCCCCACACGAGGCCGAAAGCCACGCCCGCCGCGACGGTGAGCGCGGCGCCAGGAACGAACAGGAGCGCCGCGACGATGTAAGCGGCTCCGAAGACCACGCCGCCCAAGGCGCCCATGCCTCCGATCCAGCTCTGGAAGGCGCCCAGCCACTCCTTGAGGGGCAGAAGCCGCCAGGCGGCGAACAACGCGGCCGCCGCGACGCCGGCCGCAATCCACTTCCAGGCGCCGGCAGGACCACCCTTCCGATTCGAGACACGCGACCGACCTCCCGCCCCTCTCCGCTTCATCGGGAGCGCTCTAAGTGGGGTCGCACGGTTCGGATATCGATTGGATACGCACGCGAGCACCCGCTTGGATGCACTCTTTTTCTCTCGAAATGCGGGTACGCCGATTGCAACCGGCCCCTCCATGATGAGAAAGGCGATCGGATTCGTCGCCGCGGCGTGCCTCACTCTGTCGGCGTGCGGAACGCGCATAGCGCCACCTCGGACGATGAAGGAAGGCGTGGAGTCGCCGGAAAAGGCCTGGTCGCGCGTCCTTTCGAAGCACGTCAACGATCGGGGGCAGGTCGACTTCCAGGGGATCGCCCACGATCCCTCCGACCTGGAGACGTATCTGGCCTGGGTTGCGAAAACGAGTCCCGATTCGGCCACGGAGACATTTCCGACGGTCGAGGCGAGGCTCGCCTACTACGTCAACGCATACAACGCCCTCGCGATATACGACGTGATCCGTTCGGACTCTCCTCCCAACCTGGAGAAGGTCAAGAAGACGTTCTTCTACAAGAACCGATTCGACATGGGCGGTCGGTACGTCTCCCTCTATGGTCTCGAGAACTCCACCGTCCGTCCTCTCGGAGATCCCCGGGTCCACTTTGCGCTCAATTGCATGGCAAAGAGCTGCCCGCGCCTCCCACGCGAGCCATTCGCCGCGGACACGGTGAATGCCGCCTTGGATCGGGGGGCGAAGTATTTCTTCGCGGAGGAGCGAAACGTATCGCTCCAGCCGGCGAAGAAGACCGTCCGTTTCTCGCAGATCCTTCAGTTCTACGAGAAGGACTTCCTCAAGAAGGCGCCGTCGTTGATCGCGTACGCCAACTCGTACCGAAACGAAAAGATCCCGGCCGACTGGAGGGTCGAATTCATCCCTTACGACTGGAGTCTCAACAAGCAGGGGAAATAGCGTGAAGCCCAACGACGCGAGCGGCGGGCTCCCGACTTCGATCCGACCCTTCCGCGTCCTGATCCTCGCGGGCTCCTGTGGGATCTCGACCTCTACTCTCGGCTCGATCTCGCGGACGCGTGGGCGATCATCGGTCCCATCAACTGGTACGGCCCGACGAGCAACCTGAAGCTGATGTTCGACCGCCTCGTCTGCATGGACGGCGGAAATCTGCGCGAGGACCTGATCGAGCACAAGAATCCCGAGATCGCGATGGAACTCGAGCACTCGCCGGAGTGGGAGGAGCTCTCTCAGCCGCATCTCGAGGGCCGCACGGCGGCGTTCTCCTGCTACGGCGACGGAGGCGGAGACGAGCTCGACGAGAACGGTCGGCCGAAGAAGCTCCGCGCCGGCCACAAGGAGTGGTTTGATCCCGAGCAGGAGCCGGAGAACGGCCGCGACCTGTACGGCCCTCTCGTCTGGCAGTGCCGGTACAGCGGCATCGAAGTGCCGGACGAGCTCTGGACCTACAAGCTCTTCGGTGGAGGAAAGAAGTACGGCGACAACCAGGCGGAAGACATGAATTCCGAGGACGTCTACGCGGATTTCGACGCCTGGACCGGACGCTTCAGCCGGTTCGTCGAGTCGAAGGGCAAGGTCGAGCCGGGCCGCTGGCGCGCGTACGGCTACAAGGCCCCGGCGCACCGATGGGCCGATTGGAAGCTGAAGTGGCGGGAGATCCGGATGGGTGCCGGCCGTGCCCCCGAAAGTTCGTCTCCGGCCCTGCAGGACGAAGGGGACTTGAACCGCGACTCCACGCTGTCGCCCGGCCGGTCCGAGGGAGAGAAGCTCCGAAAAAAGAACCCGCCAGAGGTGTAATCAGCGAGACGCCGGCATCCTGGCGCCCACGCCCAGCGAATCGAGTGCCTCCAGCACCTGCGTTCCGCGAATCCGGACCTTGTAATCCTCCGTCAGGTTCCGCCATCGGACGGTGCCCGATGGGTCGATCAGGAACTCGGCGGGACGGGCGATGTCGGCGCCCTTCGGGCCGGCTCCGGGATGTAGCAGGTCATAGCGCCGGGTCACTTCGGCCTTCGGGTCGGAGAGCAGGGTAAACGTGTACCCCTGCTTTCCGGCCAGGGAGGCTGAGACGTCCGGCGGGTCGACGCTGACGGCGAGGACACGGACGCCGCGCGCCTCGATCTCGGCCAGTTTCTCCTGAAGGCTCCGTAACTCGGAGTTACAGAAGGGTCACCAATAGCCGCGATAGAAAACGAGGAGAGTCCAATTCCTCGGGGACTTCTCGGCACGCGACTCGGCCTCTGGAAGACCGGCGATCGCGCCGTGCGCGTCGGGCAATCGGAATTCCGGAGCCTTCTGGCCGACGTCGGGTGCGCCGGGAGACGCCGGCAATGGCGCGGCGGAAACTGCCCCGGAAAGCAGGACTCCGGCGAGCGCCCCAAGAAGCCGCGCCCGGACTGCCCGTCGGAAGACGCTCGCCGTGGTCATCGTTTTGTCTTTTCGAAAAGCGAAGCATACTGCCGAAAACCCTCTTCGACGAGCCTGTCCGCGGCGATGAAGCGAAGCGCCGCCGAGTTCATGCAATACCGCCGGTGCGACGGAGGCGGGCCGTCGTCGAAAAGATGGCCCAGGTGCGAGTCGGCCTGCGCCGAGCGGACCTCGATTCTCGGCGTCCCGATGCTCGCGTCTCTCTTCGTGCGGATATTCGAGCTTTCGAGCGGCTTCGTGAAGCTCGGCCAGCCCGTTCCGGAGTCGAACTTGTCGAGCGAGGAGAAGAGCGGCTCGTCCGAGACGATGTCGACATAGATTCCGGGGCGATGGTTGTCGTCGTACTCGTTGTGGAAGGCTGGCTCCGTGCCCTCCTCCTGGGTCACGTGATACTGGAGAGGGGTCAGCTTCTTGCGCAATTCGTCTATCGACGGCTTCCGAAAGTGGCCGGACGAGCTCCTGGCGGTCTGCTGTGTGTGCGCCGCCGGAACCAGAAACAGAATCGAGGCGACCGCGATGAGCGTCCTCATCGTCCGCCCCCTTTCGCTTTCTCGAGGATCTCCTCGAGCCTCGCGGTGTCTCTCCGCCGGCCGGACGTCTCTCCCGCATCGTTGTAGATCGCCCTTCCGGAGGAGTCGAGAAACGCGAGCGTAGGAATATAGCCACGATAGAACTTCGAAACGAGCGGCTTCTGACCCGCGGACGGATGTTCGAGATCGACGACGAGAAAACGCGCCGTCGCCTTGACCTTCGCGTAGAGGGCGACGAAGCGTTCGGCCTCTCTATTCGTGTTCCAGCAGTGCGAAGTGCCGAAGAAAATGACAGTCGGGCGGTCGGCTGCGATCAGTCCGTCTTCGATATTCCGGCCGCGAATCGGGAAGTTGCTCGAGGAGTCATTCGTGAACGACAGGTCCGGCGCGAGCGCCAGCGCTTCTGCGCCGCCCGGTCCGTCGGACGCCACGCCGATGCCGTCGTCCGGTGAGCCTCTAGCGAGAAGGACGTTCCCGGCGAGCAGCGCGGCGGCTGCAGCGACGCCGAATCGAGTGAGACTCTTGAACCTCAAGCGCGGCCTCCTGTTCCAGGGTTCCACGGACGCCGAGCCGGCTCCGGGAGAGGAGAAAAAAGGCCGGCCGTGAAGGGCCGGCCGCGGTCAAGAAATCCTGGGAAGCGTCACATCGATTTGCCGGACATCATCTTCTTTCCCGACATCTTGACTTCGTGCGCCATCATCTTGCCGTCCATCATCATGTACTTGACGGTCGCCTTGGAGCCTTCCTTCATGTCGCCCATCACCTTGGTGTTCGCGTCCCAGTTCATCATCATCTCTTTGCCCTTGCTGTCCTTCATCATCATCATCTGGCCCGACTCGTCCACCTTCGTGACCATGCCCTTGGCGGTCATCATTTTGCCGGACATCATCTTCGAGTCGCTCTTCATGTGGTCGTCCTTCTTCATGGCGTCCTGAGCGACCACGAAGCCCGTACACAGCAGAGCCGATAGGGACCAAAGCGCGATTCTCTTCACAAGGCCTCCTCTAACATTTCCCGTCGGGCGACATGCCCGGCGGTCCACCGATTCTCGAGCCGGTTCGTTTCGCTTTCCATCTTCCCGAGCGGTCCGGTATCCGGGGACGGCTCGGGCTCGCGTCCGACACCGCAGGCGGTGGGGGCTTCCCCGACGCGTCCCCGGATACCCGACCGGCTCATGAGCCTGACACGGAGTTGTCACGCTTCGGTCACGGCCCGGCGGTCGTTCTTGCGATTTCGAGTCTCCACCGACGGCAACCGGAATCGGAAGCGAGATCCCGCCCCGGGAGCGCTCTCGACTTCGATTCGGCCACCGTGAAGTTCCACGATTCGTTGGGCGATAGCCAGGCCGAGGCCGGCTCCCCCCGTGGCGGCCGATTCGCGGGGAGCCGCGCGGTAGAAACGTTCGAAGACATGGGCCAGATCTTCGGCGGCGATGCCGGAGCCCGAGTCGGCGACAGTGATAGAGAGAACGCCGTCCTCCTCCGGCCGAAGGAAGACGGTCACGGTACCCCCCGCCGGTGTGAAGCGGAGCGCGTTGTCGATCAAGTTGTCGAGCACGCGCTCGACGAGGCCGATGTCCCCTCGTGCGAAGGGGAGGTCGGAAGGAGGAGGAGCGGCGGTCAGGGAGACCCCTTTGTTCTCCGCGGTCAGCCGAAACTTCTGAGTGGTGTCGGAGACGAGCTCCGGGAGAGAAAAGGGTTCGAGCTCCGGTGAGGCTTGCCGCGCGTCGAGAATCGCCAGCTCGAAGAGCTCGGAAACCAGCTTGCCCAGCCTCTCGCTATGTCGGGCCGCGGTCTCGAGGTAGTCGCGCCTCTCGGCTGCCGAAAGAGTCCCTTCCTTCAAGAGGAGTGTGTCGAGATAGCCTCGAATGGCCGCAATCGGAGTTCGCAGATCGTGCGACACGTTGGCGACCAGCTCTCGCCTCAGCTCGTCCGTTTCCTTCAGCCTGCGCACCTGCTCTGCGATGCGATCGGTCATGAGCCGGAACGACCCGGCGAGCTGCTCAATCTCGTCTCCCGACAGGCGCGCCGGGAGATCCATCGGAATTTCCGAGGACCCGCTGCTCGTGAAACGGTCGACCGATTCCGTCAGGGTCCGGAGCCGTCTCGTCAGCATGCGAAAGAGGACAAGGCCCGCAAGAGTCGTGAGCAGTACGGCGGCGACGCCGGCCAGCGCGCTCTCGTTGAGCACGTAGCTGTTACGCAACAGCGCCGCCGCAGACTCGTACTGCTCGCCGCCGAGGATGACGTAGAGAAACCCTTGGGTCGTACCCTGGGCCGAAGACAAGTGGGCAGGCAGTGCCGACACCGAGAAGACTTTTTGCCGACGCCCGTCGCGCGGGTCGTCTCCGAGAATCGGCAGCCTTTCTCTTCCCGCGAGCAGGCGGCGAAGCGGCTCCAAGCCGACGCGCTCCCGCTTGACCGTCCCGGGTGGCGCGGAGAAGGCGAGGATTCGGCCCGAGGGGTCGAGTAGGTAGATCTCGATCGAAGGATTGATGACCATCAGCATGTGGAAGACTCGCTCGAGCGCCTTATGGTTGATTCGCCCATTGATCATGAGGATCTCTTCGGACGCCAGATGAGAGGCGAGGGTCCGGTTCAGCCGCTGATCAACCTCCTGGAGGTAGAGGCGCGTCGTCACGAAGGTCGAGGCAACGTGGAACACTCCGAAAAGAAGAAAGAGAACCAGCAGGACCGCCGCGAGCTTCGCGTAGAGCGTTCGGAACAAGGCCTATCTCTTCTCTTCCACGTCGAAGAACTTGTAGCCGACGCCCCAGACGGTCAAAATATACCGGGGGTTCGAGGGATCGTCCTCGATCTTGGCGCGAAGGCGATTGATGTGGGAATTGACCGTGTGGCTGTACCCCTCGTGCCCGTAGCCCCATACGGAGTCCAGCAGCTCCGCGCGCGTGTAGACACGGCCCGGATGTTGCGCGAAGTGGCGTAGCAGATCGAACTCGCGCGCGGTCAGCTCGACGGGCTTGCCGTGCAGGAGGACCCGGCGCTTCTCCGCGTCGATCGTCAGCTCGCCGGACGTCAGGGTGTGACCCGGCCCCGGTGAGCCGGTGGCCTCCATCCGCCGGAAAATCGCCCGCACGCGCGCGACGAGCTCCCGGACGGAAAACGGCTTCGTCAAGTAATCGTCCGCTCCCGTCTCGAGCCCGAGCACGCGATCGATCTCGGCCGATCGCGCGGTCAGCATCAGAATCGGGACCCAGACGGGATGCTCCCGCAGGCGGCGGCAGATCTCGAGGCCACCCAACCCCGGGAGCGTCAGGTCGAGAACGACGAGATCGTGTCCCCCGGCCAGGGCGCGGTCGAGTCCCTCCCTGCCGTCCGCCGCCTGATCCACGTCCCACCCGGCGTCGCGCAGGTGGATCTCGAGCAACCGCCCGATGTCCCGGTCGTCTTCAATGACGAGGATCCGTTTTGACATCGCCCCCCCGTCGAGTCAGCTTCTCAGACATCCCACGGTCGAATCCTGCGCCCCATCCTCGCTGGCGTCTCTGGGCGCGCCTCGTGCGAGAGGCCGGTTTCCAATACCGCCTCCATCGCTGGACGAGTCGCGGGGTTTCGCAACGCGATCTCGTCATTTCGACTTGAGGTTCCATCTTGGCGGCGAAAGCACGGATCACTTGCAGGTGGCTGCGAAGTCTTTGACGTCGGTCGCGGTTTTCGCCACCGCCTCGAACGTGGTGACATCCGTTTCGTGGTCTTCGACCATGTTCGCGACGTAGGCGCGATCAAAAGCGGTTCCATTCAGCTTTGCCAACTTCGCCCGCACGGGCGTTTCGTTCGAGCGTCACCGGCTCGGATAACCGCCAGTCGCACGGAGCGCTTCCCCAGCCGTCCAGCTCGCCGCGCCGAGCAGCATCAGGTCTTTCAACAGAAATTGCCCCGGCATTGGGGAGGGGAACGGGAAGCCATAGCCCGGCTGCCAGACCCCCGGCGTCGTCAAGACAAAGGTGAGGGTGGTCAGAAAGAGCCCAATCGCGC
>JBBQNC010000121.1:0-10061 GCA_038329555.1 Thermoanaerobaculia bacterium
AGATCGCCCCCCTTTCTCTTCTTTTCTTCCTTTCTTTCCTCTCGTCCTTTCTTCCTCTCTTCCTCTCTTCCTCTCTTCCGATCTTCGCGACCAGAAACGATAAGGGCGGCTCGCGCCGCCCTTCTTCGCATCGTGGGCCGCGTGCGCGTTATTCGACGTGCACGTCCGCTTTCGCGGTGCCCATCTTGCCGGTCTCCCGGTCTCGCACGTTCACCACCACGCGGGCGTTGCCCTTTCGAACGGTGAGCTCCGCGTTGTAGCGCACGGGCGCATCCGCGGGAGCGTCCTCCGGAAGCGTGAAGCTCGTCTCCGTCCGGGTGATGTCGCTCATGCGGCCCGCGTCATCCATGACTCCGAAGTAGATCTCGGCGTTGGCCCGGCGGCCCTTGGCGTCGGGAAGAAACGTCAGGCTCGAGGCCGGCATCGTGACGACGACAGGCACCGAAAAAAACTTCTTCTGCCTCGCCGGGGGCGCGATCGACAGGGAGACGGGGATGCCCCGGTATTGCACGTTCGACCGCAGGGCCGATTGCGCCACGTCGCTGGCGCGGTCGGAGGGAGTGCGGGGCGCGAAGCTGCGGCGGGCCCGAACGACGACCCCGGGTCGGGTGACCGAGACGCGGACGTTCCGAAATCCCGAGCCCGGAAGGTTCGAGAGAGTGACACCGACGGAGTAGTACGTGGAGGCGTCCTGATAGATCCGCTCGAGTCCGCGGACGAGAGCGTTCGTATTCAGGAGCGCGATGCCGCCCGTCTCGTTCGCGAGACTGAGAAGGCCCGCCTGGCTGTCCTGGCGAGCCGTGAACGAGACGCCCGGCCGCGACAGGAGGGGATGGTCGTCTCCCACGTTGCCGCCCTCGGCCGTCAGCCCCCGCGCGTCGACCGTGTAGAAGGTCACCTCGGACGCGTTGGCCTTCTTGATGAGCGAGTCGATCACATTCGCGGTGCTCCGCGCGTCGAACGCGGAGAGTCCCATGTTGAAGCGCCCGAGCGCGTACTCGTACATCGCGTAACCCGGCTGGGCGTCGAAGCCCCCGGACACGAAGACGAACGCCCGTTTTCCGGGCAGGGCGGTCAGGGTTGTGAGCTCCGCCGAAATGTCGCGCAGGAGGTTCTCGACGGCGGCGCGCTCCTCTTCAGCGTAGCTGCGCGCGTACGCCGCGCGCGTCCGCTGGTCGCGGGTCTGGTCGATGCCTCGGATCGCCTGCTGCTCCGCGACGAGACGCGACATCCCGACGCCGGCGTGCTCCACCTTGTCGAGTGCCCCGAAGAGCTCTTCCTTGCTCCCCGTCCACGTGCTCTGCTCCCGGCCCCGCCGGTCGTAGAGGACTACCCGCCCGAGGTCCCCCGGACCCATCCGGGTCACCAGGTCGCGCAGGGCCTCGACGCCTCGCTTGCGGCTCCCGGGCGACAGGTTTCCGATGTCGACGTACATGAGGAACTGGCGGGGGACGTAGGCGTCCGCCCCCTTCCGGTACTCGGCGAGGACGAGATCGGGCGACGCGGTGCCCAGGTCGGGCGAGTGGATCGTCCCCTCCGCGACGCGCGTGAAGTAGTCGATGCCGACCGGCTTGCCGTCCACCGAGATCCGGAAGTCTTCCTTGTTCAGGTCGGGGACGGGGTTTCCGCGCGAGTCCGTCACCGAGACGTCCAAGTCCATCACGCGGACCTCGACCGACTCGCGAAACGATGGCGCGGTCTGGGACGTCGCCGGGTCCTGCGCGGAGGCGGACGCGGCCAGGAGAATCGCGGCGGGAATCGTCAGGAGGCGCTCGATCTTCATTTTTTTCACCCGCGCCTTCCAACGCACACCGTCCTCGAACGATTCCACTTTGAGAGAGTCTTGAGGATCGGGCCAGGTCTCGCCGCAGGAGCGGGTTGAGTGCTGGCCCTAGGGGCGGGATGCGCGATTCGTCTGAAGCGGCCCCAGGCCCAGGAATTCGAAGACCAGGTTCACTTCCGCCGCGATCTCGTCGGTCAGCAGCGGGTCGACGGACTCCTGGCCGAGGGTCCCGATCGCGCAGCCCGGGACCGTCCCGCGGGCCGTTCGGATCAGGGCGGCCGCCTCGCTCTGATCGCGGCCGTCGTCGGAGATGACCGATTGGAAGTCCGGGGGGAGGCTCCAGCTCTCGGCGAGCCGGAGGCCGAGCGTCGTCCGGTAGGCCTCGAGCGCCGCCGCGCGGAAGGGGCCGGGCGGGAAGTCCAGGGACCGGAAGACCTCGAAGATCTCGGAGTAACAGATCGCATGGAGGAGACCGAGCGTGTACCCGCGTTCGCGCGTCGTCCCGTAGCGCTCGGCGTAGCGCCCGGCGGCCACCGCGGCGGCGACACTCGCCCGGCGGAGCGTCCGGGCGACCGCGTCGGATTCGGGCACCCGCTGGTAGTCGGCGGCCGTGAGCCGGTCGATCAGAACCATCACGGCCCGCCCCCCCAGACGCTCGACGGCGTCCGGCACCGTCCCGACGGCGTTGTCCCGGTCGACCGAGAGCGCGTTCGCCAGAATCAGGATGTCGAGCGTCAGGAAGGGATCGAGCGCGGCGACGGGGATGACGGCCTTTCGGTCGAAAGGCTTCTTCTTCAGGAGCTCGGAGAGCATGACCGCTGTGTCCTCGAAGACCGGCCTCATGGCGACCGGGCGCTCGGCGAGGTAACGGATGCTCTCGACGAATTCGAAGAAAGCCCGGTAGAGCTTGCGCGCTTCGTCCGCGGGAAGTGTCGTGTCGGTATGCTCCAGGAGATCCCAGAACCGCTCCTCGGTCTCCCCGCGCTCGAAGGGGGAGTCCCAAGCTTCGACCGAATCCTTGCGGCGGCGAGGGCGCCGGCGCTCCGTGTCGTCCAGGTTCTTCACGCCCTGGAAGGCGAGGGCCTGCCCGCGCAGGGTCAGGCCGATTCGCAGAATCGGCTGGACCCGGTGCTCCGGGTCGTATTCGAACCGCGCCTCGTTCCAACCGAACATCTCGAAGAGCAGTCGCCGGGCGAGCTCCTCCACGCGCAACGAGAGCCCGTCGAGCGTGTCGTGGGAGCCGTCCAGGATCAGGCGCGTCAGGTTCATGTCGCTCGTGAAATTGCGCGCGAGCAGGTCGTAGAGGGTCGCGGCCGGGAGCGCGCCGCTTCTCAGGATATGGACGCCCAGCCGGTGGCGGGGGAGAGCTCCGGAGACGTAGACGATCTCCCCCTCGCGCCAGTCGAGGACCCGGCGATCACGCCCCTGGGAAAAGGTGAGCCTCCCGGAGCGGTGGTTCAGCTCCATCCACTGGAGGAGATCGGCGAAGCTGAAGACCTCCAGCCGTCCGCGAAAATGGTCAGTCACTGGAAAGCACCATTGTACGGGAGGAGCACAGAAAACGGGCGACCGGACGGCAGGCTCCTCGAACCGCCGCGGTCCCTCCTCCCGTGCCAGAATCCGGGCGTGGGCAAGAAGACGTCCCTCCCGGACAAGCCTCAAAAGACCTCCACTCCGGATCCAGGTCCGGAGACCTCCCTGAAGGAGCGGGTCACGGTTAAGGGCAAGGGCAAGGGCAAGGGCAACGACGGGGACCAGCGTGACGACAAGGACTCCCGCCCCTCCCCGCCCGCAGAGACGAGCTCGGGCATTCCGATCGCGTCGTTCTATGTGTCGCCCCCGCCGGGGGAGTTGCCGCCGCCCCCGGGTGAGTTCCCGTTCACCCGCGGGATCTCGCCCGAGGGCTACCGTTCCCGCTTCTGGACGATGCGCCAGTACGCCGGATTCGGCTCCGCCGCCGAGTCGAACCGCCGGTACCGATACCTTCTGGAGCAGGGGCAGACGGGGCTCTCCGTCGCCTTCGACCTGCCAACCCAGATGGGGTACGACTCGGACGACCCCTCCGCGCGCGGCGAGGTCGGTCGCGTCGGTGTCGCGATCGCGACCCTCGAAGACATGCGGATTCTCACCGAGGGTCTTCCCCTCGACCGCGTCTCGATCTCGATGACGATCAATTCGACGGCGCCGATTCTCCTCGCCCTCCTCCTCGCCGTCGCGCGCGAGCGCGGCCTTCCCTGGGGGGACCTCTCGGGAACGGTCCAGAACGACATGTTGAAGGAGTACGTCGCCCGCGGCACCTACATCTTCCCGCCCCGGCCCTCCCTGAGGCTCACGACAGACGTGTTCGAGTTCTGCCAGGACCAGGTTCCCCGCTGGAACACGATCTCTGTGTCGGGGTACCACATCCGGGAGGCCGGCTCGACGGCGGTGCAGGAAGTCGCGTTCACGCTCGCGAACGGCATCGCCTACGTTGAAGCGGCTCTGGCACGGGGTCTCTCCGTGGACGACTTCGCGCCCCGCATATCCTTCTTCTTCAACGCGCACTCGAGCTTCTTCGAGGAGGTCGCGAAGTTCCGGGCCGCGCGCGCCCTCTGGGCCGAAATCGTCCGCGACCGATTCGGCGCGAAGGACCCGCGGTCGTGGCGGCTGCGATTTCACGTCCAGACGGCGGGATCCACCCTGACGGCGCAGCAGACGGACGTCAACGCCGTCCGCGTGACGCTCCAGGCGCTCGCCGCGGTCCTCGGAGGAACCCAGTCGCTCCACACCAACGCCGCCGACGAGGCTCTCGCGCTGCCGACGCAGGAATCCGCGCGGCTCGCGCTGAGGACGCAGCAGGTCATCGCGTTCGAGTCCGGGGTCGCCGACGTCGCCGATCCGCTGGGAGGTTCCCACCTCGTCGAAGCCTGGACCTCGGAGATCCGCGAGCGGGCCGCTGCCCTCATCCGCCGGATCGACGAACTCGGCGGCTCGGTGGCCGCGATCGAGCACGGCTTCTTCGCGCGGGAGATCGAAGAGGCCGCCTACACGGCGCAGCGGGAGGTCGAGGACGGGCGGCGGATCGTCGTGGGAATGAACGCCTTCCGGGAGGAGGCCGACGTGCGCCCTCCGACGCTCTCGGTGGACCCGGACGTCGAGCGAGACCAGATCTCACGCCTGGCCGCCTTCCGGGCCCGGCGCGACGCTGTCGCCGCTGCTCGCAGCCTCGGGACTCTCACCCGCGACGCGTCCGGCGACCGCAATCTCATGCCGCCCATCCTCGCCGCGGTGGAAGCGGGAGCGACGCTCGGAGAGATCGTCTCTTCCCTGAAATCCGTGTTCGGAGAGTACGCTTCCGCACGTTAATCGGGAGTTAAGTGCAACGCGGGTAGGCGGTTGCCGGTGTGGAAAACGAATCCCGCGCGCTCGCCGGCCTGCCCCACCGGCGCCGGGATTTCGGCGCAACCCGCCAATTCGTTGATGGAGAAGCCTTTACCGTTTCGCACAGGAGTCGGTGCAAACCGGACGGCGACCGTTGGATTTCGCCTTTTTTCGCCTCTTTCCACAGGCATTTCGACAGGGTTATCCGCCGCCCCTCCGGAAATCTCGGATCGGAGCCCGGAATCGTTGGCAAAAGCGTGAAAAACGGCGGGCTCACGCACCCGGCGGCGGCTCGAAACAGCGGCGGCAACGGGCCTCGTAGAGTCCCTGCGCGCCGACGACGACCCGTTCTTCGCTCTCGACCAGCCGCTGCGTGTTGTTGGCGGGCGACCCGCAACGCACGCAGATCGCCAGGGTCTTCGTGACGTCCTCGGCCACAGCCATCAGGGAAGGGATCGGCTCGAAGGGATGGCCCCGATAGTCCTTGTCGAGGCCGGCGACGATCACCCGCTTGCCCTGGTCGGCCATGAGCCCGCACGCCGCGATCAGCCCCGCGTCGAAGAACTGGGCCTCGTCCACGCCCACGACCTCGGTGTCGTGGTTCACCTTCGCCAGGAGCTCCTCGCTCGAGGCGACCGATATCGAGGGAAGGCGCATCTCGCTGTGGGAGACGATCTCCGCCTCCGAGTATCGTCCGTCGATTGCGGGCTTGAAGATCTGGACCCGCTGTTTGGCGATGATCGCCCGCCGGAGCCGGCGGATGAGCTCCTCGCTCTTGCCGGAGAACATGCTCCCGCAGATGACTTCGATCCAGCCGAGGTGCGTCTTGATGAGCGACATGGAGGGCGGATGTTATATCCACCCCTCGCTTTGCCACCTCCGGTCCTCGCGGGGCCGGATCAGCGGGCCGGACCGAACCTTCCGCGAAGCGAGGCCTCGAGCGCTTCGAAGCTCGCGAAGACCTCGTCCGAGGCGCCGAGGATCCATCCCGAGGCCTCCGCCGGCGCCATTCCGAGAACGAGGTACACGGGGAGGCCGAGGCGGTGGGCGAACGTGATCTCCGCGGCCGTTCCACCGCCCTTCGCCGCGGCCGCGTCCCAGTACGCCACGACGTAATCGCTGTCCCGTTCGATCCGCTCGAGGTCCCATTGGATGATCTTGCGCATGACCGCTCGGAAGCGGCCGGGGTCGTCGAGCTTCCAGCGGCGAAAGCCGCGGAGCTCCTCCTCCGTGAGGTTCTTCTTCTCGTCCGTGGAGGGGTCGTAGACGCGATGGCCGAACGTCCCGGCGAGGAACCCGCCGACGCGCGCCCGCCAGCCCGTCCCGAGGTCCGCTGCGTGCTCGATAGCGCCTGAGAGATAGGCGCCGGGGGCTCTCCCGCCGCTCATGCCACGCCGATCTTGGGGCAGAGAGGATTGACGGGGCAGATCTCGCACCGGGGCCGGCGCGCCACGCAGATCTGGCGGCCGTGGAAGATGAGCCGATGCGCGGCCATGGTCCTCTGTCCCTGAGGAACCAGGACGTTCAGATCCTGCTCGACCTTGACGGGATCCGTCTCCCGCGTGAAGCCCAGCCGGCGGGTGACCCGGCCGACGTGGGTGTCCACGACGAACCCCTCGTCCTTGCCGAACGCGTTCCCGAGGATCACGTTCGCCGTCTTGCGTCCGACTCCGGAGAGTCGCACGAGCTCGTCCATGGTCTGAGGCACCCGGCCGCCGTGTTCCGCGGCGATGGCCGCTCCGGCGCGCCGAAGGCTCCGCGCCTTGGCGTTGAAGAAGCCGGTGCTGCGGATGTCGTTTTCGAGCTCTCCGGGGGCCGTCCGGGCGTAGTCCGCCGCGGTCCTGTACTTGCGAAAGAGGGCCGGCGTGACGAGATTCACGCGCGCGTCCGTCGATTGCGCGGATAAGACCGTCGCGACGAGGAGCTCCAGCGGCGAGGAAAAGTTCAATGCGCAGCGCGCGTCCGGGTACGTCTTCGCCAGCCGTCGGAGAACGATCCTCGCGCGCCGGCGCTTGTCGTCGAGCGATTCCCTCGGAAAGCGGACGCGACGCGGCGCCGCGACCTTCCGGATCGCGGGCTTCGGCGGAGGTGCCACGCCGCGATTCTATCCGTCGCTTGCACACGTTCCGTGGCATTTGACCCGGGCGATTCGCGGTGATTTACTTCGCGCGCTCCCAGGGAGACATCGTCATCATCAATCGCCGGGCGCAACGCCGCGTCTTCCTTTCGCTGGCAGTCTTGCTGTTCGCGATCGCCTCCCCGGCGGCGACGCTGACGATCCTTCACACGTCGGATCTGCACGGCCACGTCGATCCCACCGACGAGCTCTCCGACCGCGACTGGAGAGAGGGGCTCGCGCGGATCGCGACGGCGGTCTCCGCCGCCCGCGCCGGGGGCGACTCGATTCTCCTGCTCGATTCCGGCGACACGATTCAGGGGACCCCGATGCAGGCGGTCGCCTTTCGTTCGGAGGGCGCCTCGGACCCGACGATCCGGGCGATGAACGCGGTCGGTTACGACGCGATGGCCGTGGGCAACCACGAGTTCGACTACGGGATGGCGCGGCTCGAATCGTCGCGCCGGGAGGCGAAGTTCCCATGGCTGTCGGGGAACATCGTCCGTGAAGACGGCCGTCCGGCGTTCGAGCCCTATCTGATCCGGAAGGTGGCGGGCGTCCGGGTCGGGATCCTCGGGCTGACGACCAAGAACGTCCCCGGCTGGGAGCCCCCCGGAAACTACGCGGGCCTGCGCTTCCTGGACTCGGCCGACGCCGCCCGGCGGTTCGTTCCGATCCTCCGGGGCCGGGAGAAATGCGACGTCGTCATCGTCATCACGCACCAGGGCTTCGAGCGCGATCTCGCGACCGGCCGGGAGGACGCCACGGAGGTCGAAAACCAGGCGTGGGCCATCGCGAACGAAGTTTCCGGGATCGATCTTCTCTTGACGGGGCACACCCACACGATCATCGAGCCGAGACGAGTCGGGAAAACCTGGGTGTCGCAGCCGGGTCGTTTCGGAAACGTGCTGACGCGGTTCGACCTCGTTCTCGCGAAGAGGGGCGCCCGCTTCGAAGTGACCGGGGTCACGGGGAAGAACCTGCCGATGGCGGAGGTCGCTCCCGACTCTGCGATCGTCCGGCTCGTCTCCGCCGAGCACGGCGCCGCGATGAAGGTGCTCGCGGAGCCGATCGCCGCGCTGGCGTCGCCCGGCTCCGTGCGCAACGCCCGCACCGCCGACAACGGCGTCCTCGACTGGCTGCACGGCGTTCAGAGGCGGGAGGGCCGCGCCGACCTCTCCTTCGCCTCGCTCCTGCCCGGGACTCTTCCCGACTGGGCTCCCGGGCCGCTGACGGTCCGCCAGATCTGGGCGTTCTATCCGTACGAGAACTCGCTCGTCACGGTTCGCGCGACGGGACGGCAGGTCCGGAAGGCCCTGGAGAGCGCCGGCCGCTGCGTGTCCGGAATCGGGGTCCAGAACGGGCAGCCCGTCTGGAAGCGGAACCCGTCCGTCTGGGGCTACAACTGCGACACGCTGGACGGCGCCGAGTACGCGCTCGATCCCACGAGGCCCGAGGGCAATCGCCTTCTCTTCCTGCGGCGCAACGGCAAGGACGTGGGAGACGACGAGAGCTTCTCGGTGGCGATCAACTCGTACCGGGCGGCCGGCGGCGGAGGGTACGACGTGTGGCGGGATTGTCCCCGGATCGGCACGGTGGGCGGCGCGGGACGCGGCGTGCGGGATCTTCTCCTCGAAGACGCACGGAGGCGCAGGACCCTCGAGCTGAAGCCGAATGAAAACTGGTTTCTCACGCCCGAGCTGCCCGAGGGGCGGTTCGAGTTCGCCGATTGAGATCGGGTCCCTCCCGGCCTCTGACGCCAGTTCCCGACGCGGTCGAGCGAGGGCGCGCGCTCTTCAACGCGGGGCGCTACTTCGAGGCGCACGAGGTCTGGGAAGAGGTGTGGCTTCGCGAAAGAGGAGAGGGGCGGCTCCTGCTGCAGGGCCTGATTCAGATCGCGGCCGCCCTTTTCAAGGCGTCGAGCGGCGGGTCCGCGTCTGGCTGCGTGCGGCTCCTGGACGCCGGGCTCGAGAAGCTCGAGGCCAACGGCGATACAGCACGGGGACTCGCGCTCGACCGGTTCCGTCGCGACGTCACGGGGTTCCGGAACCGGGCCGAAGCGTGGCGGCACGCGAAGGAAGGACCGCCTGCGCCTCCGTACCCGAAGCTGGCCCGCTGGGCCGCGCGGCCGGCAGCCAAGCCGGGTTGAGAAGGACGAGGCCCCGGGGAGTTCGAAGGAGGGTGTATCGGGGATCCCGGCCGGTCCGGTCGAGGAAAGCCAGGAGCTCGCCGGACGAGAACGGGTAGGGATTGGAGAGCGGGTCGAGCAGAAAGGCTTCCCGCCCCGTCGCCGCGAGCTTCGACAGAGGAACGAGACGGGGCGAGTACCCGGCGTGCGGAAAGAGCGAGCCCTGGACGACCAGCTTCGCGTCCGGCCGGGCGAGCGCGACCGCCGATCGGACGTCGAGACGTTGCTCCTTCGGAGCGCGGAAGGCGTACCCCGGACCGCGCAGGGCGCAGGCCAACAGAGTCGCCGTCGCGAGGAGCCTCAGGACGAGGCGCGCTCGGGCGAGTCGCGCCCCGCGCGTGCGGCGTGCGATGCGCAGAGCGACGCGCCGGGCACCTTTCGCCGCGGCGACGCCGAGGACCGCCAGGACCGGCGCCGAGTAGTAGTTCGAGAAGTGAGAGATCTGGCCCAGCCCTCCGCCCGCGACCCCGTACACGATCAGGGCGGGCAGGCCGAGCAGGAGCCATTCCGCTCCGAGGATCGGCAGGAACAGAAAGGTTCGAAGGAGATCCGGGACCCCCGACCGGGCGAGATCCGCCGCGACGCGCAGAGGATGGGTGAGGAGAGCGGCGGCG
>JBBQNC010000122.1:0-10004 GCA_038329555.1 Thermoanaerobaculia bacterium
AAGTAGAGGAACTCGATGCCGCCGTTGTTCAGCTTGTCGCCCTTGAGCGTCGCCCCGTTCACGGGGTTGCCGAACGTCGCCGTCTCCTCCGCGCCGAACTGCTGGTTGGGGTTGCGGTAGTAGGCGAACGCCCAGTTGACGTTCTGACTGGTCGACAGGACCTCGCGGAGCACGCTCTTCGCGACGCCGAGCTTCGACCCCTCGGTGGGAACGGCGGTCGTTCCCTCCGGGTAGATGAAGTCGTCCATGTAGGCCGGCAGCTCGAAGGAGTCCGTGAACTCCCGGTTCATCGAGTTCGAGGAGTCGAGGATCACGATCACGTTTGCGTTCGCGCCCGAGTTCGTCTGGAGGAGCTGTCGGTCCTCCGGCCGGGCCGGCGAGGCGCTCACGAAGAGCAGGAGCATCGTCACGGCGACACGATGTCGCTGGGCGACGCCCCTCAGACCGCGGCGATGCGAGAACGGGTTGTTGTTCATGGCCTCAGCTCTCAAAAGGGCAGTTTCTCGGGATACGGTCCGACCTCGATGTCGGCGACGAGTGCTTTGGAAGAGTCCGGCACGAGGGGGTTGCCGGCGGTGTTGGATCCCTCGGTCCGCACTTCGAAGCTCCACAGATAGAGGGTGGATTCCTTGTTGTTCTGGTTGATTCCGCCGATGGGAAGCAGCCGACGGCCGATGAGACTCGGCGTCTGCACTCGGACTTCGAGCCCGGTCTCGGACGCGTCGCCCGCGAAGAATCCACCGAGGGCGTCGCTCGTATGGATGTGGCTCGGCATCCGGAAGACCAGCTGGCCGAAGGCCGTCTTGAACTCACCCCGCTTCATCAACGGGATGGCCGGCGCGCGCAGCTCCGCGGACGCCCAGCGGATCCCCGAGTCCGCGGCGTAGAACGCCCGGTTGACGGACCACTCGTTCGCGGCGATGCGCGACTCCGTGCTGGTCACCAGCATGAGCGCGATCCCGATCACGGTCAGGATCGCGAGAACCAGGATCGCGATCACGAGCGCGGCGCCCCGCTGCCCGCGGCGGGCGCGGGACGAGCGGGAAGCCCCTCTCGAAAGCGGCGATGCGGCGAAGATCTTCATGGGTATCTCGAGGTCAGAAGTTCCGAAGATTGATCTTGATCGTCTGGACTCTGCGGCGGAAATGCGGCTCCGACGACAGCGTGGGATACAGGGCGACGTCCGGAATCCCGGCCGTCACCGGCGTATTCATGACGACCATGCCGCGCGAGCCTTCCGCGCGGTACGTGGGATCGGGGTCCTTCGACTTGGCGACGAGGGAGATCATGAGGCCCTGGAGCCGCGGACAGTGCGACTCCGGCGTTCCCGGAACGAAGAAATCCGTCGCCACGTTCGGGGTTTCCGTCAAGACGTTCGGACGCCATTCGTCGTTGTTCGCGACCGTCGAGAAGTTCTCGTCCGTGTCCGTCGTCGTGTTCGGGGCGCCCGTCCGGTCGATGCTGCCGTTGTCGTTCGCGTCCACGCCGTAGGCGACCTGCATGTCTTCGACGTCGTCAGCCAGCCGCACGATGTCGAAGTGGTCGCCCCGGCGCGTGGCCTGCGCGAGCGCCGGATGGACGGGGTCCGTATTGTCGATGAAGTAGATGATGTCGTCGAGGATTCCCGCGCGGCGCACGTTGTTCAGAGCGACGGGGGGCTGGCTCCCGGTCGCGGGAACCTCGCTGTTGAGCTCCTGGGCGAGCGCCGAACCGAACTTGACGCCCGTCCCGAAGGTGGCGTTGACCCCGAGCTTCGTCTTGTCGTCCAGGAGCGCCACGTTGTACGAGTTCTGCATGATCCCGCATGGCGCGTGCAGCTCGTCGTTGAATGAGACGACCAGAAGGAAGGGATCCGTGGTCGTCGCCGACTGGGTATACAGGTCGATCGCCGAGAACTGGGCGCGGTTGTTCGCGGCGTCGTCGTTGACGTGCGTCAGAGCCAGCGTGCCGGTGATCGCGGCGGTCCAGACGAGGGGGTTTCCGGTGCAGGGGATCCGGGCCGATCCGACCCCCGCCACGCAGCCGTGGCCCTGATCGAAGCCGAGGAGCGGCGAGTTGATCACTCCCCGCACCTCGACCATGTCCGTGCCGTCGCGGACGGGAACCGGGACGTCCGCCAGGTTCTTGAGCGACGCCGACGTGACGTTGTCGTAGCTGGCGGCCCCCGTGACGCCCGCAAGCCCCGTGTCCTTCCCGTTCAGGATCGACTGGCTGACGTAGAGACCTCCGGCGCCGGCCGCGCGGATCGTGCGGGTCATCTGATAGATGCCGTAGCGCACCGACCCCTGGGCGTCCGCGACGTCCTGCTCGCTCTTGTTGATGCGGGCGCTGGCGTCGAAGACGGCGAGGAGCCCCAGCATCGCGATGGCGAGCAGGAACACGACGATCATCATCTCGATCAGCGTGAATCCCCCCTCGCGAAGCGGTCGTGTGCGGATCATGGGGTGGGGGTCGGCACGGGCGTCGGCGGCGGCGTGCAGGACGGCGGGGCGCCCGATCCGCACGGATCCGCGACGGAGGAGTTGGCCGGAGGCGCCGGGTTGTCGATGAAGCCGGTCACCCGCGTCATCCTCGAGCCGATTCCGAGGGGCCCGGTGGCCGACGTGACGGTGACGTCGACGCGCTTGAACTGATAGGCCTGGCCGGCCGCCATGACGAGGTTCGACGTGAACACGACCGGGGTCACGGTCGTCAGCGGCAACGGCGTCGTGTAGCTCGTAAACGTGTCGGGAGACGGAACCGAGTACTGGGACACGTAGTAGGTCACGGAGTACGGGTTCACGACGCCGGGAGTTCCCGAGGCCGGCGGAATCCCCGACTTGGGATCCGGCAGCTTCGGCGGCTGGTCGTTGCCGTGCGCGCCGATACTCAAACGGGGGTCCGTGAAGCTCAGGTTCGATAGCTGCTCGAGCTTGTCTCGCGCCAGGACGTTGATGCTCGTGTACTCATTGGCCGAATAGTTCGACTTCATGCTCATGATGAAGAGAGGCGCGATGCCGAGGAGCACGAAGGAGAGCAGCGCGAGAGCGATCAACAGCTCGACCAGCGTCAGGCCGCGCTCGCCGCGGACCCGGACGTGCCCCCTCATTGCCACACCACGGGCGTGACGACTTCGACCTTGCCCGAGGCGGACGTGCGGATCGTGATCTGGTTCTTGTCGGTCGCTCCGGCGGGACCCTCGATGAGGATGTCCGCGGAGAGCGGCGGCGCCGGAGCGATGACGCGCCCGTTGCCGTCGAACGTGATCTTGCCGCCCGTCGGCAGCGTTAGGAAGGCCAGTTGTTTCGTCGGAAGGAGGAGCTTCGCCCTCGGCAGCGGCGTCGGCGTCGGAGCGGGCGGGTCCGGCGAAATGGTGTCCAGAAGGTGGCTCGACTGCCCCGCGGTCGCCGTCGTGACGTAGATGCTCGTGGCCCGATTGGCGCGCACGGCGCGCATCCGCGCCGCGAGAAGCGTCGTCTGGATCTCCGACGCGGCGCTGCGGATCTGATTGCGCCGCGAGACCTTCTGGAAATACGGAAGGGCGAGACCCGTCACGATCGCAATCAAGGCGATGACGATCAGCATCTCCAGGAGGGTGAACCCGGCCTGCGGCCGGTCCGCGCTCGAGCATTCGGTTTTCGGGCAAAGCATCGAGTAGTCCAAGAGCGATTCCCGTGCCCGGGGGGGGCCGCGGGGACATTCGACGGAAAACACGGCACTTACCGGAAGCCGATCGACCCGCTCCGCCCGGCCCTTAGGGGAATTTCGTGTCGAAAGGTAACGGCTCGAGGACCTCCGGAACCCGACCCGGATCGCACCGGCGGGTTACACTTTCTTCTTCATGTGGTCAAAAACGCGACGATCGCCTCCGCCCGAGGCGCGCGCGCTCTTGACCCGGGTCCATGCCCACGAATGGAAGAGCAGCGGGGAGCGGGACGAACTGTTCCGCCGGATCGCCGCCGAGGCCTCGCTCGACGCCGAGGACGTCGCCTGGATGGCCGCAAACGAGGATCCTTCAGTCCGGCAGGCTGGAATCGCGCTCCTCCAGCGCTATCCCTTCGAGGTCGCCTCGGCGGCGATGTTCCCGTTTCTGGCGGGCCACGGGGACACCGCGCGCCAACACGCCGCCGCTTCCATCGAGACGCTGGGCGGCGCCGCGTTCGGATCGCGCCTTTCCGCCCTGCTCGCCCATCCCGACCCGGGCGTCGGGCTGATGGCTCTCGACTGGCTGCGCCGGAATCCTTCGGAGGCGGCGCTCGAGGGGATTCTTCCGGCGCTCTCGTCCGGGTCCGCCTCCCTGCGCCGGAAGGCCTTTGCGATCGTGGAAGCGACATCGGGAAAAAGGAGCCTCGCGCTCGCACGCGAGGCGCTCGCCCACGACGACGAGGAGATCCGGTTCCGGGCCGTTTTACTCGTCGCGAAATACCCGGAGGAGGCCAACATCCCGCCGCTCCTGCGCCGATGCCACGCCGATTCGACTCGGGTGCAGGATGCCGCGATCGCCGCTCTCGCGCCGTTGCTCGGGGCTCTGGCCGACGCCAACGACTCCGACGACCGCTTCAACGAGCGCATTCTTCCCCTCATCACGGACGCGAATCCTCGCGTCCGGCAGCTCGCGATGAAGATCCTGGAGTCCCAGGACCCGGCTCGCGTCGTCGATGCGTTCTTGAACACTTTCTGCGACACCTACGGGCCCGCTCGGGATCGCGCGATCGAAGGGCTCCACGCGCTGGGAGCGGAATTCATCCAGGCGTTCCTCAACCGGGACGACGACCCCGATCGAGCGATCGCGGCGCTCGCTTCTTCGATCGCGGTGACGCTCCGGGGACGGGATGTAGTGCCTCACTACATCCGGTTCCTCCAGGGGCCGGACTGGTGGTTGCGAGACCGGGCGGCCCAGGCGCTCGCCGAGATTCGGGACGAGCGGGGGATGCCGGCTCTCCTCCAGATGCTCCACGATCCGGACTCGGATATTTCGGCCGCGGCCGCGCTCGGCGCCTGGGGAAGCCCCGAGGCGCTTCCCGGACTGCTCGCGGCGTTCAAACAGGGGACGACGGACCTCCGGCTCGAGATTCTCGAGGCGTTCGCGCGTATTCAGGATTCCAGGGTCGACCCGCTTCTCGAGCAGATCGCGCGGATGGTGACGGACCCCCTGATCCACAACAAGGCGACGCACATGCTGGCGGCTCGGGCTGGCATCCCCGCTTCCGAGGCGGCGGCACGGACCGCGCGCACGTTCACGGAGCACGACTTCGAGGCGAATCCTCTTCCCTCTCTTCGTGACCTCTTTCACCACGCGCGCGCCGTCGGAGCGTCAGACCTCCACCTTGCCACGGGCACTCGTCCGCATGTGCGCCGGCTCGGCCGGCTCGAAGCCCTCCCCCTCTTCGAGACGACGGAAGGGCAGATGCGGGATTGGATCCCCCAGATCATCGGGGATCGGGCCGCCGAGCTGGAAGAGCTCCGGCAGGTCGACTTTTGCTACAAGGACAAGGATCTCGGACGCTTTCGCACCAACGTCTTCTTCCAGCGAAAGGGCTTGAACGCCGTCTTCCGCCTCGTGCCCTTCGAAATTCCGTCGCTCGCAGAAATCGGCATGCCGGAGAGCTTCCGGGAGATCAGCACCTTCAGCCAGGGGCTCGTGCTCGTCACCGGTCCGGCCGGTTGCGGGAAGACGACGACGCTCGCCGCCCTGGTCGACCGGATCAACGAAACGGAGCACTCGCACATTCTCACCATCGAGGACCCGATCGAGTACGTCCACGTCAACAAGGAGTCCTTGATCAATCAGCGCGAGATCCCCTCCCATTCGAAGTCCTTCGCGAAGGCTCTTCGCCAGTCGCTGCGCGAAGATCCGGACGTGATCCTCGTCGGAGAGATGCGCGACCTGGAGACCATTTCCCTGGCGATCACCGCATCCGAGACGGGTCATCTGGTCCTCGGTACGCTTCACACGACGACGGCAGCGTCCACCGTCGACCGGATCATCAATGCCTTTCCGCCGGAACAGCAGAATCAGGTCCGGATGATGATCGCCGACTCGCTGAAGGCGGTCCTGTCGCAGAGTCTGCTCCCCCGCCGGGACGGCACAGGGCGGGTCGCGGCCTACGAAGTGCTCCGCAACACTCCGAACGTCGCCGGGCTGATTCGCGAGGGAAAGACCTTTCAGTTGCCGACCGCCATGCAGACCGGTGGCGCCGCCGGGATGGTGCTCATGGATACGGCGCTGATGAACCTCGTCCAGGAAGGCGCCATCGAGCCGCGCGCCGCCTACGGCAAGGCCCAGCGCAAGGAGGCCTTCGAGCAGATGCTCCAGGCCGACGAAGGAGGGACGGCGTGACGCAGACCGTCGCGGTCGGCGAACACCAGACCCAGTCGTCGGGAACGAACCGGGTGGATCGGTTTCTGTCGATCCTTCCGAAGCGAAACGGCTCCGACCTGCACCTGGCGGTCGGCGGGCCGCCCATGCTGCGTATCGACGGCCAGCTCGAGCGAATCCGCTTCCGCGCCCTCACGGAGGGCGACTTCTACAACCTGATCGGCCCGATCACGCCTCCGCGAATCTGGGAGGCGTTTACCCGGGAAGGCGACGCGGACTTCGCCTACCAGATGCGCGACGTGGCCCGCTTCCGCGTGAACCTGTTCCGCCAGGAGCGCGGCTCCGGAGCGGTCTTCCGCCTCATTCCGTCGCGGGTTCCGACCGTCGCCGACCTGCGGCTGCCCGACGCCATCGCCAATCTCTCCGAAGGAGCTCGCGGACTCGTCCTCGTGACGGGCCCGACGGGCAGCGGGAAGACGACGACGCTCGCCGCGATCCTCGACCGCGTGAACCAACGGCTCCCGTACCACGTCGTGACGATCGAGGACCCCATCGAGTTCGTGCACAAGAACGAGCGCTCGGTCTTCACGCAACGGGAGATCGGAACCGACGTGCCGGGCTTCGCAGAAGGGGTCAAAGCCGCCATCCGCGAGGACCCGGACGCCTTGCTGATCGGCGAGATGCGCGACCTCGAGACGATGCGCATGGCCCTTGGGGCGGCGGAGACGGGTCTCCTCGTGTTCGCGACCCTGCACACGAATTCCGCGGCGAAGGCGATCGACCGGATCATCGACGCCTTTCCGGCGGCGGAGCAGGAGCAGATCCGCACGGTCCTCGCGGAAACGCTGCGCGCCGTCGTCGCCCAGCAGCTCCTCAGCCGCAAGGGCGGGGGCCGCGTCGCGGCATTCGAGATCCTGATCGGCTCGACCGCGCTCTCGAACGCCGTCCGGGAGGGAAAGACCTCACTGATCAACAACCAGATTCAGACCGGCAAGGGGAAGGGCATGATCTCGATGGATCAGTCGCTCGCCGAGCTTCTCCGCGCCGGCTCCGTCACGCCCGAGGACGCGCTCGAGCGGGCGCTCGACCGCGAGACGTTCAAGAACCTGATTGCGGGGCTGGGCCCGGACCCGAAGCCGTCTGCGGGTCGGCCGCCGGCCGTGAGGCCGACAGTCGCAAGGTGAAAATGGCGCCCCCGCCCGGGCGCGCGTCCACTCCCACTGTCCCCCCGTGCATCTGCGCGATGCGAACGACGATCGCGAGGCCGAACCCGACTCCGTCCGGCTTGCTCGAGTAGAACGGCAGAAAGATCTTTTCGCGGGCGACCGCATCGACACCGGGCCCGCGATCCGCGACCTCGATCGAGACCTCGCCGTCCGCCCTCCGTCCCGACACGGCGACCGCTCCGTCCTCGTGGCGGCGCTCCGGGGGCGTCGCCTCCGTCGCGTTGCGCAGGAGGTTGGCGACGGCGCGGCGCAGGAGAACCGGGGAGCCCGGAACCTCCGGGAACTCCCCCGTCCTCCCGACGCGAATGGACGGGAACGCCGCCTCGATCTCGACCGCAGCCGCTTCGACGACCGTGGAGAGATCGACGGGCTCGGGCGAGAAGTCGTCCGGCCTCGCGAAGAGAAGAAAGTCGCTCGTCACACGGCTCATCTCCTGCGCCTCGTTGCGAATCGCCCGCAGGTGCTCCCCGGCCCGCTCGGGATTGCGGAGCGCGAGATCGGCGTATCCGTCGATCGCGGCCGCCGCATTTCGGAACTCGTGCGCCGCACCGGCGGAGACTTCTCCCAGGTCCGCGAGATGGCGCGCCCTCGCGATCCGCTCCTCCAGCCGCCGGACCTCCGTCAAGTCGGAGAAGAGCGCCAGCACGCCCAGGAACCGCCCGTCGGCGCCCGCGGCCGGTGTCGCCGTCACGCCCAGCACGCGCTCGGGATCGCCCCAGCGCAGCTCGCGTCGTCCGACCGCCTCGCGCGCGTCGAGCACCGACCGCACGACGTCCCGCAGACCCGGGACGTGCGCGAGCGATTCGACGAAGTCCTCTCCGCGCACGTCCCGGGGCAGCGTGAGGATCTCGCGGCCGGCTTCGTTCAACTCGACCACCACACCCGACCGGTCGACGGAGAGGAGGCCCGTGGGGAGATTCCGCGCGAGAGTCCGGGCGGCGATCTCCATGTCGTCGGCGCGCTCCTTCTCCGCTCGGGCGAGCCGCTCGAGCTCCAGCTCCTTCTCCGAGAGCGCCGCGATCGTCGCCTCGAACCGCGCGATCAGGAAATCGCGCTCGTCGGACGAAGCGCGAGCCGGACTGCTTCCCCGCGGCGCGGCGCCGGCGGTCGCGAGGAGCCGGTCGTAGGGTGCGAGGAGCGAGCGCAGGTAGAGCCAAGCCAGAACGACGAGAATCGCGCCGGCGAGCGGGACCAGCATCGTCAGGTACCGCGAGTACGAGCGCAGCGCGGAGCCGGGCCCGGGGTCGAGCGCGACGACGTAGTAACCGGGGGGCGCGGAGGCGGCCGCGAGAAGCAGGGGCTGCGCGCTCGTCCAGTCGGCGACGACCTGTCCGCCGACCGGCCGGACCGTCGGAAGGATCGCGGGGGCCTGGCCCTCATGCGTCGCCGCGCGCAGGCGCCGTCCGGCCGCGTCGTAGACCGCGACGTAGACGACGTCCGGACCGAGCGCGGCGCGGTCGAGCATGTCGGCGGGATCGGCCGACGGCAGCGAGAGGCGCCGCAGGATCTCGGACGCGCGGCGTTCCGCCTGCCGGCTTCCCCAGTCCGTGGCGTTGCGGAAGAAGAGAAGCGTCACGAAGTTCAGGAACAGGATCAGGAGAAGGGCCACGGAGAGAAAGAGCCGGGAATCCCGGCGGAAGGAGCGGGGGATTTCTTCGCGCATACTGTCTCTCGGCCTCAGCTCTTCCGACCTTCTACCCGTCTACTACCGCCCGCTGCCGGCTGCCAGCGAGCCATCTACCGCGGCCACAGGGCGCGATAACGCGCCACGAGCGGTTCTCCGAAGAAGAACGCGGCGACGGCGCCGATGGCGAGGAAGACGCCGAACGGGAGACGCAGCTTCCGCGTCCCAGCGCCCGAGGCGATCAGAAGGAGGCCCACGACGCTTCCGGAGACCGACGCGAGGAGGAGGCTCACGAGAACGCCCCACGGCCCGAGGAACGCGCCGATCATCCCGAGCATCTTGACGTCTCCCAGGCCCATTCCTTCGTGGCCGGCGATCCGTTCGTAGAGAAAGGCGACCAGCAACAGGCCGCCGGCGCCGACGGCAGCTCCCAGCAGGGCCGCGGTCGGAGACAGAGACGGCGAGAGGAACGAGAGGGCGATGCCGACCCCGATTCCGGTCCAGGTGATCCGATCCGGCAGGATCTGGAACTCGGCGTCGATGGCCAGCAGGGCGAGACACGCGGACACGAGGAATGCGCCGGAAGCGATCTCTCCCCAGTCGCGGCCGCGCAGGGCGACGAGCACCCAAAGGACGCCGTTGGCGAGCTCCGTCGCGGGATAACGCAGGGCGATCGGGGCACCGCACGTCGCGCACTTTCCCCGCAGGGCGATCCACGAAAGGACGGGCACGTTGTGAAGGGCGCGGATCGGCGCTCCGCAGGAGGGGCAATGCGAGGCGGGCAGGACGATGGACTCGCGGCGGGGAAGCCGGTGGATCAGCACGTTCAGGAAGGAGCCGACGAGCAGGCCCGCGA
>JBBQNC010000123.1:0-9894 GCA_038329555.1 Thermoanaerobaculia bacterium
GATCTTCCATCCGACGACCGGGATCGGTTTCCTGCTGCCCCTGGCTCAGGCGTGGACGTTCGAGATGGGCATGCGCTACTTCCTTGCGCTGCTCTGCGCGTGGCTCTACCTGCGCGACCTCGGCTGCCGCGATCGGGCCGCGATCCTGGGAGCGATCGGCTGGGCGTTCTGCGACTACATGGTGTTCTTCCTCGGGTATCCCCTGACGCCCGCCGCGGCGCCTCTCCCCCTGCTGCTGCTCGGCTTGCGAAGGCTCGCGCGGGAGCCGGGCCGCCGCGCCACAGCCCTGACGGTCGTCGCGCTCCTTCTGATTCTGACGGCGGGACATCCTGAGTCGCTCCTCCATGCCGTCGCGGCCGCGGGCATCGTCTTCCTCTTCGAGCTCGCGGCCGTGGACGGGCGCCGCCGGCGCCGGGCCCTTCTGCTTTCGCTCCTCGCCGGCGGCCTGACTCTCGGGATCGGCGCCATCCTCCTCCTCCCGCTCGCGGAGGCCCTCCCGCACACGGTCGAGCAGTTCTTCCGCACCGAGGTCTTCGCGAAGTCGAAAAAGTCGGTGCCGCTCGCGGAGGCCTTACGCCGCGCGCTTCCCGATCTCCAGCCCTACGCCTTCGGCTTCGCGGGGCACGGCAAGATTCCGGCCGGATACTACGAGCCGTCCACCTACGCCGGCGCCGTGCTCTGGCCCTTCGCCGTCGCGGGCCTCTTCTCCCGGCGCCGTGAGAAGTGGGCGCTCGTCGTGGTCGGCCTCCTGGGCGGGGCGATGGGGGCGCGCCTCCCAGTGATCACGGACGCGGTCTCGAAGCTGCCTCTCTTCGACATCGGCATCAACGAGCGAATGGTGTTTCTCGCCGCCTTCGCCACGGCGGCGCTCGCCGCGATCGGGGCGGACGATCTCCTTCGGGAGGGCCGGCGCGGGGTCGTGGTCGCCTCCGGCCTCTGTGCCCTCGCGGTGAGCGCCGCGCTCCATCTGACCGGAGGAGCGCGATTCGCCGCGCTCGAGCTGCCGGCGGAATTCTTCAGGTTCCGTTTCGCGGTGCTGATCCTTCCGCTGGCGGCAGCGGTCCTGCTCTGCGCTCTCGTTCCTCGCCGCCGTCTCGGGCTCGCCATCGCCGGCTGCGTCGTCCTGCTCTGCGTCGAGCGGCGTCTCGAGGGGGGAGACGTCTATCCGACGTATCCGTCCCGGGCGTTCTATCCGCACATCGCCGCCTTCGATCCCATTCCGAGGACGGCGCCGTGGCGGACGACGGCCGTGGGCCTGAACTTCATCCCGAACATCGCCGCGCTTTACGAGCTCGAAGACGTTCGCGGATACGAGGCGATGACCTTCAAGCCGCTCTGGGAGACCTTCGGCCTGTGGTGCGTGCCTCAGCCGGTCTGGTTCAACCGGGTCGACGATCCGACGCGGCCTTTCCTCTCCTTCCTGAACGTCCGCTGGGTCTTCGCGCCGCCCGACTATGCGCCGCCCGACGGATGGCCCGTGAGATATCGCGGCGCCGAAGGGCTG
The DNA here is from genome assembly GCA_038329555.1 of Thermoanaerobaculia bacterium. Lineage (GTDB taxonomy): Bacteria > Acidobacteriota > Thermoanaerobaculia > UBA5066 > Gp7-AA6 > JALYUA01. The sequence continues at coordinate 1,505 of JBBQNC010000123.1, forward strand.
CTCCTCGAAAACCCCGGCGTGTTGCCGCGCGCCTTCGTCCCGCGTTCCTGGGTGTCCGAGCCGGATCCCGCGGCGCGCATCGGGATCCTCGGAGGGATCACGGATTTCCGGGAGCGCGGCGTCGTTGGCGAAGGACCGGTCGGACGCGGCTGGGTCGACAACGGCCGCGCCACCGTGGAGATCTCGAAGTATCTCCCGCAGGAGATGCGCCTGACGATCCGCGCGGAGGGCGCGGCGGTCGTCGGCACCTCCATGACGGCGTGGCCGGGATGGAAGCTCGCGATCGACGGCGGGAAGGCTCCGCTCCTCGCCTACAACCACGCCTTTCTGGGGTTCCGCGTTCCCGCGGGGGTTCACGAGGCGGTGCTGCGCTACGCGCCGGACAGCTTTCGGGCGGGCGCCGCGATCAGCGTTCTGTCGCTGGCGATCTCGGCGGCGTTTCTTCGGCGGCGCCGGCGCGCGCCCGCCCCGCGATGACCGCCAGCGTCAGCAGCACCGAAACGATCGAGAAGATGCGCCCGGCGGACCAGTCGATCCAGAGCGCCGGGTCGGGCGCCCCGTGCAGGTACGTGAAGACGAAGAACGCCGAGAGAATGAAGGCGATCGCCGCCGGATAAAGCGCGGCCCTCGATCGCCGCCGTGCGAAGAGGAGCGCCGCGATCGGGAGGAGCCAGGGCAGGCCCGCGCCCCCTGCGCCCAGAGCCTTCGCGATTCCGGAGAGCACGGGTCCCAGCCGTTCGAGATACACCTCGAGCGTCGGGCCGTAGGTCTCGTAGGCGCGGAAGAGTCCGCGGACTCTTCCGAACGCAAACCAGCCTCCGAGCGACAGGAGCGCGGGACCGAAGAGGAAAACGGGAGCGTGCCGCCAGGAGATCGACCGGCGGCGTGCGAACAGGAAGAGAACTCCCGCAGCGGCGACGAACGGGAGCCCTTCCACCTTCGCCGCGACCGCGCCCGCGAAGAGCATCCCGGCCAGAAGCTGGCCGGCCCGAGTCGTCCCGGCCGAGCCGACCAGGATCGCCGCCGCGAGCGTCTCGAAGAGGAGGAGTGTCGGGTCGGCGTTGCCCGCGACGTCGAAGACCTCGCCCAGGAGCCCCAGCGCCGCGGTGATGGCCGCGGTGGCGATCCATGCGTCGCGGCGGGAGAAGGAGTTCCGGAGGACGCCCGCGAGCCCGGCGGCGGTCGCCGCGAGGAGGAGCGGAAACGTGGCGGCGGCCGCCATCCACGGGAGGCGCCCGGCCCCGGCGGCAATCGTGGCGAAGGCATAGACGTTCGGCACGAGCGGGGGATAAGAGAGGTGCTGGTACCGGAGAAGCGGGTCGCCGAGATACGCGGCGTCGAGCCCGCGCGCCGCGGCGAATGCCCCGGCCTTGGGTCCCCAGAAGAGGAGCAGGTCGGGCGACGTGGCGGAGGTCGAGAGCGTGGCCGCGGCGGCTATCGTAATCGCGGCAAGAGTCACGGCGACCGCGGCTCGCTCCCAAAACGTGACCGGGCCGCGATCGAAGGAGGGCTCCGCGCCGGATGGAGAACGGGGGAGGAGGAAGCGCAGGGCGAAGCACTCCGCCAGCGCGGCGAGCAAAACGAGCGGGAGGCGCCACGGCCAACCCGCGAGAGACGCGACGTTCATCGTCCAGGAAACGGCGACCGCGCCGCAGGCGGCCGCGAGCGCCAGCCGCGCCGCGAGCCCGTAGCCTCGGAAGGCGCGGTGCGCGAGGAGGGGCGCCCCCGCGGCCGGGAAGGCCGTGAGGCTCGCCAGCCAGAGGGCGCCGGCGCTCACCGGGAAGGCCGCCGGAAGATCGAGCCTCCCGGAAAGACCGCGACGCTCTCGCCCGGCGAAGGATGAGGCGACGGTCCGAAGACGAGAACGTACTGCGCCTCTGCCTCCCACTCCGGGGTCGGGATGTTCCACTGAGCCGCGGGGAGAACGCGCCGGCCCGGGAGCAACGCCACGGCCGAGATGTAAAGCGTCGTCTCGCGAGTCGGGTCTCTCGGCTCGGACCACACGATCACCGAGGTCCGCCGCGGGATCCGGGACGCCGCCTCGGTGAGGAAGCGGAAGTCCGCGGCGCCCGAGCCCGAGCGATCGTAGGGGGTCTGAGGCCGCCGGAAGATTTCCGCGGCCGGCGGAAGCCGGACGGCGGACCACCCGGCGAGAACGACGGAGCCCGCGAGCAGGATCGCCAGCTCGCGCGGAAGCGCCGCCCTCATGCGCCCGGCGGTCCCTGGGCGGCGAGGCGCCGGAGGGTCGCCAGGTTCTCGCGATCGAAGTCGAGAGCCTCGTCCTTCGGGGTCTCCAGAAACTTCGGGACGGCCGCGAGCCTCTCGTCCCCGAGCAGGTTGCGGAAGCCCTCTTCGCCGATGGTCCCCTTCCCGATGTGCTCGTGACGGTCGACCCGCGACCCGCGCGGCCGCTTGGAGTCGTTCACGTGAATGGCCGCGAGCCGGGCGAGCCCCACCGTGCGTTCGAAAGCCGCGATCGTTTCCTCCCATCCCCGGCGGGTGACGATGTCGTAGCCGGCGGCGTGGACGTGGCACGTATCCAGGCACACGGCGACCCTCCGCCTCGTCCGGACCGCTCCCAGGATGTCCCGGAGATGCTCGAAAGCCTGGCCGACCACGTTTCCCTGCCCCGCGGCGGTCTCGAGCAGCACCCGGACGCGCGTGCCCTCCGTCCGCGTAAACGCTTCGTCGAGCGACGCCGCGACGCGCGCGACGCCCGCGGACTCGCCCTCGCCTCCGTGGGATCCGGGGTGGAGGACGAGCTCCCGGATGCCGAGCCTCCGGCAGCGCTCGATCTCGTCGATGAGTCCGGCGATCGACTGCCGGCGCAATGCCTCCGAGGGAGAGGCGAGATTGATCAGATAGGAAGCGTGGGCGGCGAGATGCGTGAACGAGGCAGAGCGCGCCGTGCGGCGGAACTCGCGGGCTTCGGGATCGTCGATCTCCTTGCCGACCCAGCGGCTGTTGTTCTTGACGAAGATCTGCAGCACGCGGCACCCGGTCGAGACGCCGCGTTCGACGGCGCGGGGCGTTCCGCCGGCGATCGAATGGTGGGCGCCGACGAGAAGCTCCGGGTCCATGGCGCGATTGTAGCGAGCGCCGCGGGAGGGCGGGGCGAGGGGCCGGAGGGAGATCCGCGCCTACGAGGGAGGCTTGTCGTCCCCGTCCGTGAACCGGTCGAGGAGCTCCTGGCCGATCCGCCGGGACACGAAGATCTGCTTCAGGTAGTTGAGCGTCGTGATCGCGAACGGGACGCCGGCCGCCGAGAACGGAGCCCCCATCGCCGCGAGGGCAAGATGACGGGCCTTCTCACCGCGCGTGAACTCCGGATTCCTCCAGTCGAGGACGCTGCCGTAGTACCGGAAGACCATTCGATAGACGTCGGAGAGGAGGACGCGGAATCCCATCTCGCTGCCCCAGACGAAACACTCGCCGCTCCGGACGCGGTCGAGGAACTGTTGCGGGTTGTCGGCCTCGGCCACCGTGTAGACCTTGGCGAGCGGCGCGAGCGTGTGCGCGTCGGAGCCCGCGACGAGGGAGACCGCTCCGCGCTTCTCACGGACGACCGCCATCAGGTCCTCAATCAGCCGGTTGTGCTGCGACGCCATGGCGCCGTTCTTCACCTCGAAGACGTCGAACATCCGGAGCATCTCTTCGAAGTACTGGCGCGGCGAGTTGCGCATCCGGTAGTTCTGGAACATGTGGTTGGCGGAGGCCAGGATGTTCTCCTGGCGGAGGTAGGCGTGGAGATCGTAGATGTTCTCGCGGAGGCGCTGGATCTCCCCGTGCTGCCTCTCGTCGATTCCGAACACGTTCACGTGAATGCGCTGGCGCGTGTCGGGAAACCACGTCTCGACTTCCTCGGAGATGAAGAAATCCGTGAGGTCGGGGAACCGGTTCAACAGATAGAGGCACCCGTCGATCGAGTCGTGGTCCGTCAGCGTGACGAAATCCATCCCACGCTCTTTGGCGATCCGGTAGACCTCTTCCGGCCGGTTGTAGGAATCCCGCGTGTTGGCGATACGAAAGTATTTGAAGGTCGAGTAGACGGAGTGGCAGTGGAGGTCGGCCTTCTTGAATCGGGAGTCCGAAAACCACGCGGGGATGTCGATCTCATCGGGCTTTCGGTCGACCATGGCGAATCAAGGGTTGCAAATCACGAGCCGGAGGTCAAACGAGACGCGGTCGAGTGCCCGCACCGGACGGGCGAAGCGCCCTGCCTGTGCTACGTTTTCATCGTGCGCCGCGTCCTTTTTCGGATTCTCTACGCCGTCCTGATGATCGCCATCTTCTTCGGGGGAGCCTGGCTGGCGTTCCAGCGCTCGATCGTCGGGCGTTCCGTCACCGTCCCGGAGCTCGTCGGGAAATCCCTCCCGGAGGCGATCCGCATCGCCCACGACGCGGGCCTGAAGGTGGACGAGCAGGTCGCGCGGGCGCGCAACGACGAGCGGATCCCCCGCAATCTGGTCCTGGCGCAGATCCCCGAAAGCGGGTCCCTCGCCAAGCCCGCGCAGGTGATTCGCGTCGTCCTGTCTCTCGGGCCTCGCGAGCTGCGCTCGCCCGATCTCGCCGGACTGCCCCCGCGCGCCGCCGCGCTCCGGCTCGCCCAGGACGCTCTTCAGCTCGGAGCCGTCTCCTGGTACCGGGACCCGACGGCGCGGATCGGCATCGTCGCGCAGGATCCCGAAGCGGAGGCCGCCGTGGGAAAGAACGGCGCGGTCGCCGTCCTGACGAACCGTGGGCTGCCCGAGACGCGCTACGTGATGCCGGACGTCGTCGGCAAGGACGCCGAACAGATCAAGGCCCGCCTCGAGATGTACGGGTTTCGCGTGGGGAGCGCGCGCTTCGAGTCGTACGAGGGCGTTCCGCCGAACACCATCCTGAAACAGTTTCCCCCGGCGGGAGCGCCGCTCTCCTCGCGCGATGTCGTTTCCGTCACGGTCTCCCGCGCGACGGATGCGCCGCCGTCGGCCGGAGCCACCCGATGAAGATCCGGATCGCCCCCTCGCTTCTGGCGGCGGATTTCGCGCGGCTCTCCGAGGCGCTCGACATCGCCGCGGAAGGCGGGGCGGACCTGGTGCACGTGGACGTCATGGACGGGCATTTCGTCCCGAATCTCACCCTGGGGCCGCCCGTCGTGGCCGCCTTGAAGAGAGCGAGCCGGCTGCCGCTGGATGTCCACCTGATGATCGAGAACCCCGAGGCGACGCTGGACCGGTATCTCGACGCCGGGGCCGACTGGATCTCGGTGCACGTCGAATCGACGCGGCACCTGCAGAGATGCCTCGCGGCCATACGCCGGGGCGGCGCGAAGGCGGGCGCGGCCCTCAATCCGGCCACGCCCGTCGAGGCGCTTTCGGAGTCGTGGGATGATCTCGACTACGCCGTCGTCATGTCGGTGAACCCGGGACGCGGCGGCCAGCCTTTCCTGCCCCATTCGATCGAGAAGGTGCGCCGCCTGCGGGACGGTGCGCGTGCCGCCGGCGCTGCGCTTCCGATCGAGGTGGACGGCGGGGTGGACGCGACGAACGCGGGGAGTCTCGCGTCCGCGGGCGCGGAAATTCTGGTGGCAGGAACTTCGGTTTACGGACAATCGGATCCCCGCGCGGCGATCGAGGGACTCCGAGCGGCGGTCCGGGGAGGAGTGAGGGTTTGAGAGAACGCACCATGCGACCGGCTCGGGAGGGGTGGAGCGGGAGACGGCGAGGAGGACGGGGGAGCGGGATCGCCGCTTTCGCCGTGGCGGCCGTGGCGACTCTCGCGACGCTTTCGGGCTGCGCCTCCACCCACAAGGTCGACAAGATCACCCAGGAGCTTCTCGCGACGCCGAAAGAGGCGCTCTTCGAAAAGGGCAAGGGCCTGATCGAAAAGAAGAAATTCGATCTCGGCCGCAAGTACTTGACCTTCGTCTTCGAGACCTATCCGAACGACCCCCTCGGCCGACAGGCCCTGCTGATGGTCGCCGACTCCTTCTTCCGGCAGGGAAGCACCACCGGCTATACGGAGGCCCGCTTCCGATACCGGGACTACCTGAATCGATACCCGGGTGCGCCGCAGCGCGACTACGCGCGGTACCAGTTCGCCGTCTGCTACGACCGGGAGCATGAGAAGCCGGATCGAGACCAGACGTCCACCCGGGAGGCCATCGAGCAGTATCGGGTCCTGCTGCGGGAGTTTCCGAACTCCCCGCATACGGCGACGGCCAACGCGCGCATCCACGCTCTGATCGATCTGCTCGCCGAGCACGAGTTCGGCGTGGGCTACTTCTACATGCGCAAGGGCTCCCCGGGCGCGGCCCTTGCCCGGTTCGCCACCCTCGAGGAGCGGTTCCCCGAGTACGGCGCCAAGGACAAGCTCCTCTTCTACGAGGGGGAGGTGCTGGCACGGCTCGGCCGCCACGAGGAGGCCTCCCGCTACTACTCCCGGCTCATCGAGGAGTATCCGAACAGCGAATTCATCAAGAAAGCGAAGGAAAAGGTGGGGAAAATGCCTCCCCCCGCATCGGCCTCCGTTGACACGCGCCCCAAAAGCGAGTAATTTACGGTAGAACCCGGCTTTCGCCATAATTTTTTAGGAGCCGCTATGCGCCTGCCCTCGCGCGCCTTCGCCGTGCTGTCGCTCGGCCTCTCGCTGGCCGTTTCGGCCGTCGCCCAGACCCCGAAACCGCCGGCCGTCGGCGGCGCCCGCGAGGTGTCGGACCGGAACTCGAGGAGCGAGCCGGGCGGAGTGTCGCGCGTCGAGCCCGCGCCCGCCGTGGTTCCTCTGAACACGGACGCCGCCCCGCAGCCGCTCGGCTTCGAGAGCGACATCTACTGCTTCGGCTACCTCGGGGACCGCGACGAGCGCTTTCCCGTCAAGGCCAACGGCGCGGAGAACATCGCCGAGCAGGAGGATTACGTCACGAACGACCTGCTCTACGTCGAGGGGGGCTACGACAAGGGCCTGAGGGTCGGGGACGAATACTGGCTCATCACGCCGGAGCAGGAAGTCATCCATCCGGTCTCGGGGCGCAGCATGGGTCGGCTCTATCAGTACCGGGGCCGCGCCGTCGTCCAGAGCATCGAGCCGAGAACCGCCACGGTCCGCGTGACGTCCGCCTGTACGGACATCCCTCTGAATTCGGTTCTCAAGCGCTTCGAGCCGATTCCGATTCCGCTTGCCCGCAAGTCGCCGCCCGCTCAGCCCGGCGATCCGCCCTCGGGTAAAGCCAGGGGGCGCATCGTGTTCACCCGCGATGGGATCGTGGCGCTCGGGGCCGATCACACCATGATCGTGGATCTCGGCGCCGCCGACGGTCTCCAGCCGGGCGACTTCCTGACCGTGTTCCGCTACTCGGCGGGACGCGAGTACGGCATCCGTCCGGTCGGCGCGTACTGGGTGAACCTTCCGCCGCCGCCGGGAGTCTCGATCCCCCGCACGTATCTCGGCGAGGGCGCCGTCCTCGTCGTCGGCGATCGCTGGTCCGTCATCCGGCTCTCCGATTCGAATCGCCTGATCGAGGTCGGCGATGAGGTCGAGCTGAAGTAGAAGTTCCCTCCTCTCGGATCCGACCGGATCCGCTTCCGGGCGTCGCGAAAATCCGGCCCCCGGCTGGCACGAAAAAAAAGTTTTCTCGGCTCTCGTGCGTTACCCGCACGTGTTCGGAGTTTGCTAAGATGCGCGCCTTCTCTCCCCGGGAAAAACTCTTTCGGAGGCGAACGTGAATCTGGACGGGCAACTCCAGCAAATCATCGACGAGCTCCTCCAGCACGGGATCTCGCTCGACCTCGCGAAGAAAGAGTTCGAAAAGAAGTACATCGTCGGCGCCGTGAAACGGTCATCGGGAAATCTCGGGCGCGCCGCGTCGTCTCTCGGAATCCACCGCAATACGCTCCGCAACAAGGTCGGCATCCTGAACATCCGCCTCCCCCGCGAAAAGCATCGCGTCTCCCCGGACATCACCAAGAAGAAGTGATCATCGTTCGCGCGCCGCGCGAGCGATCGAGGGGACGAGTTCGATCCGCGGAATCCGTTTCGGCGCTTTAGCGGACGCGCGCCCGCCGAGGTTCGGACGCGAGGGCCGGACGCCGGCGTTGGCGTCGGAGGAGCAGGGAGCGTCCGGAAGGGTGGAGTCTCGAGAGGCGGGCCCGGCGGGGCCCGGGGTAGCCCTACTTCGGAGGCGCGGTCTTGTTCTCGTCCGACGTGCCGTCCTTGATCGAGTCCTTGAAGTTGCGCATGCCCTGTCCGAGGCCCTTGCCGAGCTGCGGCAGCTTGCTCGCCCCGAAGATGATGATGACGATCAGGAGAATGATGAGCAGTTCGGGCAGACCGAGCGAGCCAAACATAGAGTTCTCCTTGGGTTCTCAGCTTAACAGAGGAGCCAGGCGGGCCTCGAAAAGCGTCGCGAACGC
>JBBQNC010000124.1:0-9867 GCA_038329555.1 Thermoanaerobaculia bacterium
CGCCTGCACCACTGATCGAAATGAGTCGACGAACACCATCCCGGGCTCGAACTGGTCGACTTCCCTGACGATCCGCGCGAAGACCGCTTCGAAGTTTCCGCCCAGCACCTCGTCGCCTATGTTGAGGAAGCGTATCGAGTCATCGTTGATCTTCTCGGTATCGAAAAAGCTGTACTGCTGCTGGTAGCGCAACATCTTCAACGACGGCTCGCCGAGCACCGTGAAGAACAGGGCGCGGCGTTTGGGATTGACGAGCCCGAACATCATTTGATGCGCGAGGGTCGTCTTGCCGGCACCGGGCGGACCGGCCAGGATGTTGAAGGAAAACTCGGCCAGGCCGCCGCCGAGTAGCGCATCGAGACCGGGTACTCCGGTCGCAAGCCGACGGATGACAACCTTCTCGTTCATTGCGGTTTCTCCTGCGCAGACGTTCTCGCTGCCGGCATATCCCATGCTTTGTGCAACAAGCGGAGGGTCAAGGAATCGCCGATCAAGGAAACGAGCAGATCGGCAAGGGCAAGCAACAAAGCCTCTGCCGCAGCGCGGGCCGCGGCCGGAGGTCGGGTAGAAAGGTCCTGCTGCAGGGGTTTCAACAGATCGCCCGGCGAGTTCTTGTCAACGTCGGGCTTGATGAACGAGGAGCGCGCCAAATGAAGGCCGCGCACGTATAAGGCGCGCCAGGCGAGCTCGCCCACCAAAGGCTTGACCTGCTCCAGCAACCGGGTCAAAACTTTGACGGTGGCATGCGCAATAGCTCGCGAGTCGGCGTCAACGCCGCACTCACCAAGCGCCTGCCTGATGATGTCGTCACGCATCAAGAGACCGAGCGTTCGGGCGGACACGTGGCCAAATGCCGCTGGCAGCTAACGAAAAGGGCGACTCGCACGAAGAGACCCACCATGCTAAACAATATCATTTTCCGAACTGGCCCTTCTGCTGGGCGCCCACGGGAAAGCCCAGAGATTCGTCTTCCACTCACTCGACTCCCGCGGTCCAAACCTGGCTCGCCGCTCACCCAAACGTCAGCCTTCACTTCACACCGAAAGGAGGCGCTTCCTGGCTCAACATGGTCGAGGCCTGGCTCGGCGTCCTCACACGAAAATCCGTTCGCCGCGGCTCATTCGACTCCGTCCCAGCCTCCTCCGCCACATTCAGTCCTTCATCGACAACTGGAACGCCAACCCAACACCCTTCGTCTGGACCCAAAACCCCGCCGAGATCATCCGCAAAGCCCTTCGCCATTTACATGACTTCGCGGACAGAACACTAGCTCGCGTCTGCCTTCTTCACCGGGACCACCACCACGGGCGGGATGTTCTGCTCGGCGACCGCCCGGTTGAAGTCCGCCAGGTCCTTGTCGAAGACCCCCTTCAGCTCCGCGAGGACGCCGTCGAGCTGCCCGCGAATGACCTTGTAGTAGGTCCACGAGACGTCCGTCGGCTTAGCGTCCGCGGAGGCGACGACCGACGCGAGGCCCGCAAACTGGTGGTCGATCGCGGGCGAGAAGTTCAAGACGTCCTGGCTCGCCTTGATGTCGGGGTTCACGAGCTTCTTCTCGATCGCCGTGAGCTTCTCGGAAAGCGCCCGGCTCTTATCCTGGAGACCCTTCTCCTTGCCGAGCTTCTCCGCCCGCTCCGCGACCTCGCGGACCTGGGCCTTGACCTCGCGGATCTGCGTCACCGCGTCGTGGGTGGCCGAGAGGCCGTCCCGTGTGTCGCGGAGGAGCTCGAACTGCTTGCGCAGGTCGTCCGCCGAGGCGGCGACGCCCGGGTGGGCCTTCACCTCGAAGGGGGCCGTTCGAGTCTCGCCGTTCCACTTCAACCGCACCGCATATTTTCCGGGCGCCACGCGCGGACCCTGGCTGTTGCCCCAGATGATCGCCTTCGGGAGCAGCGAGGGCTTCAGGATCCGCATGTCCCAGACCAGCCGGTTCAGGCCGGCCTTCGGCTCGAGCGGCTTGTCGGCGCGGTCGTCGTCCCCTGCCGCCGGAGCTTCTTTGTCTTTGTCCTTGTCCTTGTCCTTCTTCTCGTTGGTGTACCGGCGCAGAACGGTCTCCCCTTCCAGGAGCTCGATCGTGAGCCGGTCCTTCTCTGTCGGCTTGCTCTTCAGGAAGTAGGAGATGAGGACGCCGGCGGGCGGGTTCTTGCCGACCGAGGCCGGCCCCGCTTCCTCGTCGTCGTCCCCGAAGCCCCCGATCGCGTGGCGGACCGTAGGCCGCGGTGGAAAGAGATGCACCGACTCGTTGCGCAGAGCGTCGCGGTGCTCGTGCAGCGGGGTGAGGTCGTCCAGGATCCAGAACGCGCGCCCCTGCGTCGCGACCACGAGGTCCTTGTCCTTGACGGTCAGATCGGTGATCGGCACGACCGGCAGGTTCTGCTGAAACGACTCCCAGCGGGCGCCGTCGTCGAAGGACACGAAGAGCCCCAGCTCCGTCCCCGCGTAGAGGAGGCCCTTCCGGTTCGGGTCCTCGCGGACCACGCGCGTGAACGCGTTCTCCGGAATTCCGCGAACGATCTTCGTCCAGGTCTTCCCGTAGTCGCTGGTCTTGTAGAGGTAGGGTCGGAAGTCGTCGAACTGGTACATGGTCGCGGCGACATAGGCTGTCGCCTTGTCGTGCGGCGAGAGGTCGAGCGAGTTGATGCGGATCCACTCGGGAATCCCCTTCGGCGTCACGTTCTGCCAGTTCTTTCCACCGTCGCGGGTGAGCTGAACGAGCCCGTCGTCCGTTCCGCACCAGATCGTTCCCGGCTCCGTGCGCGACTCCGCCACCACGAAGATCGTGTCGTAGACCTCGACGCCGGTGTCGTCCTTCGTGATCGGACCGCCCGACTTGCCCTGCTTCGCCTTGTCGTTTCGAGTCAGGTCCGGGCTGATCTCTTCCCAGCTCTGCCCCTCGTCCCGGCTGCGCAGGAGAATCTGAGCCGCGTGGTAGATCGTGTTCGGATCGTGTGGCGAGATGACGATCGGGGCGTTCCACTGGAAACGGTACTTCACGTCCTTCGCGGCCTGCCCGATCGCGTTCTGGGGCCAGCCGACGATCTCCCGGTTCTGCCCCAGTCGGTGATCGTTGCGGTCGATCGCGCCGCCGTACGAGCCGGCGTACACGACGTTCGGGTCTCCCGGCTTCGGAGCGATCCAGCCGCTTTCGCCCCCGCCGACGCTGTACCAGTCGGTCACATCGATCCCCGTGCCCCTCCCACGGCTCGCGATGGCGACGGTCGTGTTGTCCTGCTGGGCGCCGTAGATCCAGTACGGATACCGGTCGTCGGTGATCACCCGGTAGAACTGAGCGGTCGGCTGGTTCATGATCGACGACCAGGTGCGGCCGCCATTGAAGGAGACGTTGGCGCCTCCGTCGTTCGACTCGATCATCCGCTCGGGATCGTCCGGATCGAGCCATAGATCGTGGTTGTCGCCGTGCGGGACGCGGATGGGGTTGAAGGTCTTCCCGCCGTCGTTCGACCGGAACATGCCGGTGTTCAGGACGTAGACCTCGTCGGCGTTCTTCGGATCCGCGTAGATCTTCGAGTAGTACCAAGCGCGCTGGCGAAGCTTGTTCTCGGAGTTGGTCTTCGTCCACTTCTCGCCGCCGTCGTCGCTCTTGAAGACGCCGCCCTTCTCCGCTTCGACGATCGTCCACACGCGATCGGGCCGCGCGCCGGAAATGGCGACGCCGACGTTTCCCACCACGCCTTCGGGCAGCCCGCCGGAGAGCTTCTTCCAGGTGTCGCCCCCGTCCGTCGAGCGGTAGAGGCCGCCCTCCGGCCCGCCCGACTCGAGCGCCCACGGCTTCCGCGAGACCTGCCAGAGCCCGGCGTAGAGGATGCGGGGATTGTTGGGATCCATGCAGAGGTCTGAGGCGCCTGTCCGGTCGCTGACGAACAGGACCTTCTCCCACGTTCTGCCGCCATCTTTCGAGCGGAAGATTCCGCGGTCCGGGTTCGGCCCCCATACGTGCCCGACCGCCGCCACGTACACGAGGTCGGAGTTCTTCGGATGCACGCGCACGCGGGAGATCTGGTACGTGCTCTTCAGCCCCACGTTCGTCCAGGTCTTGCCGCCGTCCGTCGACTTGTACACGCCGTCGCCGTGGGAGACGTTTCCGCGGATCGGGGCCTCGCCCATCCCGACATAGAGGACGTTCGGGTCGGATTCGGAGACGCCGATCGCGCCGACGGAGCCCGTCTTGAAGTCCTTGTCAGAGAGCGGCTGCCAGTTCGATCCCCCGTCGACCGTCTTCCAGACGCCTCCCCCCGTCGCCCCCTGGTAGTACACGAGCGGCTGTCCGCGGACCCCCGCGACCGCCGTGACGCGGCCTCCGCGGAACGGTCCGATGTTCCGGAGCTCGAGCCCCTCGTAGAGCTTTCCGATGGCGGAAGAGGCGGCCGTCGCGTCGGACGGGGCCTTATCGGCCTTGACGGCCGAGGCCTTGTCGGCTTTGACCGCCGAGGCCTTTTCGGTTTTCGCAGGCGGGGTCTTCTCTGCTTTCCCGGCCGAGACCTTGTCGGCCTGGGGATCCGCCCCGAGCGCGAGGAAGGCGGCGGAGAACAGGAACAGCGCGGCGGAGAAACGACGCGGAATCATCAACGAGGCCTCCTCTTAGAATGGACAGGAGTGTCCGAGATTCGGGGACGGAGTCGCGGCGGAGAAAAAGACACGCGCAAAGAGAACGACGTAGGAATGGACAGCCGGGGCCGGGTTCCGGTCCGTCACGCGAGCGCTTCCTCGAGCGGCGTGAATGGACGTCCCTGCGCTTCCGCGACGGCGCGATACGTCAGCTTGCCGTCGACCGTGTTGACGCCTCCCGCGAGATACGGATTCTCGCGCACCGCGCGCTTCAGCCCCTTGTTCGCCAGCTCCAGGGCGTACCGGAGCGTCGAATTCGTCAGCGCGAAGGTCGATGTGCGGGCGACGGCGCCGGGCATGTTCGCGACGCAGTAATGGATGACGCCGTCGACCGTGTAGACGGGGTCCGAGTGCGTCGTGGGGTGGGTGGTCTCGAAGCACCCGCCCTGGTCGACGGCCACGTCGACGGCGACCGCGCCCTTCTTCATCTGCGAGATGAGGGCCCGGCTGACGAGCTTGGGGGCCGCGGCGCCCGGAATCAGGACGGCTCCCACGAGAAGATCCGCGCGACGGCAGCCCTCCTCGAGCGTCTGGGCATTCGAGGCGACCGTCTTGACGCGCCCGAAGAAGATGTCATCGAGCTCGCGCATCCTGTCGGGTGACATCTCCAGGATCGTGACGTCGGCGCCCATCCCCGCCGCGATCTTCGCCGCATTCGTGCCGACAACCCCGCCGCCGATGATGACGACGTCCGCGGGCGGCACTCCGGGAACGCCCGAAAGAAGCACGCCCCGCCCGCCGTTCGACTTCTGCAGATAGAACGCGCCGACGTGGACGCTCATCCTGCCGGCGACCTCCGACATCGGCGTCAGCAGGGGCAGTGAGCCGTTGCTGGCCGTGATGGTCTCGTACGCGACGCCTGCGATCTTCCTGTCGAGGAGGACCTGGGTGAGCTCCTTCGCCGGAGCGAGATGCAGGTAGGTGTAGAGGATCTGCCCGGGTCGGAGCCTCTGGTACTCGGGTCCGACGGGCTCCTTGACCTTGATGATCATCTCCGCTCGCGCGAACACCTCGTCCGCGCTCGGCAGGATCTTCGCGCCCGCCGCGGAGTATTCGGCGTCGCTGATGCCCGACCCGACGCCGGCGCCCTGCTCGACGAACACCTCGTGCCCCGCCGCGACGAGCGCCCGCACGCCGGCCGGCGTCAAGGCGACGCGATTCTCGTTGTCCTTGATCTCCTTCGGCACTCCGACGATCATGCTCCGGCTGCTCCCTTCAGGCTGTCGGTCGCGACAGCCCCCTCGACTCCGAGCGTCCACGGCAATCGGTGGTCGGCGTCAGTCCGCGCTCCGATGCGTGTCGATCTGGGCGCGTTGCAGCTTTCCCGAAAAGTCGACGTAGATCGACTTCCATTCGGTGAAGACGTCCAGACCCGCGATTCCCGCTTCCCGGTGGCCGTTGCCCGTGTCCTTCATCCCGCCAAACGGCAGATGGACCTCGGCGCCAATGGTCGACGAGTTCACGTAGAAGAGGCCGGTCTCGAACTCGCGCATCGCCGTAAAGGCGCGGTTGACGTCCCGCGTGTAGATCGATCCGGACAGTCCGTAGGGAACGGAATTGGCGATCCGGATTCCCTCCTCCAGGGACTCGATCGGGATGACCGTCGTGACGGGACCGAAGATCTCCTCCGACGCGACGCGCATCTTCGGGTTGGCGTCGCCGAACACGGTCGGCGAGAGGAACCATCCCTTCGCGAGGGGCCCGTCCGTCAGCTTGACGCCGCCGCAGAGGAGCTTCGCCCCCTCGCTCTTGCCGATCTCGATGTACTTCAGGACGCTGTCCCGCTGGCGCTCGGACACGCACGGCCCGACGTCCACGCCCTTTTCGAGCCCGTTGCCGACCTTGAGCGCCCTGGCGCCGGCGACCAGGCGACCGGTGAAGTCGTCGTAGACCTTCCGATGCACGAGGAGCCGCGAGGAGGCGGTGCAGCGCTGTCCCGTGGTCCCGAATGCTCCCCAGAGCGCCCCTTCGACCGCGAGCTCGACGTCGGCGTCCTCCATGACGAGGATCGCGTTCTTTCCACCCATCTCGAGATGGAGTCGCTTGAAGGTGGGAGCGCAGGCGACCGAGATGCGCCGGCCGACGTCCGTCGAGCCGGTGAAGGAGACGACCTTCGCGTCCGGATGGGAGACGAGCGGATCTCCCACCTCGCCGCCCGACCCCATCACGACGTTCCAGACGCCGCCCGGCAGGCCCGCCTCTTCGAGGACCTTCGCGAGCGCGACCACGGAAGCGGGGGTATCGGTCGCGGGCTTGATGACGACCGTGTTTCCGGCGATCAGCGCGGCCATGCCCTTCCACGCCGGGATGGCCATCGGAAAGTTCCAGGGCGTGACCAGAGCCGAGACGCCGATCGGCTGCCGCACGCACATCGCGAACTTGTTCGGCAGCTCCGACGGCGTCGTGAACCCGAACAGCCGGCGTCCCTCGCCCGCGGCGAGAAACGCCATGTCGATCGCCTCCTGGACGTCGCCGCGGGCCTCGGCGAGAACCTTCCCCATCTCGCGCGTCATGAGTCGCGCGAGCTTCTCCTTGTCGCGCCTCAGGATCTCTCCGGCGGCATAGAGAATCTCGGCCCGCCGGGGTGCCGGGGTGTCGCGCCACGCGGGAAAGGCCTTCCGCGCCGCCGCGACCGCCGCGTCGACGTCCCGCCGGTCGCTTTCCGGGAACACGCCGACGAGATCGTCGCGGTCCGCTGGATTCCGATTCTCGAAGGTCTTGCCCGACGCGGCCGGGAGCCACTTCCCGCCGATCAAATTCCGCTCCGTTTCCACCGCCTGCTCCATCGCCATGCTCATTTCTCCGACCCTTTCCCCGCGGGCGGTTTGCCCGCCGACATGGCCACGCTCCCTTCCAGGCGCGCGCCTTCCGCTATCACGATCTTGGGAGCCGTGACACCGCCCTCGACGGTGCACGTGCTCGTCAGCTCCGCGCGTTCCGTAGCGTGCACGTCGCCGTGGACGCGCCCCGCCACAAGCACCTGCCGCGCGTGGATCTCTCCTTCGACGCTTCCCTCCGGCCCGACGGTAACGCGCCGGTCGACGCGGACCGTCCCCTGGAACCGCCCGTTCAACACGATGTCCTCGTCGCCGGCGAGCTCCCCGACGAACCGCGTTCCCGGCCCGAGGACGGTCGAGGCGGATACCCCCGGGGGCCGGCTCGCGGCGGACGTCTCCGAATCGGAACGGGGATCGGTTTTTCCGAGAATCGCCAGCGGGGCCTCCGAAAAAAGGGCGCTCAGTCTAGCAGGCCCGACGCGCGTTCCGGGCGATCGCGCCCGGCGTCAGCCGGCGCGCCGGGAGCGCTCGCGCGCCGACCCCGCAGCCCGCCGGAGGGCCACGACCGCGAGCGCCCTTCCGGGCTGCCGCTGGCTCTGCGCGAGCGCGCGCACGAAGGACGTCAGGTAAGACGGAGGGTTCTTGAGCTTGCGCGTCGCGGCGCTCCACTGGCGGTGGATCCCCGCTTCCGTCAGGCGCCGAATGAGGAGCTTTCCACCCCTCGCGTACGGCTCGGCGGCCCAGCGCGCCATCACCGACACCCCCTGCCCGGCCCGCACGAGCTCGACGATCGCCTCGGTGATCTCCATGGGGATCCACCTCCTGGGGCGCACGCCGGCGGGGATGAGCACTCTCTGGAATACCGTCAGGTGCTCGCGGGGCGCCGCATAGGTGATGAGGGTCTCGCCAGCGAAGTCCGACGCCTCGACGAACGCCGAGGCCTCGAGCCGGTGGCCGGGCGGTAGCAGAACGATCATCTCGTCGCGAAAGAGGGGCGCGAGTCGGATCCGCGGGCTCTTGACCGGGTCGCTCACGATGGCGAGATCGATCCGGTCGTCGAGCAGAGCCGGCACCGGGTCCCGGGTCGCGTCGGCGACGATCTGGACATCGACTCCCGGAAAATCGTCCTGAAACGCGGCGAGCGCGCGGGGAAGCCAGTGGTAGCACGTGTAGCACTCGGTGGCGATTCGCAGAACGCCTTCCGGTTCCTTCGCCGCGTCCCGGATCTCGCGGGTGACTCCCTCGAGCTCCTGCACGACGAGCCGGGCGGAGCGCAGGAGTCGCTCGCCCGCGCGAGTCAGCTCCATGCGCCGGGTCGCGCGGAGAAAGAGCGCCTTCCCGAGGCCGCGCTCCGCGTCGCGGAGCTGGTGGGACAGCGCCGACTGCGTGAGATTCAACCTCCGCGCGGCGCCCGTCAGGGAGCCTTCTTCGGCGACCGCGACGAGCAGCTTCAGGTGGCGGATCTCCAGGTCCATGAGCCATGAGAATACCTCATCGCATTCATGAAAACAAAGAGTTGGACTAATAGGTCAGTCCGGAGCACTCTTCGGAGGCTCACAGGAGGACGCCATGCTCCATGCTGAAGAACGCGACACGGCGGCGGGATTCCCGGCCACCTACGCGCCGCTCTCGACTGCGACCCTTCTCGAGACTTACGCCGCCGCCCCCGACCGGATCACGCGGGCTCTGGACGGGCTCTCGGAAGAAGAGCTGCGGAGCCATCCGATTCCCGGCAAGTGGTCGATCCAGGAGATCGTGATCCACGTCGCCGACTCGGAGACCGTCGGCGCGATACGGATCCGAAAGGTCCTGGCCGAGAGCTTCGCGGTCCTTCCGGGCTACGACGAGAACGTCTGGGCCGCGCGGCTCGGATACCGGGAGCGCGACCCGAATTACCGGCGCGCGTCGCTGCACGCCTTTCGGAATCTCCGCGAGACCGCGGCGGCGATCTTTCGGGCCTCTACC
This sequence comes from Thermoanaerobaculia bacterium, assembly GCA_038329555.1. Taxonomy (GTDB): domain Bacteria; phylum Acidobacteriota; class Thermoanaerobaculia; order UBA5066; family Gp7-AA6; genus JALYUA01. The sequence goes on from JBBQNC010000124.1 coordinate 9,369, forward strand.
CCCTCCGACTGGAGCCGCGAAGGCCGCCACCCCGAGTGGGGCCCCGTGACCCTCCGGCAGCTGCTCGAGCTCTACGCCGACCATGGGGAGCGCCATACCGAGCAGATCGTCGAGCGCCGCCGCCTCCTCGGCCACTCCGCCTCGCTCGCTCCCCTCCCTCCGCTCCGGCTCTACTGGCGTGAGCGTGAGGGTGAGCCATATCTTGCAGGACCTGCGCTTCGCCGCCCGGACTCTCCGCCGCGCGCCGGGATTCGCCGCCGTGGCCGTCGGGACCCTCGCCCTCGGGATCGGCGCGAACGCGACCATTTTCGCGATCGTCAACTCGGTGCTCCTGCGGCCGCTGCCTTATCCCCGCGCGAACGAGCTCTACCTGATCCGGGGAGCCCAGCCGGCGCTCCAGACCGAGGCCCTTCCTCTCTCTCTGCCGAACTTCGAGGTCATGCGCGCGAGCCGGACCTTCGCCGCGATCGCCGCCACGCGGCCGCTCCCGCTCAACCTG
>JBBQNC010000125.1:0-9795 GCA_038329555.1 Thermoanaerobaculia bacterium
AACGGGTGAAGCCCTCGCCCCTCATCTCGAGTGTGTGGCGAAACCTCTTCCGGAGAGGGCGGGTCGAACTCGACCTCGACGCGGAGCTCCGCGCGTACGTCGACGCGATCGCCGAAGAGAAACGCGCGTCGGGAATGGAGCCGGACGAAGCCCGCCGGCAGGCGCTCCTCGAAACCGGCGGCGTCGAGCAGGTCAAGGAGAGCGTCCGGGACGCCCGCGCGGGCGCGTTTCTCGAGACCGTGCTTCAGGACGTCCGGTATGCGGTGCGCACGCTCGCGCGAACCCCCGGGTCCACCGGCGCGGCCATCCTCGCGCTGGCACTGGGCATCGGCGCCTCGACCGCCATCTTCAGCGTCGTGAACGCCGTCCTCCTCCGGCCGCTGCCCTATGGCCACCCCGAGAGGATCGCGGTCATCCTGCATCGCGGCAGCCAGCCGGTCTCGCCCGCCAACCTGGTCGAGTGGCGGCGGCGGAGCCGGTCCTTCCGGAGAATCGGGGCGGCGGAGGGGTGGAACCCGAACCTGACCGGCTCGGACCGGCCGGAGAATCTGAGCGCGGTCCGGGTGACCTCCGAGATCTTTTCCATGCTCGCCGTCCCGCCGCTTCTCGGCCGGTTCTTCCTGCCGGGCGAAGACGAGCCAGGCCGCGACCATTCCGTGGTGCTCGGACACGGCCTGTGGTCCCGCCGGTTCGGCGCGGACCCCGGGGTCCTCGGCCGGCGCATCACGTTGAATGGCGAGCCGTACACGGTCGTCGGCGTCATGCCGCCGGCGTTTCATTTCCCGCCGTTCTGGAACCAGAGCGCCGAGATCTGGGCGCCGCTCTCGCTGCGGCCCCGCCTCGCCAGCCACGGCGAGAGTCTCCGGGTCTTCGGAGAGCTCTCCCCCCGCTCGACCCGCGAAGGCGCCGCCGCCGAGATGGCGTCCATCACCGCGCGGCTCGAGCGGCAATTTCCGGGAACGAACCGAGACGTGCGTGTGCGGTCCCTGAAAGACACCGTCGTCGGCAACGTCCGGCCGGCCTTGCTCGTGCTCTTCGCCGCCGTGGCGTTCGTGCTCCTGATCGCCTGCGCCAACGTCGCGCACCTCCTGCTGGCGCGCGCCGCGGCGCGGCAGAGGGAAGTCGCGGTGCGCACGGCGATCGGCGCGAGCCGCGCCCGAATGGTGCGTCAGCTTCTGACGGAGAGCCTCTTGCTCGCCGGCGCCGGCGGGCTCGCCGGGATCCTGATCGCGGCGTGGGGCGTCCACGCCCTGGTCGCAGCGGACCCGGGCGCGATCCCCCGCGTGGCCACGGTCGGCCTCGACCTGGGCGTTCTCCTGTTCACGCTCGGCGTTTCGATCGCGACGGGCGTCGCGTTCGGCCTCGCGCCGGCCCTGGCCCTGTCGCGGCGAGACGTGACGGAGACCCTCCGCGAAGGCGAGCGCGGATCGACGGAAGGGGGCGGACGGGCGCGGATGCGCGGCTTCCTGGTCGGGTCCGAATTCGCTCTCGCGCTCATCCTCCTGGTGGGCGCCGGGCTCATGATCCGCAGCTTTCTCGCACTCCAGGCGATCGATCCGGGATTCGACCCGCGCGGCGTGGTCACGATGGTGGTCTCGCTCGCGGGCACGACGGCCTCCGATCCCCCCCGCCGAGCGGCGTTCTTTCAGGAGCTCGTCGGCCGCGTCCGCGCGCTGCGGGGCGTCGAGTCGGCGGGAGCCATCAACCATCTTCCGCTCGCCGGAGACATCTGGGGCTGGCCGTTCGAGGTCGAGGGACGTCCCCCGTCCCGCGCCGGCGAGACGCCGAGGGCGGCCTATCGGGTCGTGCTTCCGGGATACCTCGAGACGATGAGAATTCCGCTACTCGCCGGGCGCGGCATCTCCCCGGCCGACCGGCAGGGCTCGCCCGCAGTCGTCGTCATCAACGACTTCTTCGCACGCCGCCACTGGCCGGGCGAGAGCGCGATCGGAAAACGGATCCTGCTCTCCGAGGCGGAAGGGGCACCGACACCGGCCACGGTCGTCGGCATCTCGAAGAACACGGTCCGGAACCGGTGGTCGGGTCCTCCGGAAGAAGAGATGTATCTCCCCTATCTGCAGACGCGGAGCTATCTCGAAGGCGCGAACTCCCAGCTGCAGTATCTGACCCTCGTCGTGCGGACGGAGGGAGACCCGCCCGCGATGGTCGGCCTGATCCGCGGCGTCGTGAAGGCGCTCGACCGGAACGCGCCGATCTCCGAAGTTCAAACGATGGACCGGGTCGTCGCGAACGCCACCGGTGAGACCCGTTTCTATCTGGTTCTCCTGGGCGCGTTCGCGGCCGTCGCGCTGCTCCTCGCCGCGGTGGGGATCTACAGCGTCATGGCGTATTCCGTATCGCGGCGGACGCACGAGATCGGCATCCGCATCGCTCTCGGGGCGGATCCCGGCGACCTCCTTCGGCTCGTCGTCCGGCAGGGGCTCGGCGTCGCCCTTGCCGGAACGGCGGTGGGAGCGGCGGGCGCCGCGGGACTGACCCGCCTCATGGGGACGCTCCTCTACGGAGTCGCCCCGACCGACCTGCTCACGTTCGCCGCGGTCGCGGCCTTGCTCACGGCGGTCGCGGTCTTCGCGAGCTGGATTCCCGCCCGCCGCGCGACGCGGATCGATCCCCTCTCCGCGCTCCGATACGAGTAGCTGGCGAGGATCTCTCCGATGGGCCCGCCGCCCGCGCGTGCGCGAGAAAGACGAGCGCCAGCGCGACGGCTCCGGGGAGGCCCTGGACCCAGAGAATCGAGCGCTTCGCCGTCGCGGCGCCGAAGAGGCCCGCGACCACGACGCAGACGAGGAAGAACACGCGCACGGAAAACCCCGCGTCGCCCGCGAGGAGCCCCCAGACGAGGCCGGCGGCGAGGAACCCGTTATAGAGGCCCTGGTTCATGGCGAGCTTCGCAGACGACTCCGCCTCTTCCCGGGAGAGCCCGAAGACCCGCCGTCCGAACGGCTTCGTCCACAGGAACATCTCGAGCACCAGAAACAGGAGATGCAGAAGGGCCACGACGGCCAGCGCGGCCGCGGCCAGGGCGCTCATCGCTCTCTCCGCCGGGTATGCCGACGGTCGGGAGTTCGGACTCGAACGGTCATGGTCGCCTCCTTCGAAGGGATCAGGGCGGGACGCGGGCCGCCTATTTGGGTCCGTCCGGAGTCGCCTCGTCGATCTTCCAGTCGTACAGCCGCCGCGAATCAGGGTTCGACAACACGCCGTAGGCGACGCGCAGCCATTTCGCGAGGACGGTCAGCTGCCGCCAGCAGTCGACGAGTTCCGGATGCGCCTTGAGGGAAGGGTCGAACAGGAGAGCCCGCGCCCGGTAGGCCTCTTGGATCTCCGCCTGGGTGGCCTTCCGCGAGACGCCGAGGAGATCGTAGTGGGAGAGCCAGTCGAGCTGGCGATGGAGCTCCAGGACGACCGCCCGCGGGCTCTGGAACGGTTTCGCCGGCGCGGCGGGGGCGGCGGGCGCGGGCGCCGGAGCGGGCTTCGCCAGGACGCCCGTTTCCGTGGCGTCGCTGAAGGCGCCCCCCGCGCGCATGTCGTAGAGGTACCCGGTCGGCTTGCGATCCTCCGTTCGACGGGGGGCGCGGTCCTCGACGCGCCGCGGCGTCTTGCGGCGGTCCGAGGCATCCGACGGCCTCTGCCGACGCTCCGGCGTGTCGATGGCGCTCTTCGGCGGCGCCGGATGCACCTCGATGACTCCCGCGAAGAGGAGCGAGTAGAGGATCTTCGCGTTGGCCGGCCCGGGACCGGACGTCGACTGGAGAAGCTCTCGGAGCGAGCTCCGGCCGTCGATGTTCGCGATGAGGGTCACCGCGTCCCTGAGCAGGCGAAGCGACCCGGAGGACATGGGGTCGCTGCTCAGAGTGGGGACGCCGGAGAGATCCCCGAGAAGATCCAGAAACTGTTCGCTCTCCGGGATGCGCCGGATGCCTTCGATGATCATCTCCTGCGAGAGCGATGCGGCAACGTCGAGCTCGACCGGCCCCGTGTTCTCCTCGAAATGAAACGCCCCGTCCGGCCAGGATAACGTCGAGAAGATGATCTGCTCGACCTGCCGCCTCGCCTCGCTGTCGACGACGGCCCGCGAGACGAGCCCCTTCTCGACCAGGATCGAGTCGATCCTCTGATGCGTCTTCTGCTGGCTCTCGAGCGCCTCCCCGAGGTCCTTCTCGGTGATGTATCCCCATCGCACGAGCGTCGCGCCGATCCGATGCTCGTCCCGCGAAGAGCGCGCCGCGTACAACTCGCCGTTCTCGAAGACGAGCTGCCGGACCTGGTCCCCGCGGAGCACGGACAGAGTTCCCGAGCGGCCCTCCTGCTGGATCCGGCGGACGACCGCGAAGAGGGGCGTCTCGGAAAGGGCGCCGGAGATCGGGCTCGATTCCGGCGGAGCTCCTCCGGGGGAGCTCACCTTCCGGTCCTCGCGCGGCGCGGGCCGGCCGTCGGGCCCCGGGCGCGCGCGTCCGAGGCCCCCGCCCGGGGATCGCGGGGCCGTCGTGCAGAGGAGAGTGGTCGCGTGTTCAGACCACAAGCAAACCACACTGGAGGGCCGGAACGAAGACGCCGGACGGCCACGCCGGTCTTCCCCCGGGGGGCGAGACCGGTCCGGCGTCGTGGTCAGGCGACCTCGACCTGCCGCCGCGTCGTCGGAGCGACCCGATCATCGGGGGTCAGGATGCCGCGGAAGTTCAGGGGATCCGCGGCGGAGACGATGACGGGGAGCGGCTCGACTTCGGGCGCCCGGCGCTTCAGGTCGCGCAGAAGCGCCACGGCTCCGGGAAGCGCGTACTGCTCGCCGTCGAAGCCGGAGACGAAACGGCCTCCCCGCACCTCGCCGCGCGCCTCGAGCGTGCGCAGCGCCCGCGCGATCTCGCGCCAGGGGACCGGCTGCCTCTCGCGGGCAGCCGTCTTCCGAAAGACGACGCCCGTCCGCGCGAGAAGCCGGCGCGCCACGAACTCGGCGGCTCCCGACGCGGAGAGAGCCGCGGCATTTCCGCGCGGCAGCAGGCTCCAGCGCCCGGCCGTCAGGCCCGTTGCCCGGCGCCGCGAGGCGGGCACGATCAACCAGCGCAGGCCGGCGAAGGAGTCGCAAGTCACCCGCCCCAGAGCGATCAGGTCGGTGAGGCCCCGTTCCACGTCGAAATTCGAGAGCCCGCTCGCGCTTGCGCTTGAGCTTGCGTTTGCCCGGCCGATCTCCTGAAAGAACATCGCCCCGCGGCGCTCGAGGAGGGCGTAAACGGAGGCCGCGGGCTGACGCAAGGGCAACTCCGCCGGATCCGCCGGGGCGAGGGACAGCCAGTCCTCGAGATCCTCGCGAGGCACCACGGCGATCGGAGCGCGGCGGACCGGCGATGCTCCGGCGCCCCACAGCCTCCCCCACGCGGCTTCGCCGGAAAGAGTCAGATGGTCGAGCCACTCGCGCTTGTAGCCGCCGACGCGAGCCGGTAGGACGCTCGCCTCCCACGCCGCGGCGGGGATCTCGAAGCCGGCGAGCTGCGCGACGACCGTCGCGACCCCGGCCGGACCTTCCAGGCGATGACCGGGATCGGCGTGCTGCCAGCAGGCGAGAAACCGCAGGAACTGCGAGGCCGTGACCGGCGCGATCTCCCGCCGGAGCCGGTCGAGCGTGTACCGGTGGATCCGCGCGAGCAGACGGCGGTCGCACCACGCGGAGCGGCCGGCGATCCGCGTGCGGAGCACGGAGCCCTCCGCCTCGAGCTCGCGGAGGAGGTCTTCGTCCGCCTCGTCCCCTCCCCCGGGGATGGGGCCGAGGGCCTCGAGACGGCCGCGCAGCACGGTCTTCGGATCGCGCGAGGCCTCGGCGGCGTACCACCGCTCCCCTTCGCGGACCACGCGCCGTCCGGCCGCGAGCGAGTCGAGCCATTCCTGCCAGGGTGTCGCCTCCTGCGTTGTCACGTAACCCATCCAGAGAAGCGCCTCGTGGAGCTCCTCCGCGTTCGCCGGCGAGGGCCACGCCTCCTCGCGGACGCGGGCGATCGCCTCGGGGTCGAGCGATCCGAGCTCGTCCGACGTCTTCGAATCGAGGAATCGGCGCGAGTGCACGGCCTGCGTCCGGCGCTCCTCGAGCGGGGCGTCGTCGAGAAACGTGTACGGCTGCGACGCGAGGATTCCGCGGGCAAACGCCGAGGGCTCGATGGTGTCGATCGACCGGCGCTCGATCGAGCCGTCCTTCAAGCCGCGCAGGACTCCGAGGAAACCCTCGATGTCCATCGCCTCGTTCAGGCAGTCCTCGATCGTCTGGCGGACGATCGGATGATCCGGCACCTCGATGGGCCCGCCGGGGAGAGTCTCGGGGCAGGCGAGGACCTGCGGGAACGCGGCGGCGAGAAGATCGTTCGCCCGCATCCGCAGGATCGGCGGCGGGACCCTGCGGCCGCCGCGGGACCGCTCGAGGATCAGGGATCGCTGCGCGTTCCAGCGCCACCGAGTCTCGAACATCGGCGAAGCGAGAAGCGCCTGCACGAGGACCTCTCGCGCCGTCGAAGGGCTCAGATAGTCGAAGACCTCCTCGAGCGGAAAGCTGTGCTGCATCCCGAGCGACAGGACGATCGCCTCTTCATTCGCCGCCGCCTGCAGCTCGAATCCGAACCCCACGCAGAACTTCTTTCGCAGGGCGAGCCCCCACGCGCGGTTGATGCGCGATCCGAAGGGCGCGTGAACCACGAGCTGCATGCCGCCGCTCTCGTCGAAGAACCGCTCGAGGATCACGCGGCGGGAGGTCGGGACGCAGCCGAGGACGCTTTTCCCGGCGTCCACGTAGTCCGCGATCTGGACCGCCGCTCCCTCCGGCAGGGCCTCTCCGCACCCCGCGAGCAGCGACGCCACCATGCCGGCCCCGGCGTCCTCGAGGCTCGAGGCGGTCTCCTCGCGGAGGCTGCCGATCTCCGCGGCGAGCTCGCGAGTGCGCCCGGGTCCCTCGCCCAGCCAGAACGGGATCGTCGGCGGCTGCCCCTTCGCGTCGGCCACGCGCACGGTGCCGGGCTCGACCCGCAGGATCCTCCACGAGGCGTTGCCGAGCTGGAAGATGTCGCCGCCGTTCGACTCGATCGCCCAGTCCTCGTTGACGGTCCCGACGACCGTGCCCTCCGGCTCGAGCCGCACCTGGTAGTCCGCCGTGTCCGGGATCGCTCCGCCCGAGAGCAGCGCGGCCATCCGGGCGCGGCGCGTCGCCATCAGACGGCCGTTCACGCCGTCGCGGTGGAGAAGCGCCGAGCGTCCCTGAGTGTGGAGGGCGACGACCTCGTCGAACTCGGCCCGCGCGAGGTCCCGATACGGCCACGCGCGCCGCAGGAGCCCGAACAGGGTCGCCTCGTCCCACGGCTCCGGGACGCACGCGGCCACGATCTGCTGCGCCAGGATGTCGAGCGGGCGCGAGGGCTCCGGGGTGCGGTCGAGGACGGACCCGCGGATGCATCGAAGGAGTGCGGCGCCCTCGACGAGCTCGTCGAGAGTGAGCGGGAAGAGCCGGCCCTTGGGAACCTTGCGCAGGGCGTGTCCCGCCCGGCCGACCCGCTGCAGGAACGTCGCGATCGAGCGCGTCGCCCCCACCTGGATCGCCAGGTCGACGTCGCCGATGTCGATGCCGAGCTCGAGCGATGCCGTCGCGACGAGGGCGCGGAGGCGCCCGCCCTTCAGCCGCTCCTCGGCGTCCAGCCTCCGCTCCCGCGAGAGGCTGCCGTGATGGCTCGTGACGGCGCCCTCGCCCAGGAGCCGCGTCAGCTGCCCGGCGATCCGCTCCGCCATCTTCCGGGTGTTGACGAAGACCAGGGTCGTGCGGTGCTCGCGAACGAGCTCGGCGATGCGGGCGTAGATCTCCTCCCACTGCTCGTGCGAGCACACGGTCGAGAGGGGGGACGGCGGGATCTCGATCGCGAGATCCAGAGCGCGGAACGTGCCCGCGTCGACCAGCGCGCATGCGCGTCCGTCGCCGGCCAAAAACCGCCCCACGTTCTCGAGCGGCTTCTGAGTCGCTGACAGGCCGACCCGCTGCACGGGCCCCGCCAGCGCTTCGAGGCGCTCGAGGGACAGGGCGAGGTGGCTCCCGCGCTTGTCGCGCACGAGCGCATGGATCTCGTCGACGATGACCGTGCGGACGGTCGACAGCATGCCGCGGCCGCCGTCGCTCGTCAGGAGCAGGTAGAGGGACTCGGGCGTCGTCACGAGGATGTGGGGCGGGCGGCGCGCCATCGCGGCGCGATCGGACGGGGACGTGTCGCCGGTGCGCACGAGCACGCGGATCTCCGGCACCGACGGATCCGCCGCGCGGATCTCCGCCAGGGGAGCCTGAAGGTTCTTCTGGACATCGTTCGAGAGGGCGCGGAGCGGCGAAACGTAGAGGATCTGCGTCTCGTCCGCCAGATCCGCCCCCTGCCGGATCAGCGTATCGATCGCCGCGAGGAATGCTGCGAGCGTCTTGCCGAAGCCGGTTGGCGCCGCGATCAGGATGTGGCGCCCCTCGCGGATCGCGGGCCAGCCGTCGCGCTGGGGCGGGGTCGGTTCGCCGAACCGCTGCGAGAACCAGGACGCAACGGCGGGATGAAAGGAGACCGGGGTGGACACCGCGCCGATCTTAACCCGCGACGGGCGAGGCCCGGCCGCCCGGCGAAACCGCCTCTCCCGGCGGCCTCGTCGCCCCGCCGCGCGGGAGCTGCTCCGCGTGGTGCGCCGTGTGGATCGCGAAGAAGCGCAGGACGTCGAAGCCTTCAAGCGCGCCGAAATAAGGATGCGTCACGCGCACGGACCGACCGCGGCTAGCGAGCTCTTCGTCGGCCCTTCGCGCCGAGGCACGGAGCTTCTCGATCGACGCCGCCTGGTCGAGAGCGGTTCCTGCGGGCCTGAGTTCGCGCGGCGCCAGGACTCCCGCGGGAATGCGGCCGGTGCGGAGGATCCGCGGCAGGAACACCGCTCGGAGGAATACGCGCTGCCACCAGGTCGTCCGAAGGCGCATCGCCGCGCCCTCGTGGAGCTCGCGGAACAGGGCCTCGTAGGACAGCAGGACGTGCTCTGTGACCTGGGCGGGCGACCATTTTCCGGCGGCGGGCTCGACGACCCAACGCTCGGCGGCCACCCCGGTGGCGAGCGCGGCAAACGAGTCGACCGCCTCGAGGTGCTCCCGGTGGAGTCTTTGCGGGAGGGACGCCGACTTCGCCATCTATCGCGGCTGAATATAGCTCGCGAACACGAGGAGAAGGCTCAACGCGGCGAGCGCGACGGGCGGAGCGATCCACGCCAGGCGCAGCGGGGCCCGGATCCCGCGGCGCGCGGTGAGCACCCAGGTGCCAAGGAAGATCGCGAGCAGCGGCAGGGGCAGGGCGGGAAGGCCCTCGGCTCCCCGGAAGCCCGGCTCCGACTTCATGTCGGCAGCGAAGCACAGCACCGTGGCGAGGAGAGCGCCCGCGACCGCCAGGACCCAGGCGCTCGCGACGGCGACCCTCTGACGCCGGGTCATGGCGTCGGCGCCGGTCGCGGGCGGTCGCGGTTCCCATTTCCGTTGTCCATGTCGGACACGATCAACCACCGTCCGTCCGCGCGGCGGCGGAGCGTCAGCGTGAACTTTCCCGCGTCCGCCTGCCCCTCCGCCCGCGACCTCCGAGTACCCGACCGGTCCCTCCGTCGCGTACGCGAAGGCGCGGAGGACGAGCGGGCCGCCCGGACCCGCGTAGTAACGCCGGATGGCCTCCCGGCCGCGAACGGGCGGATGCCCGCTGGGAAGCACGAAGCCGTCCTCCGCGAAGAGCGCGGCGAGCGCGGTCCCGTCGCCCG
>JBBQNC010000126.1:0-9782 GCA_038329555.1 Thermoanaerobaculia bacterium
CGTCGCGGAAACGAAACAAGGGAGACGTCCACACGGCCCTGAGAACGCCGCCCTCGGATGAAGGGGGTTGGGAAGCCCACCGGAGCCGTTCCAGCGCTCGCTCGACCGATGCGCGCACGGACCCCGGGAGGCCGGGAAGGATCTCTTCGCGCGTCGCGGAGTTCGCCAGGCGCAGTTCTCAGTCCCGGCGGGGCACCGACGTCCGCGTCTCCGGCGCGGCGGGAGCCGCGGGCGGCGCCTGCTCGGCGAGGAAGCGGCCCGTGACGCTTCCCGGAGCGCGGCGCAGATCGCCCGGCGTTCCCTCGGCGACGAGGCGCCCGCCGTCGCGGCCACCGCCCGGCCCCAGATCCACGATCCAGTCCGACGAGGCGAGAAAGTGGAGGTGGTGCTCGACCGCGATCACCGAGTGGCCGAGCGAGATCAGGCGGCGGAGCGTGCCGAGAAGCCTCTCGACGTCGAGGGCGTGGAGCCCCGTCGTCGGCTCGTCGAAGAGAAAGAGCGTCCCCCGCGTGATGGCGGGCCGGATCTCGAGGAACGACGCCAGCTTCAGCCGCTGCGCCTCGCCGCCCGAGAGCGTCGCCGTGGGCTGGCCGAGCTTCACGTACCCGAGACCGACCTCGACCAGAGGGGCGAGCCGTTTGCCGATCCTCGGTTCCTCCAGGAAGAACCGGCCCGCGTCCGCGACCGTCATGTCGAGAACGTCGCCGATGCTCTTGCCGCGGTACCGGACGGCCAGGACGCGGCTCTGGAACCGTCGGCCGTCGCAGGCTTCGCAACGGACGGTGACGTCCGCCAGGAACTGCATGTCGATCGTCTGCCACCCGGTCCCCTTGCAGGTCTCGCAACGGCCGCCCGCGGAGTTGAAGGAGAAGTCGCGGGCGGTGATGCCGCGCGACAGCGCGCGGCCGCTTTTCGCGAAGAGCTGCCGGATGTCGTCCCACGCCTTGACATAGGTGACGGGATTGGAGCGCGCGGATCGTCCGAGCGGACTCTGATCGACGAAGAGGATGTCGGCGACGCTGTCGAGGCCGTCGACCCGGTCGTGCTCGCCCACTTCGAGCGAGACGGCGCCCTTGACGCGCCGCGCATAGGAGTTGAAGAGGATGTCGCGGACGAGCGTCGACTTGCCCGAGCCCGACACCCCCGAGACCGACACGAGACGCCCGAGCGGGAAGCGGACCGTCAGGTCCGAGAGGTTGTGCTCTCGCGCGCCGACGACAGTCAGAGCGCCCTCGGCCCGCCGGAAGGCCACGAGGCGCCCCCCGCGACGGCTCGCCTGCTCTTCGGCCGGAACCGGAGGGGACTTCTTCTCCCGCCGCGCGAGCTCCGAGCCCGTCGCCGAGCCGCGAACGCGCGCGACGGCTCTCGGCGTCCCTTCGAAGAGAAGACGGCCTCCCAGGCTCCCGGCTCCCGGCCCGAGATCGATGACGTGGTCTGCCGACTCGATGACTTCCGGATCGTGCTCCACGAGAACGACGGTGTTGCCGCGGTCCGCGAGCCGGCGGAGGATCCCGATCAGACGACGCGTGTCGGCGGCGTGCAGCCCGATCGTCGGCTCGTCCAGAACGTACAGGGTTCCCGTGAGCGATCCACCGAGCGCCGACGCGAGACCGATCCGCTGCGCCTCGCCGCCCGAAAGCGTCCGGGCGGCGCGCGACAGCGTCAGGTAGTCGAGGCCGACGTCGTTCATGTAGCGGATGCGGGCCTTGAGCTCCGCGACGACCGAGGACAGCCGCGCTTCCTCCGCCGGGGACAGCTCGACGCCGTCGAACCAGCGCTTGAGGTCCGACAGAGGCATCTCCGCGAGGCTCGCGACCGTGTGCCCGCGGAACCGGACCGCGAGCGAAGCCGGCGAGAGCCGCGCGCCCCGGCAGTCCGGACAGAGCGTGTAGGCGCGGTATCTGGCGAGAAGCACCCGGACGTGGATCTTGTACCGCTTGGTCTCCAGCCACTCGAAGAAGCCGTGAATTCCATAGAAGTCCCCTCGCCCGCGAAAGAGGACTTCCCGCTCGTGCGCGGACAGACGTTCCACCGGGACGTCGGTGCGGACCGAATAGCGGCGGCACGCGCGGAACAGGTCGTCGTAGGCCGACTCGTACGCGGGCGTGTTCCACGGCGCGATGGGACGATCGGAGAGCGTCTGTCCCGGGTCCGGGATCACCTTCGCGAGGTCGACGCCGATGACGCGCCCGAAGCCCTGGCAGGCGGTGCACGCACCGAGCGGAGAGTTGAAGGCGAAGAGCGCCGGAGTGGGGTCGCGGAAGTCCACGCCGCAGAGGGGACAGTGCAGCCCGCGTCGGAATGTCCGCGCGCGCCCCTCGAACTGCGCCACGAGACATCCGGACATCGCGAATGCCGTTTCCGCTGCAGCGGCGATCTCGACGCGCGACTCGGGTCGCACGACGAACCGGCCCACCACGATCCGGAGCCTGCCCTCCGCGTCGAGAAGCTCCGCGACGTCCTCTCCGATCTCGACCGTCTCCCCCGCGGGCGAGACCGCGCGGAAGTATCCTGCCCGCTTGATTTCCTCGACGCGGAGGCGGGCCTCGCGCTGCCGCTTCCTCTTTCCGCCCGGACCGCGCGATTCCCAGGCCACCGGAGCCACCAGGACGACGCGCGCGCCGGGCTCCGCGAGAGCCAGCTCGTCGACGGCCCGGTCGACACCGCCCGGGACCGCGGCGACGTCGCACGAGGGACAGAACGTCGTCCCGCCGTGCGCGAACAGGAGACGCAGGGAGTCGTGAATCTCCGTCTGGGTCCCCACCGTCGACCGGGCGTTGCGGACCCCGTTCTTCTGCTCGAGAGCGATGGCCGGCGGCACGGGCTCGATCGAGTCGACGTCGGGGCGGTCGAGCCGCTCCAGGAACTGGCGCGCGTACGTCGACAGCGATTCGGCGTAGCGCCGCTGTCCCTCGGCGTAGAGCGTGTCGAAGGCGAGCGAGGACTTACCGGACCCCGAGACCCCCGTCACCACGGTCAGACGCGCGGTGGGGATCGTGACTGAGACGTCCTTCAAGTTGTGCGTGCGGGCGCCGCGGATCCGGATCGGCGAGGACGAGGACGGGGGATGGCGCATGCGGCGACGACTCCCGGAGTTGGAACGGACAGGCGGGCGTTTCGGAACGTCTTTCAGAACGAATCAGTATATCTTCCGGCCGCGGCGTTCGCTTCGCGAACAGGCGGCCGAGAGAGCGCTCCGCCTAGAACAATGCGGGGGCCGGTACACCTCGGGAGGCCGGCGACCCAAAGTCTCTCTTGTCAAAAGCCGGGCAGAAATTCGGAGCCCTCCGGATCGGGCTGTCGCGAATGCACGGGGCACTCCGAAGTCGGCGCTGTGCCGGCGATGAAGACTTCCGTCATGCGGCGCGGGCACGCGGCCCCGGCGAGGTAACCGGTCGCGGGATCGATCTCCGCCGTGACGATGTCGGACGGGACGGGGAAGTTGTCCAGGAAGTACTGCGGCGGCACCGCGCGGGCGAAGTCGGCGAACAGGGGCACGGCGCCCTGGGAGCCGGAGAGGTGCACCGCGCGGTTGTCGTCGTAGCCGACCCACACGGCGGCGAGAAACCGCGGCGAGAATCCGACGAACCAGGCGTCGCGCCCGTCGTTCGTCGTGCCCGTCTTGCCGGCGAGCACGCCCTTCGGAACGCCCGCACGCGCGCCGTTGCCCGTTCCGCGGTCCACCGCTCCGCGGAGCAGCGAATCCACGAGAAACACGGCGTCGGCGGGCAGCGCCGGCTTCAACGGCGTCTCCTTCCGGTCGACCACCGTACCGTCGGACGTCATGACGCCCACGATCGCGTTCGGCTCGATGCGGACGCCGCTGTTGGCGAAGACGGAGTACGCGGAGGCGATCTCCATCGGGGAGATCTCGAACGCCCCGAGCGCGATCGAGGGATAGGGGCGCAGCGGGGAGCTGATGCCCGCGGCGCGCGCGGTGGCGAGCACGGTGGGAAGCCCGGCAGCGAGCGCGACGCGCACCGTCGGGATGTTGATCGACAGCTCGAGGGCCTGCCGGGCCGTCATCGGTCCCCGAAACGCGTTGTCGTAGTTGCGCGGGGTCCACTGCTGCTCCGATTCGCGGCGGTCCCACACGACGGTGATGGGGTCGTCGCGGAGGATCGTGGCGGGCGTGACCGGCCGCGGCAGATCGCGGCGGGCGAATCCCGCCAGGTAAACGAAGGGCTTGAAGAGCGAGCCCGGCTGGCGGTGAGCCTGCGTGACCCGGTTGAACTGCGATCGCCCGTAGTCGCGGCCCCCCACGAGGACGCGGACGCCGCCCGTCTGGGGCTCGAGCATGATGAGGGCGCCCTGCAGCGGCGCCTGCCGGGCGGCCTGGGCAAGCCGCCGGTACTTCTTCTCGAGGCCCGCCAGTCCTTCGCTGACCGCGCGCTGACCCGCCTGCTGCAGGTCGACGTCCAGAGTCGTGTAGATCTGGAGCCCTTCCGTCTTGAGCTTCTCGCCGTAGCGCTCCGCCAGCTCCCCCTTCACGAAATCGACGAAATGCGGGGCCTTCGTGCGGGAGGCGCTTCGGGAAACCGGCCGCAGCGGCTCGGCGAGCGCCTGCTTCAGCGCGGCGTCGTCGATCTTCTTCTCCTCGCGCATCTGCCGCAGCACGAGGTCGCGCCGCTGGAGCGCTCGCGCAGGGTTGCGGAGCGGAGAGTAGACGTTCGGAGCCTTGATGATCGCCGCGATCGTCGCCGATTCGGCGAGATCCAGGTCGGCCGCCTCCTTGCCGAAGTAATGGCGCGCCGCCTCGCCGACTCCGGTGATGGCGATCGCGCCCTCCCGACCGAGGTAGATCTCGTTCAGGTAGGCCTCGAAGATCTCGTCCTTCGAGTAGCGAGCGTCCAGAATGAGAGCGAGGATCGCCTCGATCCCCTTGCGCTTCAGCGTGCGCTCCGGTGAGAGATACAGGTTCTTGACGAGCTGCTGCGTCAGGGTCGAACCGCCCTGGGTCGCGCTTCCGCGGATGTTCGCGAAGACGGCGCCGAACGTGCGCCGGATGGACACGCCGGCGTGGCGATAAAAGTCGCGGTCTTCCGTGACGAGGATCGCGTCGGTGAGCGTCGTCGGGAGCTCCGAGAGCCGCACGAGAGTCCGGTCCTCCACGTCCTCGCCGTAGACGGATCCGAGCAGCTCGGGCTCGATGATGACCGCGGGAACGCGGTCGCCCGCCCCGTCGCGCAGCGCGGAGACCTGCCCGCCCGAGAACTCGACGGTCGCCCGGAAACCGCCGAAATCGTGGCCCGGATAGCGAAAGCTCCGCGTGAAAACATCGAGGGAGACTCCGTCGCGCCGATAGTGGCCGGGCCGCGCGGGAGCGACGTCGTCCTGCTGGTACAGGAGCCGGTCGAGCTTCGCCGCGAGCTTCTCGGGCGAGCCGCCTTCGCCCTCGCGGATGGCGAGCATGTCCGAATAGATGCGCGAGGGCAGCGTCCAGCGGCGCCCCTCGAAGCGCGAGACCACGACCGACGTGAAATAGCCGACGACGGCGAGCCCCGCGAGGACGAGGCCTCCACCGATGGCCAGAATCGGCACGCGGTGCCGGTACACCCAGAGGTGGAGCGACACGCGCTTCGGACGGGGAGACGTCCAGATCTTCATGGGCGCCGCCGAGCATAAGGCACACCTCGAAGCGCGCCTCGACGTCTGGATTCGCGGCGCGGCGACCTGTTCTAATGCCCCGCGTGGCGAGAAAGAGGAGAAATCGCGGCGGCTCCGCCCCTGGGCGCGCGCCGCGCTCGAGCGAGGGGAACCCACCGCCGCCGCGGCGCCGCCGCGGCGCCGGAGCCGCGGCCTCTCCGACTTCGACCGAGCGGCTCGACCTTCCCGCAATCCTCGCCGTGGGCTGCCTCGCGCTCGTCCTGTTCGGGACCGCCCTCGTCTACGATTCGTCGGCTCTGTCGTCGTTCGACGCCCCGAAGCGGTTCCTCGCTCTCGTCGGGATCGCGGCCGCGGCGCTCGGCGCCTTCGGCCTCTCGCGGTGGGAGAACCCCTTTCGCGCGGGGGGTCCGGGAATGTGGCGCGACTCGCGCATCCCGCTGCTTCTCGCGTGCGCTGCGCTCGGACTCGCCGCCGTGTCCGCCGTGGCCTCGCCCCGCTCCGGCCTCGCCGTCGACGCCTTCCGCTCGACGCTTCTGACGGCCCTCCTTCTACCGCTCGGGGCTTCGCGCGTCGTCGCTCGGGGCGGACGGGTTCTTCTGGGGGTCTTCCTCGCATCGAGCGCCTTGAACGCGGCCGTTTCGATCCTCCAGTCCCGGGGGATCTATCGCCCCTTCGCCCTCGTGACGCTGGGAGGCCGCCAGGCGACGGGCGCCTACGCAGGCAACGTCGGTTACCTGGCTCTGTCGCTCGCCTTCGCCGCCGTGGCGGCGCTCGCGCTCGCCACCTCTTCCGGCCGGCGCGCGCTGCGGATCGGGGCCTGGGCGCTCGTCCTCCTCTTCGCCGTCGCCTTGCTGATCAATCAGAACCTCACGGCGCTGACGGCGCTCGTGGCCGGAAGCGCCGCACTCCTGTTCGCCCGATACCGCCGGCGCGCGATTCTTCCCGCGGTCGCGGGCGGGATGCTTCTCGTTGCCGGCGTCGTCGCCTACCCCCCGATGCGGCACCGGGCGGTGGAGGCCATCCGCGCCGCGGAGAGCGGCGACTGGGACACGCTTCTTTCCTATCGCATGGGACCCTGGGCCGCCGGCGCCCTCATGGCGCGCGAGCGGCCACTTCTCGGCTTCGGGCCCGGGACCTTCGAATCGGAATTCGTCGCGCATCGCCTTCGCGCGGAGATCGCGGAGCGCCGGCGCTTCGTGAATCCCCTCATCACGAGCTCCTACGCCGAGGCGCACAACGACTATCTCCAGCCCTTCGCGGAGGAGGGCGCTCCCGCGGCGGCCGCGGCGATCGGCGCTGCCGCTCTCGTCGTCTCCGCGATCGTGCGGGCGGCCCGCCGGGGATCCGGGCCGGCCCGCGCGGAGGCGGTCCTGCTCCTCGCCCTCGTCGCCGCGGGGGCGACCGCAGCGTTGACGTGGTTCCCGCTCCAGCGCCCCATCACGGCCGCTCCCCTCCTTCTCGCTCTCGGGCGCGCCTGGCGGATCTCGCGCCGGGGCGCCGAGTGCCCGGAGGCCCTCCCGTGAGACTCGCGCGCGCGGCCGTCGTCGCCGCGCTGCTCGTCGCCGCGGCCTGGCCCGAGACGGGCCGCATGCACGCGGAGCGGGAGCTTTCGGCCGCGACGGAGGCGCTGAGATACGTGCTCACGCATCCCGGCGAGCTCCCCGACGTCCCGAGATCGCTCGACGGGATCGCGCAGGTCGCCGAGGCGACGGAGCCTGCCCTGCCGGGCGACCCGCGGCCGGTCATTCTCCAGGGGTCGGCCCGGCTCGTCGGCGGCGACGCGGCGCGCGCGCTTCTCTTCTACCGGCGGGCGCTCTCACTGGGAGAGCGCGCGGAGACGGATCTCAATCTCGCGCGCGCCGAGGAACGCCTCGGGCGGGAACCCGCGGCGCGGGCCGCCTACCTCCGCGCCGCCTGGGTCGGCCCGGCGCTCCTGCGGAGCATGCTGCCCGACGTCGCGGCCTGGGTCGCGCCCGAGGTCACGCGGCTCGAGAGGGAGCTCCGGGCGGGACGGCTCGCGGCTCCCCCGCCGCTGCCCGAGTCGGGCGGTCCGACGTCCGGGCGGCCGCGGGACGACTGACGACCGACGGCTGACGACTGGCGACCGCTTACCGGAAGATCCTCGAGGACGCGAGGCCCCAGACGTGGAGCTTGTACTGGAGCATCGTCTTCAAGATCGCGA
This sequence comes from Thermoanaerobaculia bacterium, assembly GCA_038329555.1. GTDB lineage: Bacteria > Acidobacteriota > Thermoanaerobaculia > UBA5066 > Gp7-AA6 > JALYUA01. The sequence continues at coordinate 7,790 of JBBQNC010000126.1, forward strand.
ACCCGTATCGCACCGACGGACCGAAGGCGATCTGCGAAGCCTCGTCGAAGTAGCGGGTCTCGATCGGGATCTCGCGGATGCGCAGTCCCTTGGCGATGCCCTGCGCGATGATCTGGGTGTCGAACACGAAGCTGTCCGAGTTCGCCTCGAGATCGACGGACTCGAGATACCGCCGGCTGTAGGCGCGGAAGCCGCTGTGGTACTCCGTCAGGTAGATCAGGAAGGTCGCGTTCTCGACCGCGGTGAGGAAGATGTTGCCCAGGTACTTCCACTTCGGCATCCCGCCCTGGATCGGCCGGCCGCCGAGCATGCGGCTGCCGAAGACGGCGTCGCACTCCCCGGCGAGTAGGGGCTCGACTAAGTGCGGGATCACCGTGGGGTCGTACTGGTGGTCCGGATGGACCATCACGACGATGTCGGCGCCGCGCTCGAGCGCGGTCCGGTAGCAGGTCTTCTGGTTCCCGCCGTAGCCGCGGTTCTTCGGGTGGACGACCACGTGAAGGCCGAGGCGGCGCGCCTCGTCCACGGTGCGGTCCCGCGAGCCGTCGTCGACCAGGATGACGTCGTCGACCGATCCCATCGGGATGTCGGCGTAGGTCCGCTCGAGCGTCTTCTCCGCGTTGTACGCCGGCATCACGACCGCGACGCGCGGCCTGGGGCTCGGTTCTAAGAGGTCCGCGCTCACGGTTCTGTCCATGCTCGCATCACACTCCGCGTCGGGTCAGAACGACCGGCAGCGTCCGGAGGAGGATCGAGAGATCGAGCCCGAACGACCAGTTGTTCAAGTAGGCCAGATCGTAACGCAGCTTGATCTCCGGCTCGGTCGCGTAGTCACCCGAGACCTGGGCGAGCCCCGTCATCCCGGGACGCACCGAGTGACGCAATGCGTAGCCCGCGACCGTCCGGGAGAATCGCTCCGTGAACTCCGGCCTCTCGGGCCGCGGCCCCACGAGGCTCATGTCGCCCCGGAGGACGTTCCAGAGCTGCGGGATCTCGTCGACGCGCAGCGCACGCAGGAGGCGTCCGACCGCCGTCACTCGCGGGTCGCCGGGCGAGGCGAGGACGGCGCCGGTCTCGATCTCGGCGCCCTCGCGCATCGTCCGCAGCTTCCAGAGCGGAAAGTCGCGCCCGTCCTTGCCGACGCGCGCCTGGCGGTAGAAAGCCCCTCCCCGGGACGTCGTGAAGACGGCGAGCGCGGCCGCGGCGAGAAGCGGAAGGGAAGCGGCGAGGAGCACTGAAGACACCGCAAGATCGAACGCCCGCTTCGTCCCGGCCTGCAACCCTTCCAGAGGCCGGAGCTTCGCTTCGAGTAGAGGAAGATCTCCCACGATCCGAAATCGCAGGCGGCCGATCATCGTCTCGAACGGCGACGGCCAGACGAGCAGGTCGGCGCCTCCCTCCGGCGGGAGGGCCTCTCCGATCCGGTCCCGCCAGCTCGTCGCTTCCGGAGTCAGGATGATCTCGTCCACGCGCAAACGCTTCACCGAGGCGGCGAGGTCGTCGAGCCCGCCGACGCGCGGGAGATCCCCGAGCGGGCTCTCGACGTCGGCGACGAGGCCCACGACCTCGACCCCGGACCACGGGTGGCGCCGGATCGCCTCGGTGATGAGGACCGCGGCCGGGCCGGCGCCGACGATCAAGGCCCGCCGGCGCGGCTGCGGGAAGAGCCGCTCGAGGAGCGTCCGCCAGAGCGCGAGGAGAATCCCGTTCAGGATGAAGTAGAGGACCAGGACCGACCGGGGAAACGCGTAGGCCTGGGCGAAGGCCAGGAAGAAGACGGCCGAGAGCGCCAGGAGCTGCAGGAAGAGCGCCGGGATCAGGAGCCTGCCGAGAGGATCGCGAAACCGTTCCCGTGCCCCGTAGAGGCCGAAGAGGGAGAGCGAGACCGCCTGCGCGGCGGCGACCAGGAAGACGTTGCGGGGAGTGAACTGGACGTTCGAAAGTGGCAGAAGCGTCTGCGTGCCGGGAATCCAGACGCGCGTGCGGATCCAGA
>JBBQNC010000127.1:0-9763 GCA_038329555.1 Thermoanaerobaculia bacterium
CAGATGGTCCGGATCAAGAACTTCCCCTTCAAGGTGATCGGGGTCCTGGAGGCCAAGGGCGGGAGCACGATGGGTCAGGACCAGGACGATACGGTCATCGCGCCCTACACGACCGTCATGAAGCTCCTGAAGCGAAGCAACAAGATCGACATGTTCATGGCCTCCGCCGTCTCACGCGACGCCGTCGAGCGGGCCCAGACGGAGATCGACGCTCTGCTGCGCCAGCGGCACCGGCTCGCGCCCGATCAGGACGCAGACTTCATGATCCGCTCGCAGCAGGAGATCGCACAGACAGCCGATCAGACCTCCAAGCAGATGTCCGCGCTCCTGGCGGCGATCGCCTCGATCTCGCTCCTCGTCGGGGGCATCGGCATCATGAACATCATGCTCGTTTCCGTGACCGAGAGGACGCGGGAGATCGGGATCCGGATGGCGATCGGGGCGAAGGGCCGCGACATCCTCACGCAGTTCCTGATCGAGGCGCTCACGCTCTCGATCTCGGGCGGAGCCATCGGCATCGCGCTCGGCATCGCGACGTCGCGCTTCCTCGCCTGGAAGCAGCAGTGGCCGATCGTCCTCGCGCCGGCCGCCGTGCTGCTCGCGTTCGGCTTCTCCGCGGCGATCGGAATCTTCTTCGGCTTTTACCCGGCTCGCAAAGCGTCCCGGCTCGATCCGATCGAAGCGCTGCGATACGAGTGATCGGGAAGGGGGGCACGCCCCCCCTTCCCCTCTCCGTCGGCACGCACCCGCTTCCGCCGTTGGCGGAGGAGGCTCGCGCCGCTCGGTGACCGCCAGGCGGCGCATATCCCGTACAATTATCGGTACAAAAGATGCCAGCCGACCCGGCAGCCCCCACGGCCCCGTGACCGCGCTTTCGCGCCTGCGCGGCGCGCTCTCCCCCAAACGCAGTCTCGCGGCCCGGATTCTGTTCGGATTCTTCCTGGCTTTCTTCATCCCGGGCGCGCTGATCGTCTTCGTGCTCGTGCGCCGCTTGAGCGAGCTCAAGAACAACTCGGTCGAGCAGCTCTCCGCCGTCCGACGGGCCCAGAGCTCGATGCAGATCCGGCAGGACGTCGCATTTCGATCCGAATGGGTCGACCGGCGCGCCGCGGTGCCGGAGGAGGCCGCCTGGGTCATCGCGGCCGCGGCGTCGCGCGCACTTCAGATGCCGGCCGGCGACGACGCACCGCCGGCGCTGCCGGCCGCCGACGACGACGGGCATCTGTGGGACCACTTTCCCGCGGAGGATTCGGTCGGCTTCATCGCCGACGCCAACGAACAGGACCCGCAGGCGCGCCGCGATTACGACCGGACGCGATCGCTCGCGCCGCTCATGCGAAGCGTGCGCGACCGGCGCACCACGATCCGCAACGTCAGCATCTGGACGGCGTCGGGCGTCATGCGCATGAGCCCATGGCTCGACATCCACGAGGCACTCCGTCACTCGAACGGAGAGCTCGATCGTTTCGCGTTCAACAAGAACGCGAAGTTTCCGACGAGCCGTCCGCCCGGCGGCGACGCGGCGGTCTGGTACTCCATTCCCGGCGGGGCCCGCCTGACGCCGGACAGCCGCCTCGTGAGTCTCTTCGTGCCGGTGCGAAACGACGAAGGCACCCTCATCGCCGCCGTCGCCATGGATGTCGACGCCCGCCGGTACGTCGTCGAAGCGCTCGAATCCGGCGAAATGCCCGGCGACGTCTGGTTCGTCGTCGACTCGGCCGGCCGCCTCGTGTACCTGACCGGGCGGACCGCGGAGCTGCTCCGGTGGGGTCGGACGGGCTCCTCCCAGAGCCTATTCGATTCACCGGACCCCGAGCGGAAGCGGTTCGCGCTGGCCATCCTCGGCTCCCCGCTGACCGTGGGCAACTACCGGTTCGGCGGCTCCGTCAGCCGCCTCGCGTCCGCCCGCGTCCGCACGACCGGGTGGGTGTTCGTCGAGGGACTGTCCGGCGTCGCGAGAGCGAAGATGGAGGCCGCCGCCGGAGAGGAGATCCAGCCGAAGTCCTATTCCGACCTGCAGCGTTACGTGCTTCTCGTCTTCCTCTACCTCGTCGTCGCCGTGCTGGTGGTGGTGTTCCTCGTTTCGCGCCGGATCTCCGCGCCGGTTCTCGCTCTCGTTCACGCGGCCGAGGAAATCGGACGCGGGCGCGCCGTCGAGGTCACCGGCGGCCAGGCTCCGGACGAGCTCGGACGCCTGGCCGCGGCCATCGGGCGGATGGGCCGCCGCGTCGAGCGTCGGGTCGAGACGCTGCGGCGCCTCCACTCGCTCTTCCGCGCGTCGTACCAGTCGACGGACATGCGCGAAGTGCTTTCCCGCGCGAGCGAGGCGATCGCCGCGTTCACGCGGGCCGAGCGGGTCTGGCTCTATCTCTACGACGCGGACACGAACCGACTGGAGGCTCACTTCCCGGGCTGGAACGTGCCGGAGAACATCATCGAACAGTTGAAGATCTCGGTCGAGGCGCCCTCGATCGTCGGGATGGTGTTCAAGAGCGGCGAGCCGTACGTGAGCAACGACCTCTCGCGCGACCCGTACGTCAACAAGAAGCTTCAGGCGACCGTCGAGGCGAACAACGCCGTCTTCTGTCCGCTGAAGGCCGAGGACCGCACCCTCGGCGTCGCCGTCGCCACGAACCGGCCCGGGGGATTTGGCCACGAGGAGGTGGACGCGATCACCTCCTTCGCGGACGCGGCCGCGCTGCTCATCAAGAACGTTCGCCTCTACGCGACGCTCTCCGGCACGGTCGAGGAGCTTCGGCGCGCGAGCCGCTTGAAGGATTACTTCCTCCAGAACGTCAATCACGAGCTGCGGACGCCGCTCACGTCGATCGTCGGCTGGACCGACCTTCTGGAAGAGGGGGACGTCGACGCGAAGACGCTGCAGCGCGGCTTGAAGCAGGTCCGCCAGTCGGCGCGCGTCCTTCTCGCCTTGATCGACGACCTCCTCGACCTCGCCCGGATGGACCGGGGCACTCTGTCCCTGGAGTTGAAGCCCGTGTCGCTCTTCGAGATCGCGCAGCGGTCGATCGACACCGTGAGGCTCATGGCGGAAGCGAAGGGGGTCGTGCTCATCCTCGCGCCGGCGCCCGACTCGATGCCGGTCGTTCGGGCCGACGCCCTCCGCCTTCAGCAGGTGCTGTGGAACCTGCTCGCGAACGCCATCAAATTCACGCCGCGGCACGGCCGGGTCGTCATTCGGGTGGACCGCGAGCCCGAACGCTATCTCGTGAGCGTGGAGGACGACGGCGTCGGGATCTCCGAGAGCGATCTGCCGCATATCTTCGAGCGGTTCCGCCAGGTCGACGGCTCGCCCACCCGGAGGCACGCCGGAATGGGTATCGGCCTCGCGCTCGCGCGCTCTCTCGTCGAGCTGCACGGCGGCACGATCTGGGCCGAAAGCGTCGTGGGACGCGGGAGCCGGTTCACATTCTCGCTGCCGTTCCCGTCGCACGACCGGCGGACCTCGACGGGAGGCGCCACGAAGCGAGGGCGCGAGCTGATCGAGGAGGAGGCGGAAGTGGAGGAACGGGAAAGGGAGACCGAGGAGAGCGGTGACCGCGTCATCGGCTGACGCGGGGCGTCAGGCCGCGAGCGAGCCGCTCAGCCGGTCGGCCGGTCGTCCGGCCGGCCGCCGGGAGAGCCATCAGCCGGTCGCCGCGGAGAGCCTTCAGCCGGCCGCGGCGGGAAGCCCGGTGCCCTTCAGAAGATCCTTGACGACACGCGCCGTTTCTTCCTTCCCCGGCACGCACAGGTTCGGGTCTTTCTCCGTCCCCGCCGCGATCGCCGCGGCATAGCCCTCGCAGTCGTAGCCGCACGCGGTGCAGTCCGTCTGCGCCATCGCGGCATAGAGCTTCGTCATCAGGTTCCCGTCCTTCGCCATCTCCATCCGCTTCGGAAGGGGGATCGTCTCGTCGTGGAAGGCCGGCGCTTCCTTCTTCGGCTTCGCTGCGGCGACGACGTCGTCTTCCGGCCGCCCGCTGTCGACCCATTGCCCGAACGAGAGGCAGGTGGGGCAGAGGAACGTGTAATCCCATCCGACGGGAAGGAACTTCGCTGGAGTTCGGTAAACGACCAGGAGCGCGAAATCCTGGGGGCAGGAGGGCGCCTCGCGCTCCTGCGCGTCGAGAGCCATCGTCTTCAAGTGGGGCCGCGAGAACTCGATCTGCTTCGGCTTCTGGTCGAATCGGAACATCTCGCCTTTGGGGCAGACCATGACGATTTGCGGCTTGTAGACGCGCTCGACGAAGAACGCGCGCATCGGCAGGTCGTGCTTCGGGCAGGGAGCCGGGGTGTCCTTCCAGAACGAGGACACGAGCTGCGACTTCTCGGCGAGCGAAAGCTGCATGGCGCGGGCAGTATAAAACGGTCCGCCGTCTCCTGTCAGCCCGGGGACCGCCGCGACTCGCCGACGAAGGGGTTGCTTCGCTTCTCCTCGCCGACCGTCGTGTCCGGGCCGTGTCCGCAGATGACCCGGGTCGTCGCGGGAAGAGAGAAGAGTTTTTCGCGGATCGACTCCACGATTCCGTCCGGGTCGCCGCCCCACAGGTCCGTGCGGCCGATCGAGCGGCGAAAGAGGGTGTCGCCGGAAAAGAGGATCGGAGCGTCTCCGTCGAGCCGGAAGCAGGTGGAGCCGGGCGTGTGTCCCGGCGTGTGGATCGCCCGAAGCGAGCCGGAGCCGAACCGGATCTCTTCGCCGTCCGTCAGCCCGCCGTCCGGCGCGGGAAGCGGTTCCGCGGTGAAGCCGAAGAGCGCCGCCTGCTGCGGGAGGGCGTCCCACAGGAAGCGATCCGCGTCGTGCAGCCGGATCCGGGCCCCGGTCGCGCGGGAGACGGCACCGCTTCCGCCGATGTGGTCGAAGTGGCCGTGCGTGTGGAGGAGCGCAAGAACGCGCAGCCCTTCCTTTTCGATCTCGGCCACGATCCGATCGGCCTCGTCGCCGGGATCGATCACGACCGCATCCCGGGACCCGGCGTCGAACAGGATCGAGCAATTGCACTGCAGCGGACCGACGGGAATGGTGCGCAGGACCGGCCCGATGGCGCTCATGGGTGCACGGCGATCACGGTGTCGACGTCGTGACTCTCCCGGCGATCGGGGTCCGCCCACACGGTCTCGGGAGAGGCGAGGTTCAGCTGGATCGCCCACTCGTCGTTGTCGGTCCTGCGGTGCTCCGAGGCGTAAAGCTTGCGCCGGCTTCGGGGCGTGAAGATCTCCCAGCGGATCCAGCCGAAATCCGCCGTGTCGTCGTGGAGATAGAACGCGGGAATGCGCTCTCCCGCCTCGATGGACGCATCGCGGACCGTCATCGGGCGAAACGAGTTCGCGGCGAGTCGCTCCTCGAGCTCGCTTCGGACGAGGCGGCCCTGGTATCGCATCGAGTGCCGGCCGCGCGCGACCCCGCGCCCGAGGATCAGATCATCGAGCGCCGTAGCGAGTGCCGCGTCCATGGCGAAATCATAACCGCGCCTCCTTGAACTCGCGAGGCAGGCGAGGTAGAGAGCGAGAAGGCGCGTGGGACGAGGTCGGTCTAGATACCCGTCGAGGGAGAGAAGGGCAAGGGAGAGCAGGAGAAGTGAGAGCGCGTACGGCCGGAACTCCTGGGAGTAACGGACGTGAAACGGGGCGAAGGCCGGCAGGAACGCCGTGATCGCCGCCTCTCCCGCGCGCCGTCGCAGGAGGAGGCGGATAGCCGGAATCGTGGCCGTCCCCCAGAGGACGTCCGCGAGCTTCCGGGTCCAGTCCGCCGGGTGCAGCGGCTCGAACGCGCGGCCGATCACGTAGTCGAGCGGGGCGTGAACCGCGTCGAACCGGATCGACTTCTAGAGGAACGCCCACGACCCGTTGATCCAATAGGCCTCCAGGATCTCGTCGAGGCCGTAGGAGAAGTGGTCGAGCCGGACGAGCCGGACGCCGAGCCCGATCACCGTCGCCGCGGTGAGCGCGAGGGTAAATTGCCTCCGCGCGCTCCCGCGCAGCGCAAGCGGCGCGCTCACGTCAGAAGCTTTCAGCGGGCATCCCGCAAAGATAGACCGGACCCGCGCCTGTCGAGCGTGTCACCTGATACTTTCGGACGATGTCCGGCGTCGTCTCGCAGCTCATCCGCTTCTCGCTCGCCATCTGGGTGGGAGGGACGGTTCTCGCCGCTCTCGCGGCGCCCGTGATCTTTCGCGTCGTGTCGTCCCGGGATCAGGCGGGCGAGGCGTTCGGCGAGATCCTGCGGCGCTTCGAGGCGGTCAAGCAGCTGCTTTCGCTCGTGCTCGTGATCGGCGTGTTCGCCGAGCTCGAGCGGCAGGGCGGTCTTTCCGGACTCATGATTCCGTCGGGAATCGCGATCTTCGTCGCCGTTGCGACCAACGTCTACCTGTCGATGGTCCTTCGACCGCGGATGAACTACTTTCGGATGAAGGCGGGGTCCTTCGACGCCTCGGGGCCGGACGACCCGTGGCGGAAGAAGTTCGACCGGCTGCACCGCCGGTCGACGCGGATCTTCGTCCTCGGCGGACTCGCCGCGGCGGTCGCGCTCGCCTTTCGGCCTCAGTGAGAGACGGCCACCCCGCGCGACGCGGGCCCGGCTCTTTCAGCGGACGCGGGCGATGAGGTCGATCTCGAGAGGCGCGCCCTTCGGGAGTCCCGCGACGGTCACCGTCGAACGGGCGGGGCGGTGCTCCCCGAAGCGCCGCGCGTAGACGGCGTTCATGGCGGGGAAGTCCTCGGTGCGCGTCAGGTAGACGGTCGTCTTGACGACGTGGGCGAGCGTCAGCCCGGCTTCGCGGAGGACCGCCTCCAGGTTGTCGAAGATGCGCTCCGCGGCCGCGTCGATCCCGCCGGCAACGAGCTCTCCCGACGCCGGATCGAGCGGGATCTGTCCCGAGGCGAAGAGAAGGTCGCCGTCCACGACCCCCTGCGAATAGGGACCGATGGCCTTCGGCGCGCCGTCCGTCGCAAGATATTTCATGTCGTGGCTTCCTTCTTCGCCGTCTCGGGGCTCTCTTCCGCCTCGAGAATGCCGATGAACGGCAGGTTCCGATACTGCTCCGCGTAGTCGAGGCCGTAGCCGACGACGAAGTGGTCGTCGATCGTGAAGCCCAGGTAGTCGACCGGGATCCCCTCGTTGCCGGGGATGCGCTTTTTCAGGAGCGCGCAGATCTTGACCGACTTCGGATGCCGGGTCCCCAGGATCTCGATGATCTTCTGGAGGGTCCGGCCCGTGTCGACGATGTCCTCGACGATGATGACGTCGCGGCCGGCGACGTCGGTCGAGAGGTCGCGCTGCAGCCGCACGTTTCCGGAGGACTTCGTTCCCGTGCCGTAGGAGGAGACCTGCAGGAAATCGAGGGAGACGGGTGTGGTCTTGAGCTTCTTGGCCAGGTCACACAGGAAAAAGATGGATCCCTTGAGGATTCCGACCAGCAGGGCGGGCTTTCCGGCCTGATCCCGGTCGATTTCGGCCGCCAGGCGGGACACGCCCTCCTCCAGGGTCGCGGCGTCGATCAGGGTCGTTCCGAGCCTCATGGGCGGAAGGGGGCGACCCCGCGCGAAACGGCACGCGGGGCGGAGGGCGAAAAGAACGCTAGAATAGAAGTTTCGGCAGAGTTCAAAAGATGTCCGTCGAGAAAATCCAGATTCTGCACGAAGACTATATCCGTCTCACGGAGCGCTTCAAGGCGCTCTGGACTTTCCATCAGTTCGTCCGCGGCGTCTACAAGACGTTCTTCTCGACGGATCCCGGTTACGCTCTCGACTTCACGGCGCTCTACGAAGAGGTGAAGGCGATCGCGTCGCAGATCAACACCGGCTCTCCCGAGAACGTCGACCCCCTCCTTCGCGATCTGAACGGCCGGCTGGACCACGTGGCCCGGGCGCTCCGCGACGTGGACCGCAAGATCTCGCCCTCTTTCGTGCGGCGCTTCTTCGAGAAAGTCCGGCCCCAGGACGAGAAGATCGCCTTCTACCTTCTTCGGTTCTATTTCTCGCAGCCCGACGTCGACGAGGACGTGATCGACAAGGTCGATTTCCTGGCGACGGTCGCGGCAACCGGTCGGGCGGACCCGGACGCCTCGGCGTCGAAGCCGCGCTCCCAGATCCGCAAGTTCTTCGAGACCCTCACCTCGGCGTCCGTATGGCCCCGGATGGACAACGCCATGACGCCCGCGATCGTCCGCGCCTTCGACGAGCTCGCGACCGACGTCGAGAGCGCCCGGGAGTTCGAGGAGCTCCTGAACCAGCGGCTCCTCGAGAACGTCCGCACCATGAAGCGCCGCGTCGCGAACGGTCTTTCCGACCCCGAGATCCTGACGGCCGTGGCCTGGTGCAACCTGACTTCGCGCTCCGTGTTCCATCGCCTCTACGAGAAGGAAGAGCGGCGGCTCGACGAGGCCACTGGACGGATCACCGATCTCGAGCGCGAGCTGACGCGGGGCGGAGAGGGCGGTCCCCCGGAAGAGTTCCGCCGGTTCCGCGATTCCCGGATCCGGTTCGACCGGCAGGCCATGGAGCGCAACTTGCGTTCCGAGCACGTGATGGAACTCAAGCACGCGATCGGCGACGTGCTGACGAAGTTCGACATCTCCGGCCTCGCCGCGGAGGACATCGAAGAGGCGCTCGAGCTCGTCGAGGAAGTCGATCCGAAGAACGGCGACGAGGCGTTCTGGCGTCCCTGCCTGGACCGGGTTCTGGCCGCCGTCGAGCTCTACGACGACGGCGCCGGTCCGCTGCGAACGAACATCGCGGGCCTCTCCCACTTGAACCTCGAGGCCTGGGAGCTCGCCGCCGCGCGCCGCGCGGTCGCGCAGGGAGGGACTCCCGCGACGCCGCAGGATCGCACCCTCCTGCGGGCGGCCGGGCTGCGTATTAAGGCGGAGATGGAGTCGGACGCGCTGCGTGCGCAGACGGAGTCGGGCCACCCCGTCGCGGAAGTGGTCCGCGGCTCGCGCGCGACGCTCGCCCGTGCCCCGGAGGTCGACCGCGCCGTTCAGGAGCTCGTGGATTCGATCGAGGGACAGGAGTCGCGCTGGTGGACACGGAGCCGCTTCCGGCTCCTGCGCTCGACGGCCGACCTCTGGCTGCACCTCGACGGCTCTCAGACCCCGGGAACCCGCTCGGTCAAGTAGGCGGCGATCCGCCGCCCCCCGCGAGACGTCTTCCGCGAGACGTCCGCCGCGAGACGCCGGCCGCCCGGTCTCGCCTTCTCGTCTCGCCCGCCGCCGGTCCGACCGGCTGCCTCGTGCCCCGACCGTATACTCCGCGGCGATGGACGAGGATCAGAAAACCACGCCCGAGGAGGCGGAGGGAGCCTCCGAGGCGGAGTTGCTGCGTCACCGCCGCGAGAGCTTCGAAAAGATCGCGAGCGGCACGGACCCTTACCCGTTTTCGTACGCCGCGACGTCCACGGTCTCGGCGATCGTCGAGCGATACGCGAAGGTTTCGGGCGAGGACCTCGATCGCGAGCCGGTCGTCGAGGCGGCCGCCGGCCGCGTTCTCGCCCGCCGGGTGCAGGGCAAGGCCGGTTTCCTCGACCTTTCCGACGGGAGGGAGCGGCTGCAGATCTACGTGAGGAAGGAGACCGTCGGCGAGGACGGCTGGCAGCTGTTCTCGGACCTCGACCTCGGAGACTGGATCGGCGCGGAGGGCGAGGTGTTCCGAACGCGGACGGGCCAGCTCTCGATCAAGGCGCGCCGGCTGACTTTCCTGGCGAAGTGCCTGCGGCCGCTGCCGGAGAAGTGGCACGGCCTGAAGGACGTGGAGCGGCGATACCGGCAGCGCT
>JBBQNC010000128.1:0-9696 GCA_038329555.1 Thermoanaerobaculia bacterium
GGGCTCGTCTGGTCGGCGCTCCTCGTCGTCGCGGGAGTGATGCTCGCGATGCGGCGGCGGATGCGGGAGGGCGGGGCCGCCGCTCTCCAGAGGTTCACGGAGGATTTCCTGCCGCTCATCCTCCTCTTCGCGATCAGCATCACGGGCCTTCTCCTGACCGCGAGCTACACGTGGATGAAGGGTTACGGGTACGACTTCCTCGCCCTGCTCCACGCCGTGACGGTCATCTTCACGCTCCTGTGGCTCCCGTTCGGGAAGTTCTTCCACATCTTCCAGCGTCCCGCGCAGCTCGGAGTCGGGTTCTACAAGGACGTCTCCGCCCTCGAGGCCATGGCCCGGTGCCGGCGCTGCGATTGCGAGTACGCGCCGCTCGCCCAGATCGAAGACCTGATCGACGTCGAGCGCGACCTCGGGTACCGGTACGAGATGAACGCGCCCGTCACGGGCGTGGACCACTATCAGCGCATCTGCCCGGCCTGCCGCCGGGCGATGCTCGGCCTGGCCCAGGGCGAGCTCTGGGAGGCGGCGAGATAACCGTGGCGATCCTTCCGGAATCCGACGAGGTCCTCCGCGGCGCATACGGCCCTCACCTGAACCGCATGGAGGGCCTGCGCCTCGACACGGGCATCGAGCCCGACCGCGTCGTGGATACGCACTGCTGCTTCTGCGGACAGCAGTGCGGAATCCAGCTGAAGGTCAAGGACAACGTGGTCATCGGCTTCGAGCCGAGGTACGACTTTCCCTTCAATCGAGGGATGCTCTGTCCCAAGGGCGTGAAGCGGTACCTTCAGGGCGCTCACCCGGACCGTCTCACGACGGCGCTCCAGCGCGATCCCGACTCCGAGACCGGCTTCCGTCGGCTCGAGTACACGGAGGCGATCGCGCGGACCGCCGCGGAGATCGCGCGCATCCAGTCCGCCTACGGGCCAGACGCGATGGGGGTCTTGAGCGGCGCGAGCCTCACGACGGAGAAGTCGTACCTGATGGGAAAGTTCGCCCGCGTGTGCCTCAAGACGCGGTACATCGACTACAACGGCCGGCTGTGCATGGTGAGCGCGGGCGCGGCGAACAAGAAGGCCTTCGGCATCGACCGCAGCGCCAATCCCTGGGACGACATCCTGAACTCCGAGGTCGTCTTGATCGCAGGATCGAACACGGCCGAGTGCTCCCCCATCACCGTCGACTACGTGTGGCGGGCCCGCGAGCACGGCGGGAAGGTCATCGTGGTGGATCCCCGCATCACGCCCATCGCGCGAACCGCCGACGTCTTCCTCCCCGTGAAGCCGGGCCGGGACGTCATCCTGTTCAACGGCATCCTGAACCTGATGATCGAGAACGATTGGCTCGACCACGACTTCATCGAAAGCCATACGGTCGGTTTCGAGGCCGTGGCCGAGCACGCCCGCCAGTGGACTCCCCGCCGGACCGCCGAGGCGACCGGGATCGCGGAGAAATCGATCCGCCAGGCGGCGGAGCTCTGGGGCACGGCGAAGACGAGCTTCCTCATGCACGCCCGCGGGATCGAGCATCACTCGCACGGAGTCGAGAACTGCCTTTCCACGATCAACATCGTCCTCGCTTCCGGCCGCATCGGCCGGCCGTACTGCGCCTACGGAACGGTCGTCGGCCAGGGCAACGGCCAGGGCGGGCGCGAGCACGGCCAGAAGGCGGACCAGCTCCCGGGCTGGCGGGACATCTCGAACCCGGAGCACCGGGCGTACGTCGCAGGCGTCTGGGGCATCGCGCCCGAGGACATTCCGCAGGCCGGGGTCGACTGCTACGAGATGATGCGCAAGATCGAAGCGGGCGAGATCAAGGGGCTGCTCTGCATCTGCTTCAACCCGAAGGTCTCGCTGCCCGACAACGCGTTCGTGACCCGCGCGCTCGAGAAGCTCGAGTTCTTCGTTTGTATCGATTTTTTCCTGAGTGAGACGGCGCAGCACGCCGACATCGTCCTGCCGGGTTCCCTGCACGAGGAAGACGAAGGGGTCGTGGCGCAGGTCGAAGGCCGGGTCATCAAGATCAACAAGGCGGTCGACCCGCCCGGCGAGGCGCGGCAGGACTGGAAGATCATTCAGGACATCGCCGCCGCGCTCGATCGGCCGCGCGGCTTCACGTTCGCGAGCCCTCGCGAGATCTTCGACGAGCTGCGCGTCGCCTCGAAGGGCGGCGTGGCGGATTACTTTGGGATCACGTACGAGAAGATCGAGGCCCGGAACGGAGTCTGCTGGCCCTGCCCCTCGGAAGACCACCCGGGCACTCCGCGGCTCTTCGAGCCCGGCTCCTGGAATCCGATCGCGCGCGGCGCGGGGCCGTTCTACTTTCCCGACGGAAAGGCACGCTTCAACGTCGCCGCGTATCGGCCGCCGGCGGAGGACGTGGACGCGGACTACCCCGTCATCCTGACGACCGGCCGGGTGATCAGCCAGTTTCTCTCGGGAACGCAGACGCGCCGGATCGGGCCCCTGGTGGACCAGTATCCGGAGCCGTTGATCGAGATGCACCCAAGGCTCGCGGCGCGCTACGGGATCGCCGACGGAGACTGGACGACCGTCGAGTCGAGACGCGGCGCGCTGACTCTGAAGGCCCAGGTGGTCACGACGATCCGGCCCGACACGATCTTCATCCCGTATCACTGGCCCGGACGGCAATCCGCCAACCAGCTGACGATCGCCGCCCAAGACCCCATTTCGAAGATCCCCGAATACAAGGTCTGCGCGGTGCGGATGCACAAGGCCGAACAGCGGCCCGGCCGGGCGCTCCTGCCCGTCCTCAACGACCCCTTCGCGCCGGCCCCCGGACCGCCGGACGCGGTCCAGCGGGGGAAGTGACGTGTCTCGCGCCGGTCCCATGGAGTTCTTCGTCGACCCCAACCGCTGCATCGGCTGCCAGTCCTGCGTCGCCGCCTGCAGCGAGTGCGACACCCACCGGGGTGCGTCGATGATCCACCTCGAGTACGTGCGCCGGCCGATCTCCATTCAGACCGTGCCGGTCATCTGCATGCACTGCGACTCGCCCACCTGCGCGGAGGTGTGCCCCGCCGACGCCATCAAGCGCACGGGAGACGGCGTCGTGCAAACGGCGCTGAAACCGCGCTGCATCGCCTGCAACAACTGCGTGCTGGCCTGCCCGTTCGGGGTGCCGAAGATGCAGGCCGAGTACTCGCTGATGATGAAGTGCGACATGTGCTACGACCGGACCTCGGTCGGGTTGAAACCGATGTGCGCCTCCGTCTGCCCGAGCGGCGCGCTCACGTTCGGAACGCGGGAGGAGATCGAGAGGCAGCGCCCGCGCTCCCGGCCCGTGAACACCTTCCGGTTCGGTGCCCAGGTGATCACAACGAAAGTCTCCATGATGGTGCCGCGCGACCAGGTCGTTCAGCACATCGACGTCACCGCGGCGCTCCATGACGAGCCCGTGAATCCCAGGGAGATCCTCGACAACGTCTTCGAAGGGATGGGCGCATGAGCTCCCGGCCCCCCGATCAGCTCTCGGTGCCGCCGGACGGGAGGCCGTACCACGACCAGCCGCAGTGGCGGAACGACTTCCCGATCGACTGGCCGCAGGACGAGCTCGTCTCCCGCCGCGACTTCGCGAAGTTCCTCGTGCTCACGAGCTTCGCGTTCGTCGTCGGACAGGCGTGGATCGCGGCGCAGAACTTCGTCCGCCGCCGCCGCGGACGCCCGCCCGTCCGACGGATCGCGGACTTGAACGCCGTGCCGGTCGGCGGCGCGCTGACCTTCGCGTATCCCGAGCCGCAGGACGCCTGCATCCTCGTTCGCACAACGGAAGACCGGTTCCTCGCCTACAGCCAGAATTGCACGCACCTGAGCTGCGCCGTGACTCCGCGGCTCCGGGAGAACTGCCTCCACTGCCCGTGCCACAACGGGTTTTTCGATCTCGAGACCGGGACTCCGACGGCGGGGCCGCCGCGGCGTCCGCTCCCGAGGATCACTCTTCGGATCCAGGACGGATCGCTCTATGCGACCGGCGTCGAGGTGCGCTCGTGAGGCGGTCCCTTTCCCGCCAGCAGAAGCTCACGATCGTCAACGGGATCCTCGCGATCGTCGGGGTGATCACGCTGCTCCAGCTGTGGCTCCTGAGCGCCACGATGAACGCGTTTCTGGGCGGCGACTCCGGCGTGATCCTCCCGGCCGGGATCGCGAGCGCGGTGTGCCTCCTGTTGAATCTCGGGCTGCTCTGGAACCTGTACCGGCTGGAGCGTCCGTGACCGGGCCGCGGATGGACGCCATCCGCACGCTGCATCCCGCCTACTTCGCGCTGGTGATGGCCACGGGCATCGTGTCCATCGCCGCGCACCTCCTGGCGATGCCGCCGCTCGCCTTCGCGCTGCTCGCCGTCAACGTCGTGGCCTTCCCCGCGCTGTGGCTCCTGACCGCCATCCGGATCGCGCGCTTTCCGAGGGAGGTCCTGGCCGACGTGACCGATCACCAGCGCGGCGTCGGATTCTTTACGGCTGTCGCGGCGACGAGCGTCTTCGGGTCGCAGATCATGATCCTCCTCGGGGCATGGACCGCCGCGATGGCGCTCTGGGTCATGACGCTGCTGCTCTGGATCGTGCTCGTTTACACCGTCTTCACCGCGCTGACGGTCAAGCAGGCCAAGCCGACTCTCGACAAGGGGATCAGCGGCGGCTGGCTCGTCGCGGTCGTCGCGACGGAATCGGTCTCGACGCTGGGCTCCCTCCTTGCGCCCGCGCTTGGCGCGGGCCGGGAGCCCTTCCTCTTCGCGAGCCTCGCCTTCTGGCTCGCCGGGGGGATGTTGTACATCTGGCTCATTTCCCTGATCTTCTACCGCTACACGTTCTTCCAGTTCTCGCCGTCCGACCTGATGCCTCCCTACTGGATCAACATGGGTGCCATGGCGATCTCGACGCTCGCCGGAACGCTGCTCCTTGCCAACGGCGGTGGTTCGCCTCTCCTGCATCGCATCGAGCCGTTCACGCTCGGATTGACTCTCTTCTTCTGGGCCACGGCTACGTGGTGGATCCCCATGCTTCTGATCCTCGGCTTCTGGCGGCACGTGACGAGGAGATTCCCGCTCACGTACAGCCCTCTTTACTGGGGCGCCGTGTTCCCGCTCGGCATGTACACGGTCTGCACGTACCGGCTCGCGTCGGTGGCGGGAGCGCCTTTTCTCATCTGGATCCCGAGGGTCGGGGTGTTCGTGGCTCTGGCCGCGTGGGCGCTCACCTTCGCGGGGCTCCTCCGGGCCCTCCTGCGGCCCGGCGCGCCCCGGCCGGCCTGACACCGTCTAGGAGCGGACCGGCAAAGTCGAGGCGAACCGTGAGGGCTCGGCTCTCGAAGGGGGCGGCGGCGAAGGCGAGGGTGACGTTCCCCGCATCGTGCGCATGAGATTGAACGTGAAGAAGAGGAGCGCGAGCACCACGGGGATCCCCGTGTACGCGCCGACCCGGTAGAAGACCGGGCGAAACGCGGCGGGGTACTGGAGGAGCCGCAGGGCCGTGCCGAGGAGGATCAGGCCGTAGGTCGCTTGAGCGAGCCGCGGAGACCAGAGCCGCTTCCCCGAGAACACGGGAAGGATGCGGAAGCTCATCCCGATGATCACGAGGGTGATGAACCCCACCGTGAAAGTGTGACGGGCGGCGTCCGACCACCAGAGGTTCTGCGCGGGAATGGCGGTGAGACGGGGGAGCAACACCCCGGTCAATTCCAGGACGGCCCACAGCGCGAGGCATCCGAAGGCGCACCGGATCGCCACGCCCGGAGATCCGGGCACGCGAGGCACCGGAAGCGTCGCTCTCCGCCAGAGGAAGCCGTTTCCCGCGAGATAGACGAGGGCGGACAGCGAGACGAGGCCGAGGCCAGCGTCGCGGAGAAGAAGACCCGCACGGTCGCTCACGAACGGGAGGAACGCGGCGAGCAGCGCGGCGACGCCGGCGGCCTGGCACCAGAGCGCCGCCTCCGGCGTCCCCCGCCGGGCCGGCCCGAGGCCGAGGAAGAGGGAGACGACGCGGTTGCCGAAGCCATAGATCCAGGCGAGCAGGAATCCGTAGACGGCGGCCGCGTAGAAGGGCTCGGTCAGCTGGAACGGAACCGACGTGTCGACATGTCCGGCGAGCCAGATTCCCTGCATGGCGTTGACCATCATGGCCGCGGCGAAGAAGACCGTGCCCGACGCGACGAATCGAAGAAGCGGGTCGCGGCGGTCGTACTTGCCCTCCCGGACCTTCGCGAGCAGGCCAAAGACAAACCGGATGAAGAGCGCCGCCGCGGCCGCCTCCAGGCCCGCGGAGAGCAGCGAGACGAGGCGTCCGACCGGATAGAAGCCCAGCGGCTGGCCGAGGTTGCGCGCCACGACGCCCGTGAACATGAGCCAGAACGCCAGCCGCGCCGGTCCTTTCGAAGACGGGAGCGAGGCCGCAACGCCGAGGATCCGGGGAAGGGCGTGATACGCGATCCCCATCAGGAAGAGCGCCGCGAAGCCGAGGATCTGGGTGTGGCCGTGGATCTGGCGGTGGGAGATCGTCACGTCCGCACCGGCGGCGATGCGCAGCAGGTTGATCATGCCCGAGGTCGCGCCGAGGGTGAGGGTGAGGGCGAGCGAGCCCAGGATGAAGTGCGGGTAGAAGGGAAGGGAGGTCTTCGCCGCCGAGACCGCGGGAGCTCCCGTCGAATCCCGCGCCGCTGCCTCACGGATGTCCCGGAGAAATCCTTCGAGGTCCAACCGATGGACCGTCGCAAACCAGGCCAGCGGTTCGTCGGGCCCGCCATCGCCTCCGCAGTCGCCCAGTCCCCAACGCTCGAAGACCGGGATCGTGGCGGGATATCGCTGGCGGACGTCCCGGACGGACATGGTCGGGAGGACGATGCTGTGCGATTCCACGGCCGCCTGCGCTCTCGCGAGATCATCGAGCACGACGGCGAGCGCGACTCCCCGACCGGCGCAGGCCTCAGCCAGCGGATGGATCCCGCCGCAGCAGGTATCCACTCCGTGCGACGCGAGGGCGGACTGAAGATACGGATATCGAGCCAGCAATTCCTTGACGGGCATCGCCGGATCGATCTTGAGGTGATCAATCATGGGAGAAGCAATCGATCAGAAACAATCGATCACGCTCTCCAATCGCCTACGACCACGTGACACGGCACTTTCCGGTGCTCTCTCGAGCCGCCCTCGCGGACCCGCCGTATCGAGCGTGAATTTGATCGCCTCAGAATACCCCGCATCAGCGATTGGAAGCCGGTCCTTCGACTTCGCCCGCTTGGACGAAACGGTAGTAGGCGGAGGGGCCCGTTCGTTCACTCACGAACCGATCCAGTAAACTGCGTTCCGATCTCCAGATCGGAGAAATATTCTTGGCAGG
Source organism: Thermoanaerobaculia bacterium (assembly GCA_038329555.1). Lineage (GTDB taxonomy): Bacteria > Acidobacteriota > Thermoanaerobaculia > UBA5066 > Gp7-AA6 > JALYUA01. The sequence goes on from JBBQNC010000128.1 coordinate 7,349, forward strand.
CTTTCCATCGCTCCCTCCCTTCCGGACAACCCGAGCGGGTGACCGGCGAAACGCTTCGAGCACCCCTTGAGGAACCTGGAGCGATCCCGGAGTCGCTGTCGGACCGTGGTGATCCTCGCCTCGATCGCCTTCGTCCTCCTCTCGGGGAAGGCTCGTGCGGTCAACTATCACTGGTCGCAGGTTCCGATCGCTTCACCGATCGCGACCGTGCCGGCGATCGCGGTCGCTCCCGGCAATCCCTCCGTCGTCTACGCGAGCTCGGATAACGGAGTCTTTGCGAGCACCGATTCCGGCGCCACGTGGGCGAAGCGTTCCGAGAAATCGGACCTTTCGACCCTGGCCGTCGATCCGACCAGTTCATCGACGGTGTGGGCGGGCTCCCAGTCGGGGCTGTGGAAGAGCGTGGACGGCGGGAGGAACCGGGCCCGGATGACGGTGACGCCCACGGGCTCGTTCGGTCAGTTCCCGGCATACGCCGTCGCGATCGACCCGGTCGTCCCCTCGGACCGGGCAGCGGGACTCGGCGAGACGATGTCGCGCTACCTGATCCGCCGGCTCGAGGGGAACCCGGTGATCGATGTCTGCGAGCACACCGAGATCGTCGCGCTCGAGGGAGAGAACCATCTCGAGCGCGTCTCCTGGCGCGACAACCGGACGGGGGAAGTCTCGAACCATCCCATCCGGCACGTCTTCTCGATGACGGGAGCGGTTCCGAGCACGAGCTGGCTGCAGGGCTGCGTCGCGCTCGACGAGAACGCATTCATCAAAACGGGGCCCGATCTGACGAAGGAAGATCTGGCCACGGCGCGCTGGCCGCTCGCGCGGCCGCCGCATCTACTCGAGACGAGCCTGCCCGGCGTGTTCGCGGTCGGCGACGTCCGCGGGGGCAACGTCAAACGGGTCGCGTCAGCGGTCGGCGAGGGCTCGATCGCCGTGAGCTTCGTCCACGCGGTCCTGGCGGAGTGAGCAGCGGGAGACCAGATCAGAACGGTTTCGAGCCAATCCCGCGCCGGCCGGGCGGAACGGGACTTGCGAAGGCCCCGGAAATCCGGCCGCTCGCCCGACCCGGCGCCGCGGTCCGCAAGGAGGAACACCATGGAGACCCGAGAGATCGCCCGATCGGAGTGGAAGGAATTCTTCGAGCGTTTCACGCGGGAGCACGACGGCGACAAGGCTACGCTGCGGATCCTGAGCACGGAGACCGGCGCCCAGGTCGAGGCGTGGGAGCTCCCCTTTGAAGGCATCTCGCCGGACCGCCGCGAGGGGGTCCCGATCACCATCGACCTCGGCAAGAATCCCGACGATCACATCGAGCACCGCGTCACGTCGCCGACGCGCATCTGGGCGCAGATCGGCGATGAGGGGAAGGAAATCGCGCTGGAAATCGAGTCGGAGGACTCCACGAAGACGATCCTCGATTTCCAACCCAGTAAATAAATGCCCCGGCTCGCCGCCGGCACTGCTCGTCTCGACGTCCATGAGAGAGAGGCGAGCCGGCGCGCTCCTCCCCTCTCCACCCGCGACAGCGGGGGGAGAGGACGGGTGAGGGGGGCAAGCTCCACTCCGTCTCTCAGATCAGGCGACTTCCCCCTCACCCCAACCCTCTCCCCCGACCGCGGGGAGAGGGGATTTCTTCGCGCGGGGAGAGAGGGAGCGGCCTGCGATGCGATGACCGGGCTTCCTGAACCGTACAATCGAGAGAAACCGATCGAAGGGGGAACCATGAACAGGTGGTGCGCGCTCGGCCTCGCGCTTCTCGTTGCCCTGGTCCTGCCCGCGGCGGCCGGGCAGACGGGGGCATCCCATCCGGACCGCCTCGGGTTCGAGATTCAGGTTACGCCGATGACGCCGCCGCCGGGCAGGGCTTCCGAGACGAGGAAGCACTACATGATCACGACCGTGGTCAAGCGTCTGGAGACCGGAGAGGTCCTGTTCGCCCCACAGGTCGCCGCTCTTTCCGGCATTCGAGCCTCCGTCAGCAGCAGCGGACAGGAGACCTCGATTCAATTCAAGGCGACGTTTCTCGTGGACGACTCGTCCGCCCGCTACACCGTCGAGGCGACCAGGGCGGGAGAGCAGCTTCTCTCGAGCACAGGAGCGATCGAGCTTCGGAGAGAAGGCGCGGACACGACGCGCTAGCTGAACCGGTGGGAGAAGACCGGAACGACCTCCGCGGGTCGCGCTCCGTCTCTAGTTCCTTCGACTCCCCCTCACCCCAACGCTCTCCCCCGACCGCGGGGGAGAGGGCGAACAGCGCGCCTCAGCTCTTCGGATCCGCCGCGACCACGGTGGCCGATCGCTTTCGCAGCATGAGGAGGGAGGCCACGAGCGCGACGACCATAACGGTC
>JBBQNC010000129.1:0-9595 GCA_038329555.1 Thermoanaerobaculia bacterium
AATCACTATGACCCCTTCGATGGCTCGATCAACGGCCGTACCGGCGCGCGCGGCCCCTTCGGGGGCCGCTCGTCTATTGAAGATGCGACGAACGATCTCCTGACGCAGCTCACGAGCGCGAACGCCTACCTCTCCGTCCAGCGCGATACCGTCCGCCGGCAAACCCTCGCGGGAGGACAGGCGATCTCTCTCGTCCTCTCCGGGCGTTCGCCCGTGACGGGCGAGGATGAGCGCGTCACTCTCGTCACGCGGGAGCTCACCGACGGTCACGTTCTCTACGCGCTTTTCATCGCTCCGGGACGGGACACCGCGGCGCTCTCGGACACCTACGGCCGCATGCTCGCCAGCCTGCGCGTCGACGATCGAGCCGCTCATCGCTAGGCGGACTCCCACCGTGGCGCCGGGTCGCGAATGGACCGAGCGAGAGCGCGAGGGCGAGAGCGGGTCAGAGCGCTCTGCGATCGAGCTTCACGTTCCGATCCCCACCATCGTCAAGGTTCTCCTCACGGCGTTGATCGTCTGGGCCGCGCTCAAGCTCGTTCCGGACTTTCTTTTCTTCCTCCTCGCCCTGCTGCTCGCGGTGACGCTCACGCCGATCGTCGCCGGGCTCGAGCGCCGGGGCTTTAAGCGCGGCTGGGCCGTCCTCCTGGTCGCTCTCCTGACCGTCGCCACGACCGCCGCCTTTCTCGTCTTCGTCGGCCCGCCGCTCGTGTCGCAGCTCGTCAACCTGTTCGGAAACTTCCCCGCCTACCGCAAGAGCGTTCAGGCGCACATCGGGCCGGACCACCCCTTCATTCGCCAGGTTCTCGACCAGATCCTGTCGGTCCCCGACTCGCCCGAGCTGACTTCGTGGAAGAACCGGCTCGCGTGGGGCCAGACGGCGATGGTGGCGGTCGTGGTCGCCATCCTCGTCCTCACACTGACGCTGTATCTCGTCGCGGACGGCAGGCGGACGTACGCGTGGCTTCTCGCCTACGTGCCGCGCCGGCACCGCAAGAAGATGGCGAGTACGATCCCGGAGGTGTCCGACGTCGTCATCGGCTACGTCCAGGGGCAGGCCCTGACGTCGGTGCTCTACGGAACATTCGCTTTGATCGTTCTGAGCGCCCTCGGGATCCCGGCCGCCGTTCCGCTGGCGGTGCTCGCGGCGGTCTGCGACATCCTGCCTGTCATCGGGGTGATCGCCTCGACCGTGCCGGCGGCGCTCCTCGCCCTGACCGTCTCGCCCTTGAAGGCGGTGATCGTGGTCGTGCTCTACCTGCTCTACCACCTCCTCGAGAACACGGTCATCGTCCCCCGCGTGTACGGCAAACGCCTTCAGCTCTCACCCGTTGCGGTGCTGATCGCCATCGTGGTGGGCGGCCAGCTGTACGGGATCCTGGGAGCTGTTCTGATCCTCCCCTTCGTGGCGGCGTACTCGATCATCGAACGGATCTGGCTCCACGAATATCTGAGCGACGAGGTGATCACGGATCACAGCGCCCTCGAGGCCGCGGCGGAAACCGGGAGCGACCACGCCGTCGAGAAGGTGCTCCGCGGGGAGGAGCACCCGGAGGAGGTTCTCGATCCCGAGAGCCGCGAGACCGTCCGGAAGATTGACGCAGAGGTTCGAGAGCCCGAAAAAAAATCGCGGTAGCGGGGTCAGCCTCCCGCGACGGGCGGAACGTCCCGTCCTTCGCCGAACTCGAGCACCCAGAAGCGGGGCGCGAGCTCCGGCGACTCTCCGAGCAGGGCCTCGATCTCGCGGACGGGCTCGGCCGCGCCCTCGTCGGTCAGCTCGAACGTGCCGAAGTGCATGCCCATCCCCGTCTTCGCGCCGAGGTCCCGGAAGGCCGCCAGGGCCTCGCGCGGCGTCTGGTGGACGGGACCCATGAACCACTCGGGCCGGTAGGCGCCGATCGGGAGGATGGCCATTCGGATGCCGGGAAAGAGCCGGCCGATCTCCTCGAAGTGAGGCCCGTAACCGGTGTCGCCCGCGAAGAGAACGCTTCCGGAGGGGCCCGAGAGAACGAACCCCGTCCAGAGCGTTCGATTGCGGTCGGTCAGGCCGCGGCCGGAGAAGTGCTGGACGGGCACGCCGGTCACGGAGAACCCCGACCCGAGATCCGAGCTCTCCCACCAGTCGAGCTCCGTGCCGTGGGAGAGTCCGTGCCGGTCGAGGAGCCGGTGGACGCCGAGCCCCGTGACGATCCAGGGCCGGTCCCGACGCGCGAGGCGCCGAAGCGTCGGCAGGTCCAGGTGGTCGTAGTGGTTGTGACTGACGAGGACCGTGTCGATCTGCGGCAGGTCGTCGAAGCGGATGCCGGGGGGCCGGATCCGTTTCGGGCCGGCCCACGAGACGGGACTGACGCGGTCGCTCCACACGGGGTCGGAGAGGATATTCCGCCCCGCCATCTGGATGAGGACGGTCGCGTGGTTCACGAACGTCACCCGCAGGTCGGCGACGCGGCGCGGCGGCGGCGCTCCGATCGGCGCGTCCAGCCGGGACGGCCAGTCGCCTCGCCGACGGGTCGCGGCCCAGCGCACGACCCCTCCGAACCCGTGCACTCGCGCGCTCGGAGAGGTGTTGCGGAAATGGCGCCCGTCGAAGTGGTCGGAAGACGGGCCCCGATGACCCGGCGCGGAGAAACACGAGGGCGGGCTACTGGCGCAGCCGGAGCAGCGTCGGAGCCGCTCCGTTCGGCGCGGGAACGACGATCCAGAGGCCGTCGTACTCCTGGCCGCCGACCTCGACCTCTTCGCGGCACCCGAGTGCGCGGACGAGCGAAGCGATGGTGTTGCTGTGCCCGACCACGACAACGTTCTCGCTGGGGTGCTCGCGGCGGATGCGGTCGGCCAGCGGCTTCAGGTCGACGTCGCCCCCGGGCCCCGCCGTCGAGTAGATCGCGGGCTCGAGCTTCGACTCCTTCGCGAGGGGCTCCGCAGTCGAGAGCGTGCGGACGGTGTCCGTCGAGTAGATCGCCACGATGCGCGCGTCGCGAAGCATCTCCTTCAGCCGCTTCGCCCGGGCGCGGCCGGCCTCCGAGAGCGGTACGTCCTTGTCGTTCGAGTCCGTTTGTTTCTCCGCGTGGCGCACGACGAAGACGGCGGCGCGGGTGTCCCGGGCAGCGGCGAGCAGGAGGAGCGAGGCGGCGAGAGCCGCGGTGACGGCGCGCCGGCGCGTCAGGGCGAGCGTGAGGGCGGCGGGAACGAGGCGTCTCGCGCTTCTCTTCATGGTGCGCGGGATCTTATCCGCCGCTCGGCCGCTCGGACGCATCGAGGATCTCCCGGGGCGCGCGCAGAGACGCCGGGGGCGTCTTCTTCATGGCCCTCTTCTTGCGTTCGGGATCCGGGGGGAGGAACTCATGGGCGACAAGACCATCACCAAGGTGGACTCGGACCACTCGCCGCGCGGCGAAATGGGCCAGACGTACCTCGCGTCCGGAGTCTCCGTCGCGATGCGGCTCTGGGAAAAAGCGCCCTCCGAGGGACAGAAGCCGGAGACCGCCCGCGACTACGAGACGGTCGGATACGTGCTCGAAGGGCGCGCGGAGCTCCTCCTCGAAGGGCAGACCGTGGCGCTCGAGGCGGGGGACTCTTGGGTCGTGCCGAAGGGTTCCCGGCACACCTACCGGATTCTCGAGCGCTTCAAGGCGGTCGAGGCCACGCATCCGCCCGCGCACGTGCACGGCCGCGACGAGAAGCCCGGAGCGGGCCCCGCGCTCGGACCCTCGAATTCGGACCCCGCCCGGGGGGTCTAAGCTTTCGGCCGCGGCGTTCGCTGCGCGAACAGGCGGCCGAGAGAGCGCTTCGCTTAGAACAATGCCGGAGCCCGTGGCCTCCGCGGAGGACTCCGCGTCGCCGGGTGAGGCTTGAGTCGGACTGGATCGCACGCGGACCACTTCCAAACGTCTCGCCCTCCCCGGGCGTCTAAGAGGCGAAAGGAAGCTCATTGACCGGTGTACGTTCATTGGAGAATCGTCACGCGAAGGAGGCTCTCCTGTCAGGTTCCGACGAGCAGGGGGGGCGGCCGGAAGGGGACGACGCCCTCCTCGAGGAGTGCCGGCGAGGCAGCGTCGCGGCGTTCGAACGCCTCTACGAGCTTCACGGCGCTCGCATGAAAAGCATCGCTCGAAACCTCCTCGGCCACGAGTCGGACGCCGAAGACGCCGTCCAGGAGGCCTTTCTGAAGGTCTATCGCGGCGCGGCGTCCTTCCGCGGCCGTGCGGCCCTCTCGACGTGGATCTACCGCATCCTGGTCAATACCTGCTACGACCTCCTCCGCCGGCGCCGGCGCCGTTCTGAGGACGCCCTCGACGCGTTCCCGGGTGACGACAAGACCGCGCTTCCGGCTCGCTCGGGGGATCACCGGCTGCGCCTCGCGATCGAGCAGGGCGTCTCCCGGCTGCGGCCCCGCCAGCGCGACGTCTTCATCCTCTCGGCGGTCGAAGGCTTTTCGCACCGCGAAATCGCGGAAGTGCTCGACATCCCGGAGGGAACTTCCCGCACCCTTCTCTTCGAGGCCAAGCGCCGGCTTCAGACGATCCTCTGGGACGAAGCCGCCGGCGGGCTGCGGAGCCCGGCGTGAACGGGCCCTGCACGCGCGCGCTCGAGGCCTTCCGCCGCGACGACGCCCCCGCAATCGACCGGCTCCGGGTGCACGCGGCGTCCTGCGTCGAGTGCGCGCCGCAGCTGGCGCTTTGGGACTCGATCTCCTCCGAGGCGCCCTCCCTGCGGAAGGAGTGGGAGAGTCCGGCGCTCTTCCCCCGGATCGCCGCGGCCCTCGAAGCGGAGCGCGTGCGGACCCCGGGCGCTGCGCACGCCGTTCCCGTGCCCGCCGCCGCGAAGCGCTTCTCCTGGATTCCGATCGCCGCGGCCGCGGCGCTCTTCGTCCTCGCCACCGTGGGCCTCCAGGTCTTTCGCAACAGCGGCGGCCGCGAGCCGCTCGTCAACGCGGCGGGCACGCGCAATCCGCTCCTGACCGACCGGTCGCTCGACGAGGTCGAGACGGCCGAGGCGAACTACGTCCGCTCGATCGACCGTCTTTCGGCGCTCGCGCGCCCGCGAATCCAGAATCCCACCACCCCGCTGTTCGTCAACTACCGCGAGAAGCTGCTTCTCCTCGACTCGGCGATCGCGGAGATCCGCACCCAGATCGAAGGCAACCGCTTCAACTCCCACCTGCGCCGCGAGCTCCTCGCCATGTACCAGGAGAAGCAGCGAACCCTGCAGGAACTCATGAAAGAGGCGCAGTCATGAACACCGTGCATCGCAGAAGCCGGCGGACGGCCGCGGGAATCCTCGCGGCGGCACTGCTCGCGCTGCCCGCTTCGAGTGCCCGGGCGCAGTCCTCCCGCGAAGAGATCTCGCGCGAGGTTCACAAGGCGCTTCCTCTCAAGGCCGGACAGCGGCTCGAGGTCGAGCACGCGAGCGGAGACGTCCGCATTCGCGGGCAGGCGGGCTCCGAGGTCCGCGTGGACGCACGGATCCGCGTCTCCGCCTCGGACATGGACGAGGCGAAGAAGTTCGCCGACGGGATCCTGATCGAGATCGAGCCGTCGGCGACCGGCGTCGTGGTCCGGACCCGATATCCGGAAGAGCGCCGCTCCCTCTTTGCGTCCTCGCGCCAGGTGTCCTACTCGGTCAACTACGACATCGCCGTTCCGGAGGTCGCCGCCGTGTCCGTGCGCAACCGGTTCGGAGACGTCTGGACGGAAGGCCTGAAGGGCGGGGCCGATCTCCACAACTCGAACGGGAAGCTCGTGTTCCGCGGAGGAAGAGGGACGGCCCGGCTCGAGAACGCGTTCGGCCCGCTGGAGCTCTCGGGCAACGCGGGCGATGCCGACGTGACGAACGCGAACGGCTCCCTCACGATCGCAGACGTCGAGGGGAATCTCACGGCGCGCAATCGCTTCGGGCGCGTCTCGATCGCGAAGGCCAAGAAGGTGACGTTCTCGGGAAGCAACGCCGACGTGGCGGTCGCGTCGTCGGGCCCCTCGTCGGTCACCACGTCGTTCGGTGCGGTCGAGGTCAGCGACGTCAGCGGCGACCTGATGGTGCAGAACGCGAACGGCGCGGTCCGGGCGAGAAGCGTCACGGGAGAGGCCGAGCTGAACGGAAGCTTCGGGCCGATCGACTTCGTGGACATCGGAAAGGGCGTCCGCTGCACGGGCACCAACGCGAAGGTCACGGGACGAAAAGTGGGAGGGCCGGCGACGGTTCAAAACACCTTCGGACCGGTCGAGCTTTCGGAGATCGCCGGCGCCGTCGAGGTCCAGAATCAGAACGGCGTCGTGCGGCTGCGCGACATCCGCGGCCCGGCGAACGTTCGCAACCGGTTCGGCGCCGTGGAGGTCTCCGGCATCGCCGGCGACGCGACGATCAGCAACGGCAATGCGGCGGTCGGGGTGGCGAACGTCGAGGGCGCCGTCGACGTGCGGAGCTCCTTCGGGGCGGTCTCCGTCACGGTCGCCAAAAAAGGCGTCAAGGTCAACTCCGGCAACGGCGGCGTGTCCGTGTCCGACGCCGGGGGTCCGACCTTCGTGAAGACGAGCTTCGGACTGGTCGAGGCGACCCGGATCGCGGGAGACCTGACCGTCGAGAATACGAACGGCGCCGTGCAGGCGTCCGACGTCCGCGGATCGGCCAACGTACGAACCTCGTTTTCTCCCGTCGTCCTGGCGGGGGTCTCGGGCGCCATCGAGGTCGACAACCAGAACGGGTCGGTCGAGCTGCGGGAGGTCGCGGTGGGCGCGAAGGCGTGCAGTCGCATCTCCGTGCGGAGCTCGTTCGCGCCGGTCCGCGTCTCGCTGCCGGAGAACCGCGGCTACACGATCACGGCCCGGACGAGCTTCGGCCGCATCAACACGGAGCTGCCCATGAGCGTGACGAGCACGGGAACCGATTCGCTGCGGGGAAAAATCGGCGACGGTGCCTGTCCCGTGGAGATCACCAACTCGAACGGGAACGTGGATCTCCTGAAGCAGGCGCACCGGTGATCGGAGGAGCGTCCCCGCTCTGAAGCCGTGTCGACGGGGTCGGGGCCGGTGCCGCTCCGATGGCGGCGAGCACGCCGAGCGCGAGGAGCACGAACCAGAGGCGCCGGACGAGGGTCCTCACGCCATGTTTACGACCGGAACCTCTCCGGCGTTTACGCGCTACCAGCGGTGATAGGCGGGATGGCCCTCGGGAACGGCGACGAACGTGCCGCGGCACGTCGCCGTCGTCTTCCCGTTCGCCTCGATCGTGGCCTCGACGACGGCCCGGTCCGGCAGGGATTCGACGACGCGCGCCCGGAGCCGCAGGGGCGCATCCATGGGAGTCGGGCGCTTCAGCGTCACGTGGAAGTCCGCGGTCACGGTGCCGGGCGGCGTCTCGGCGCCCTCCTTTTCCATGAGGTGATGCGCCGCCGCCCAGTTGCTGTGGCAGTCGAGCAGCGCGCCGCAAATCCCCCCGTTCAGGATCCCCTCGAACGCCAGGTGGTGCGGCTCGGGCCGCCAGTCGCAGACGAGCTCCTCGCCTTCGACGAAGCTCCGGATCCGCAGCCCCTTCTCGTTGGCGGGCCCGCACCCGAAGCAGCGGTTCGAAGGCGCGTAACGCTCCTGGAGGCTCTCCATGAAGAAAGATTATCCCTGCCGGACGCCGCCCGGTGCACGCACGAGAATCGGGGTGATCGGGTGATCAATCCGGGGATTGGGTGGGGAGCCTGGGTCTCCCGCATCGCTCCAAGCGGAGCGCTCTCTCGGCCGCCTGTTCGCGCAGCGAACGCCGCGGCCGAAAGCCCGGAGTCGCCGCGGGTTCATGAAGAATGCCTGTTCTTGCCGCGGAGCGGCGCGATGTCGGAGACAATCTCCGGATGCCCAATCGCCCCGATCTGATTCCGCCCGCTCCGTTCGCCGGGGGAGAGGGCGAGCTCGTGCGGCTCGACCCCGACCATCCCGGGTTCCGCGACCCGGTCTACCGCTCGCGCCGCAACGCCATCGCGCGCCTCGCTCTCGAGTATCGCGAGGGAGACCCGGCCCCGACGGTCGACTACACGGACCAGGAACACGCGGTCTGGCGGAGCGTGTGGGAGCACCTCTCCCCGCTCCACGAGCGGTTGGGCGTCCGCGAGTGGAGGGAAGCGACCGCCGAGCTCGACCTCGACCGCCGCGAGATCCCGCAGCTCGTCGCGATCAACGAGGACCTCGCGGAGAGCCCTGGCGTCGACATGCTCCCCGTGGGAGGCCTGATCTCCGCGCGCGGGTTCCTCTGCGCGCTCGGACGAGGCGTGTTCCTCTCGACGCAATACATCCGGCATCACAGCATGCCGCTCTACACGCCCGAGCCCGACGTCGTCCACGAGCTGATCGGCCATGCCACGAGCTTCTTTTCGCCGGAGATCGTGCGTCTCTCGCGGCTCTTCGGAGAGGCGGCCCTCGGGGCGGATCCCGCCACGCTGCAGAAGCTCGAGCGGGTCTACTGGTACACGCTCGAGTTCGGCGTCGCGCGCGAGGGAAACGACGTCAAGGCTTACGGCGCCGGCCTGCTCTCCTCCTACGGGGAGCTCGGGGAGTTTCGCTCCCGCGCCGAGCTGGCTCCGTTCGACCTCGAGCGCATGGGGCGCACGCCGTACGACCCGACCGGGTACCAGAAGATTCTCTTCGTGGCGGGAAGCTTCGCGGACATGGTGTCCCAGGTCGAGTCCTGGCTGCAGCGGATCATATCCGGGCAGGGCGAGAAGGCGGCGCGGCGCCCGTAGGTGCGCCGGCCCGATTCTCGCTTTGGCGGAATCAGGCCCAACGGCGGGCCAATATAATGGCCGCCCGCGCGCGTGTGGAAAAGGAGCCGGCCATGGCTACGACCCCTGCAGCCGAAGAGAAGGTCCCCGACGCGGCCAGGGACCGGCGTGACGCCCTGACGATCCTGGACCGCCGCACCGGGAGCTCCTACGACATCCCGGTCACCGACGGGACGATCCGGGCGATCGACCTGCGGCAGATCAAGGTCGCGCCGGACGACTTCGGCCTGATGGCGTACGACCCGGCCTTCATGAACACGGCTTCCTGCCGCAGCGCGATCACTTTCATCGACGGCGACCGGGGAATCCTCCGCTACCGGGGTTATCCGATCGAGCAGCTCGCGGAGGGTTCCACGTACATGGAAGTCGCGTACCTGCTCTTGAACGGAGAGCTCCCGACGAGGCCCCAGTTCGAGGAGTGGAACCACAACATCACGTTCCACACGATGATCCAGGAGAGCCTGAAGACGTTCATGGACGGTTTCAATCACGACGCGCATCCAATGGGGATGCTGATCGCCACGGTCGCGGCGATGTCGACCTTCTATCCGGGCGCGCGCGACATCCACAGCCCGGGGACGCGGACGAAACAGATTCACCGCCTGATCGCCAAGATGCCGACGCTCGCGGCGTTCGCGTACCGGCACCGCATGGGAATGCCGTACGTGGACCCCGACAACGACCTCACCTACACCGAGAACTTCCTGAACATGCTCTTCCGGATCCCTTCGGCGAGCTGGCGGCCGAACCCGGTCCTTGTCCGCGCCCTCGACGTTTTGTTCATCCTGCACGCGGACCACGAGCAGAACTGCGGCACGCACGTGATGCGGGGGATCG
>JBBQNC010000130.1:0-9587 GCA_038329555.1 Thermoanaerobaculia bacterium
GGTCCCGCCCGGGTCATGAAGAACACGCTCGAAGACGCCGGCATCGGCGCCGAGCAGGTCGACTACATCAACGCGCACGGGACCTCGACGCCCGCGGGCGACAAGGTCGAGACGCTCGCGATCAAGATGGTGTTCGGCGACCACGCGCGGAAGGTGGCGATCTCATCGACAAAATCGATGACGGGACACCTTCTCGGAGCGGCGGGCGGCCTCGAGACGGCGATCTCCGCCCTTTCGGTCTACCACCAGGTGATGCCTCCCACGATCAACTACGAGAACCCCGATCCCGAGTGCGACCTCGACTACGTCCCGAACGTCGCACGGCGCGGCCCGATCCGCTACGCGCTCTCGAACTCCTTCGGGTTCGGCGGCACGAACGGCAGCCTGATCCTGAAGCGGATGGATGGTGCGGCATGAATTCCCTCGTGGCGATCGCGTACGTGCCCGACACGGAGTCCAAGATCAAGATCGCCGCCGACGGCAAGTCGATCGACGAGCCGGACGTGAAGTGGATCGTCTCGCCCTACGACGAGTTCGCTCTCGAAGAGGCGCTGAGGACCCGGGAGGCGAAGGGCGCCGGCACGGTTACGGTCATTACGGTTGGACCCGAGCGCTCGAAGACGGGCCTTCGGGAATGCCTGGCGCGCGGCGCCGACGACGCCGTGTGGATCGACAGCGGCGATGTGAAGAACCTGGACGCGCTCGGAACCTCGAAGGCCCTCGCGGCCGTCGCGAAGGGGCTCCCGTACGACTTCTTCTGGTTCGGCCAGAAGGGGGTGGGGCCGGACGAGTCGCTCGTCGGGCCGATGACGGCCGAGCTGCTGGATCTCCCGCACGTCGCGAACGTCACGCATCTCGAGATCGGGGACGGGAAGATCACCGTTCACCGCGAGATCGAGGGCGCCGCGGAGATCGTCGAGTCCACCCTCCCCGCCGCGTTGACGGCGCAGAAGGGCCTGAACGAGCCGCGCTACGCGTCGCTCAAGGGACTCATGGGAGCCACGAAGAAGCCGATCGCCGAAAAGAAGCTCGCCGAGCTCGGCGTTCCCGAGGCGGATCCGGAAAAGACCAAGACGCGCTGGCGGAAGCTCGAGCTGCCGCCGCCACGGCAGGCGGTCCGGCTCGTCCCCGGCGACGACCCGGCGGCCGCGGCGAAGGAGCTCGTGCGGCTCCTGCGCGAAGAGGCGAAGGTTATCTAGCTGTCAGCTATTGGCTGTCAGCTGTTAGCCGGAACGATCGTACGTGGATTGTTGATGGATGTAATCCATTGGCTCGGAGTCAAAATCATCGGTCGCGAAAAGAAAGAACGAGCTGAGAGCTGAGAGCTGAGAGCTGAGAGCCACAATGAAATTCCTCGTCTTCATCGAACAGCGGGAGGGCAAGGTCCGCAAGGCCTCCCTCGAGGCGCTCTCGCTCGCCCGGCGCCTGTCGGGCGGACCGGTGGCGGCAGTGCTCCCCGGCCAGGGGGTGACCGCCGCCGCGAAGGATCTCGGCCGCTACGGCGCGGGCGTCGTATACGTCGCCGACTCCGACGCGCTCGCGCTCTACAGCAACCAGGGGTACGTCGGGGCCCTGGACGCCGCGGCGAAGAAGGAGAGCCCGGACGCTGTGCTCCTCGCGGCCACCTCGATGGGCAAGGACGTGGCGCCACGCTTCGCGGCCCGCCGCGACGCGGGCGTCCTCGCCGACGTGATGGATCTGCGGATCGAGGGAGACCGCCTCGTGGCGTGGCGCCCCGTGTACTCCGGCAAGGCGCGCGCCGAGGTCGACTGTGGGATCTCGACTCTTCAGATCGCGACGACCCGGCCGAACGTCTTCCCGGCGGAGGCTCAGGAGGTCGCCGAGCCCCGGATCGAGATGTTGGAGCTCCCCCCGATCTCTCCCCGGGCGCGCGTCGTGCGGGTGGAGACCTCCGAGTCGAAGGAGCTGGACGTCTCGGAGGCCGACGTGATCGTGTCCGGCGGACGCGGCATCAAGGGGCCGGAGAACTGGCCGATGATCCGCGACCTGCAACAGGCCCTTGGCGCCGCGCTCGGGGCGTCGCGCGCGGTCGTCGACGCCGGCTGGATCGACCATCAGCACCAGGTCGGGCAGACGGGCAAGGTCGTGTCGCCGACTCTCTACGTGGCGTGCGGGATTTCCGGGGCCATCCAGCACCTCGCCGGCATGGGATCGTCGAAGGTGATCGTCGCGCTCAACAAGGATCCGGAGGCGCCGATCTTCAAGGTCGCCACGTACGGCGTCGTGGGGGACATCTTCCAGCTCGTTCCGGAGCTCGCCAAGGCGGTCCGCGCGGCCAAGGCGGAATGAGTCCGGATCGCCGGCGGTCGGAATGAACCATTTCCTCGTCCCGACCGCCGGCACGACGGCCGGGCTCCCGGGCCGGGTCGTCTTCGGAGCGCTCGTCCTGCTCGCCGTCGTCGTGTTCGTCTACTCGATGACGCGGCGCATCCGCGTGCTCGCCGCGGGAGCGCCCGAGAACCGCTTCGACCGCGTCGGGACGAGGATCTGGAAGACGCTCGAGTACGCGTTTGCGCAGAAGCGGATGTTTCGCGACTTCTACGCGGGCGTCTTCCACATTCTGATCTTCGCCGGGTTCGTGGTCCTGATCGTCCGATCGCTCTCGCTGGTCGTCGAGGGGCTCGTCCCGGGCTTCACCCTCCTGCCCGGCGCGGCCGGCGACGCCTACACGCTCGTCAAGGACGTCTTCGAGGTGCTCGTGCTCGTCGGCGTCGCGATGGCCGTGATCCGGCGCGCGTTTGCGCGGCCGCCGCGGCTCGATCTGACCCTGGACGCCTGGTTCATCCTCTTCCTGATCGCTCTCCTGATGGCCACGGACCTCGTGGCCGACGGCGCGAGGGCCGTGCTCGCCCCTGCGTCCATCCCGCTCGCCTGGGCGCCGGCCGTGTCCGCGGTCGCGGGAATGCTGCGGGGCCTTCCCGGGGCCTCGCTCCAGCGGCTTTACGACGTCTGCTGGTGGATCCACCTCGCCGACCTGCTGTTCTTCGCGAACTACCTTCCCTACTCGAAGCACTTCCACATCATCGTGTCCATTCCGAACATTTTCTTCATGAAGCTCGATCCCATGGGGCGGCTGGGGACGCCCGACCTCGAGAACTCCGAGCGGTTCGGCGTCTCGCGGGTCGAGGATCTCTCCTGGAAATCGATGCTCGACGGCTACACGTGCACCGAGTGCGGGCGGTGCCGCGTGGTGTGCCCCACCGCAGTGACCGGCAAGCCGCTCGACCCGAGGGTCTTCATCGCCAACGTGCGCGACGCGGTGTACGAGGCCACTCCCTCGATCCTCGTCGCGGAATCCGGGCGCGGGGGAGCCGAGATTCCCGCGCGAAAGGACCTGATCGGGGGATGGATCTCCGAGGAGACGATCTGGGCATGCACCACGTGCGGGTTCTGCACGACGGCGTGCCCGGTCTTCATCATCCCCGCCGTCGACAAGATCGTGGAGATGCGTCGGTACCTGGTCCTCGAGAAGGCCGAGTTCCCGAAGGAGATGCAGACGGCCTTCCGTGGGATGGAGACGAACGGGAACCCCTGGGGCATCGCGGCCTCCTCCCGCGCGGACTGGGCGAAGGACCTGCCCGTCATGACGATGGCGGAAGCGGAAGGGAGCCCCGTCGACATCCTGTTCTGGGTCGGGTGCGCGGGCTCCTACGAGGATCGCGCGAAGAAGGTCTCGCGCGCCCTGGTCGAGCTCCTCGGTGCGGCGGGAATCCGGTTCGCGATTCTGGGGACCGAGGAGACCTGCAACGGGGACTCGGCGCGGCGGATGGGCAACGAGTACCTCTTCCAGATTCTCGCGCGGCAGAACGTCGAGACCCTGAACGGATACGGGGTGAAGAAGATCGTCACGAACTGCCCCCACTGCTTCAACGTCATCAAGAACGAGTACCCGCCGTTCGGGGGAAATTACGAGGTGATGCACGGGACCGAGCTCGTGTCGCGGCTCGTTTCCGAGGGCCGGATCCGGCTCGAGAACGCGATCGATCAGTCGATCACATTCCACGACCCCTGCTACCTGGGACGGTACAACGACGTCTACGACGCTCCGCGCGCCATCCTCGAGGCGATCCCCGGGCTGCGGCTCCAGGAGCTCCCGCGCTCGCGGGAGAAGGGACTCTGCTGCGGTGCCGGCGGGGGCCGCATGTGGATGGAGGAGAAGCTCGGCACGCGCATCAATCAGACCCGGATGCAGGAGATCGTCGAGGCGAAGACGGATGCGGTCGGAGTCTCCTGCCCCTTCTGCATGGTGATGATCGGAAACGCCCGGGAGGAGCTCGCGGCGTCGACCCAGCCCTTCGACGTGCTGGAGCTCGCCCGCCGGTCCATGGCGCAGACGAAGGTCGAGGCCGCGTCGTAACCGCCGCGCCCCGGGATCGGGGTCACGGCATCGCCCTTGCACTCCCTCTCCTCCGAAGGAGTACAACCCCATGCGATTCCGCACCGGAGCCCTGATTCTCGGAACGGCGCTCGCTCTTGCGCTCACACTGACGCCCGCCTGCGCTCATCGGGCGACGCCCCCACCGGCCTCCGCCGAGGGCGCCGACATGAGCAAGTCGCGCCAGCACGCATACGACGAGGCCGTGGATGCCCTGCACGACCAGATCCACGCTCCCAAGACGGACGTCGCCGGCGTCTCCCAGGACGACGTCACCTGGAACGACTCGTGCCTGGGCTGCCCGAAGACGGGCGAAAAGTGCACGCAGGTGCTCACACCCGGCTACCGCATCGTGCTCCGCGTCCGCGACGCGACGTACGAGTACCACAGCGACCGCGGCGGAAGGGTGCGGCTCTGCAGCCAGGCGTCGATGCCAGGGACGGCTCCCGTCACGCCCGTTCCCTCGCAGTAGCCGGGTCGCCCCGGACAACCGAGGCGGCCCCCTCGCGACAACTGGAGTCGGTGTCGCTCTTCGCCCGGCTCCGAACGCTCCTGTCCCAGCTCGCCCGCCCGCGCGCCCGGATGCGCGGCTCGCGCGGCGTCGGACAGGCGTGGGAGGATCTGGCCGCCCGGGAACTTCGACGGGCGGGATACCGCATCCTAGACCGGAACTTCCGGGCGGGCCCCGGCGAGATCGATTTCGTCGCCCGGGACGGCGCCGTGCTCTGCTTCCTTGAGGTGAAGGGGAGACGCGGCCTTCGCTTCGGGCTCCCGGAGGAGGCCGTCACGATCGAAAAGCAGCGGCGGATCGTCCGCGCCGCCCAGGCTTGGCTGCGGGCCCGCCGCGTCGCGCCGGGCTCGCGGCGCTTCGACGTCGTCTCGATCCTCGAGGAGCGCGGATCGCCCCCTCGCGTGTCGATCCTTCGCGGCGCGTTCGAAGCTCCCCCGCCGGCCCGGCCACGCCGCTGACGGGGAATCCCCGCGGCGAGCGGGCGCGCGTGCTAAAATTTGCTGTCTTGCTCGGAGAAAACCCGTTGGCCGATTCCGATCTCAACTACACGTTCACCTGTCCCAGCTGCGCGGGAAGCTTTTCGATCCTCCTCGAGCGCATCCCTCCGGTCCAGGCGCGGTTTCGCTGCCCGCACTGCAAGCAGCCGATGGACTTTCCGTCCCGCGAAGAGGCCCGGGTCTACGCGCGTCTCCAGTCCCAGCCCGGACCGAGCCCGGCCCCGGCGCCGGCCACGGCGAGCCCTGCTCCCTCCCCCGCCCCGACGCGGGCTCCGGCCGCCCCGGAGATTGCTCACCGGGAGACGTCTTCGGCCGTCGCGGAGAAGGCGTCCGTCGCGTTCGACGAGGCCTCCGCCGCGAGCGAGAACGTCCGGTTCCGCGTCGAGAAGCCAGGCTTCGAGGCGGACATCTTCGACCGACGCGCGATGCGGAACCTGATCCGCTCGGGAGAGATCGTCGAGAGCGACCGGGTCCGCGTCGAAGACGCCGAGCCGGTCGTGGCCGGAAGCGTTTCGTTCCTGAAGGGTCTCTTCGGGCTGCGCAAAAGCCTGAGGGTCTCTCCTCCAGCCTGCTGTCGCACGCACACGGACCGGGTCGCGCACTTCAAGTGCCGCGACTCGCTGCGCCCCCTCTGCGAGGAGTGTGCGCCGGAGCGGAAGTTCGGCGCCACGATCATCCGCGTGTGCTCGCATTGCGGCGGAACCGCCGCGGAGCTCGTCGACCCCGCCACGATCTGAGCGTCTTGACCGTTCGGTCCCCGTTCGGTATTCTTCGCGTCCCCGAGCGGGAATAGCTCAGTGGTAGAGCGCCACCTTGCCAAGGTGGATGTCGCCGGTTCGACCCCGGTTTCCCGCTCCAGTCGCGTCGCCTCCGCGCAGCTGCGCTACACGTCGCCTACGCTGCGCTGCGCTTCACTCCCGCTCACGATGTAGCCCCGAATTGAGATTGCAGCCCATCCTACAGCGAGCCTCTCCTGAAGTCCCATACGTCCCCTCTCCCGGCGGCTTCCATCGATCCCAACTTCGGCTCCATTCCACGTCGATCCGCGTCAGTCCGAACCGGGGCCGGCGGACCGGCCCGATTTGCTTTTCAGCAGCCTCGCCCGGGTAACCCTCGCCGCAAGTGAATGGCGCGCGGGATCGACTCGCGTTCCCGCTCCCAATCCCGCCCCGGGTTTGCAACCTCGCCCCGGCGGACCGGCCACCGCGAGCATAGAATTCGCACTTCGAACATCTCATGACACTTTCCTCCGGGGCCCGTCTCGGCCCCTACGAGATCCTCTCTCCGCTCGGCTCGGGCGGAATGGGGGAGGTCTACCGGGCCCGCGACACACGGCTCGACCGGACGGTCGCCGTCAAGGTGCTACCGGCTCACCTGTCCTCGTCGGCCGAGGCGCGGCAGCGGTTCGAGCGGGAGGCGAGGACGATCTCGCAGCTTTCGCATCCTCACATCTGCGGATTGTTCGACGTGGGTCGGGAGGGCGAGACCGAGTACCTGGTGATGGAGCTGCTCGAGGGAGAGAGCCTGAGCGACCGGCTCGCCAGGGGGCCACTGCCGCTGGACCAGACGCTGCGGTACGGGGGCGAGATCGCGGACGCGCTCGAGAAGGCGCATCGCCAGGGAATCGTCCACCGGGACTTGAAGCCGGGCAATGTGATGCTCACGAAAGCCGGCGTGAAGCTGCTCGACTTCGGGTTGGCCAAGGCGATGACCGCGCCGGTCCAGCCGTCGGGCGAGACGTCCCTGCCGACGATGATGGGGACCGCGAACAATCTGACCCAGGAAGGCACGATCCTCGGGACCTTCCAGTACATGGCGCCGGAGCAGCTGGAGGGCCGGGAGGCGGACGAACGCGCGGACATCTTCGCCTTGGGCTGTGTGCTCTACGAGATGGCGACGGGGAAGAAGGCGTTCTCCGGGTCGAGCCAGGCGTCGTTGATCTCGGCGATCATGAAGGAGGAGCCTCAGCCGATCTCGACCGTGCAGCCGATGACTCCTCCGGCGCTCGATCGCGTCGTGAAGAGCTGCCTCGCCAAAGACCCCGAGGAGCGCTGGCAGTCCGCCGGAGACGTGGCCAAAGAGCTCAAGTGGATCGCCGAAGGCTCGGCCGCCGGCGTGGCGGCCCCGGCTCTCGTCACGGCACGCCGCAGTCGGCGAGAGCGCCTGGCCTGGACCGTGGCTGCGCTGGCCGTGCTCGCCGCGGCCGCCGGATGGCTGGGCACGCTTCGGAGGCGAACCGCACCGAATTCGACGGACGGCGTCTCGCGCGCGAGCCTCCTCCTGCCCGAGAGAATCAGCCTCAAGACCGCCGTCATCTCGCCGGACGGCCGCCGCGTCGCCTTCAGCGGCGAGGATGCGTCCGGCCGCGTGCAGCTCTGGATCCGGCCGCTCGATTCGTACTCCGCGACGCCGCTCGCGGGCACGGATGGCGCGATATTTCCGTTCTGGTCGCCCGACGGCCGCTTCATCGGGTTCTTCGCGGACAAGAAACTGAAGCGCATCGAGTCCTCCGGGGGGTCGCCCCTTTCTCTCCATGACGTTGATGGAGCGGGAGGCGCGTGGTCTCCCGGCGGCGACATCCTGTTCGAAGGGGCGAGCGGCCCGATCTATCGGCTACCGGCGACGGGCGGACAGCCCACCGCGATCACACGGATCGACGCATCGCGTCACGAGACCTCGCACCGCTATCCCTTCTTCCTTCCCGACGGGCGCCACTTTCTGTATCTCGCGTTGAACGCTGCCGGAAGTCCTCGGGACCCTGCGAACCGGATCTGGGTCGGTTCGATCGACGGGAGTGCCGCCAAGCCCCTCATCCCCGCCAACTTCAACGCGCAGTATTCGGAGGGTCACCTCCTCTTCATCGGCGGCGGCAGCAACCTCGGAGGAAGCCTCCTCGCCCAGCCATTCGACCCGGACCGGCTCGAGACCTCGGGCGAGCCCGTTACGGTCGCCGGGCAGGTGCACGTCTATCCCGACTACACGGGATATGGGATCTTCTCCGTCTCGAGAACCGCGACTCTCCTCTTCGACGGCTCCCGCCTTCAGTCGAGGCTCGCGTGGTTCGACCGCTCGGGGAAGCTGACGGAATTCTTCGGAGAGCCGGCGACCCATTTCAGCCCGGCCATTTCCCCCGACGGCTCCCGGATCGCCTTCGATGTGGACGACCCCGGAACCGCCACCACCCAGATCTGGATCGGGGACGTCTCCCGGGGGGTCCGCACGCGGCTCACTTCGGGCCCGGGAAGCAACGCCGGCGCCGTCTGGTCTGCCGACGGCTCGAGGATCGCGTTTCAATCCGATCGGAAGTATCAGGCCGGCCTCTACACGCGGGCGGCCACCGGCGGCGGAACGGAGCAGGCGTTGATCGATTCCGACAACCAGTCCATCCCCCAGGCCTGGTCGAAGGACGGCCGATTCATCGCCTACCTGGATCGGGAGGGCGCGGGGAATCGCAGCATGCAGCTCTCCGGAGCGTCGACCAGCGGGCCGCCCCATCCCTTCGTCATCGCTCCGCGCTCTGCGAACGACTACGGGAGCGCGCGCATATCGCCGGACGACCGCTGGATCGCCTACGACCTGGACGACTCCGGCCGGCGCGAGGTCTACGCCGTGTCGTTTCCCGACGGACAGGGCAGGGTCCAGATCTCGAGCAGCGGCGGATTCGGCCCGAAGTGGACGCGCCGCGGCGCCGAGATTCTCTACAACGGCTTCGACGGGAAGATCATGTCGGTTCCGATGGAGGTCAAAGGCAGCCTTCGGGCGGGGACTCCGAGGGCGCTCTTCCAGCTTCCCGAGGGCGCGTCTCAGCCCGGGAACTGGGACGTGTCACCCGACGGCGAGCGGTTTCTCATCAACGTTCCTGTCGTCACGAGCTCGTCGATCCCTCTCGATATCGTTTTCCACTGGGCGGCGGGTCTGACCAGGGAGAAATGAAGGAGGGGCGTCGGAGGGGTTTCAGCACGTCCTTCCATCCGCTCGCCGGCGCGTTCGTTCACGGCCCCATCGTTTCGGGGTTTTTGGAGCCGGGCGAGGAAGCGCCTTCGATCCACTGTTCAGCACGCGGGGGGAGAAGGGGAGAGGCATCGGCCTGACGCTCGCCGCCGCCGTCGCCGAGATGCACGGCGGCTTAAGCACGCTCGAAAACGCCCCCGAGGGTGGGACGGCGGCGGTCCTCCGTTTCCGG
>JBBQNC010000131.1:0-9444 GCA_038329555.1 Thermoanaerobaculia bacterium
CCGAAGAGCGACGTCGCGACAGTGTTGCCGAGCACGACGACCTTGGCGGCCGAACGCACTTCCGTCTCGTCAAAGAAGCTGCCCCGGTCCACGTTCCAGGACCGGATGAACGGCCAGTCCACGCCGACGCCCTGGACGGACGTGCCCCAGTTCAGGTTGCCCGAGACGACCTGCGCCGACGATCGGGACATCGGCGAGACGTAGGCGACCGAGGGGGCCTCCGCCCGGACGGCCGCGACGTCGTCGTCGGTGATGGTCGACTGGCCCGTGAAGACCCGGGCTCCCGACTGGGTCGCCGTGCCCGGAAAGATCATCAGGAAGTTGGTCCCGAGCGAGGAGATCTGCGCCTGGACGGCGGCCTGGGCCCCTCCCCCGACGGCGACCATCGCGATGACGCAACCGACGCCGATGATGATGCCGAGCGCCGTCAGCGTCGACCGCAGCTTGTTTCGCGCGATCGCCTTCATCCCCACCTTCAGGATCGTCAGGAATTTCAGCATGGGTTATCTCTTGACCGCGGCGGTCCGGCGCCCGGCCACCTGCCGGTCTTCGACCAGCTTGCCGTCGCGGAAGACGACGACTCTCTTGGCGTACTCGGCAATGTCCTGCTCGTGCGTGATGAGGACGACCGTCTTGCCGCGTCCGTTCAACTCCTGGAAGACCGCCATCACTTCTTCCGAAGTCTTGGTGTCGAGGTTGCCGGTCGGCTCGTCGGCGAGCATCAGCTTCGGGTCGTTGATCAGGGCGCGCGCGATGGCGACGCGCTGCTGCTGGCCGCCGGAGAGCTGGCTCGGCATGTGGTCCTCGCGGCCGGCGAGACCGACGAGCTCGAGGCAGCGGCGGGCCTTCTCCGCGCGATCCGCGGCCCGGTGGCCCTGGCTCGAATAGATGAGCGGCAGCTCGACGTTTTCGAGCGCCGAGGTGCGCGCCAGGAGGTTGAACGCCTGGAAGACGAAGCCGATCTTTCCGTTGCGAATCTCGGCCCGTTCGTCGCGATCGAGCCCGGAGACGTCGGTGCCGTCCAGGAAGTAACTCCCCGACGTCGGCCGGTCGAGGCATCCGACGATGTTCATGAACGTGCTCTTGCCCGAGCCCGACGGGCCCATCACCGCCACGAACTCTCCCGGGGCGATCGAGAGCGAGACGCCGTCGAGCGCCCGCACCTCGACCTCGCCCATCTGGTAGACGCGGACGAGGTTTTCGATGCGGATGACGTCGGTCTCAGCCGTCGCCGGCCGGGCCTCGGCGCGAGAGCTCAAAAGCCTCTCCGTCCGCCGCCGCCCGGAGGCGCGCCCATCGGCGAGGCGCCGGTCGTCGCCGCCTTCGTCGTCGCGAGCCCCACGATGACGGGGTCGCCGGCCTTGAGCTCTCCCGAGAGGACCTGGGTGAACCGTCCGTCGGTGATGCCGGTGCGGATCTCGACCGCCTTCGGATCGCCCTTCGGGTCGATCGACACGTAGACCGTCTGGGGCCGCGCGGCCGCCCGGCTCCCCGAGCCGCCGCGCCCGCCCCCGCGGCCGCCGGACGCCGGAGTGTCGGAAGCGGACGACGAGGCGCCCCCCGCCGGCGCCTGGGCCGCAGCGGCCGCCGTCCTCGACCGCGCCGACGCGGCGCTCGTCCGACCGGCGGCGGCGCCCGCCTTCTCCTCGGGCCGGAAGCGAAGCGCCGCGTTCGGAACGCGCAGAGCGTCCTTGACCCTCGCGACGTCCACGGTCACGTTGGCCGTCATCGTCGGCTTCAGGAGCAGGTCCTCGTTGGGGACCTCGACGATCACCGGATACGTGACCACGTTCTGATTGACCGTGGCATTCAGCCGGACCTGAGCGACCTTGCCGCGGAACTGGCGCTCCGGGTAGGCGTCCACGGTGAAGCGGACGGGCTCGCCGATTTTGATCCGGCCGATGTCGGACTCCGAAACGTCCGCCGAGACCTGCATCTTCGAAAGATCCTGAGCGATCGTGAACAGCGTGGGAGCCTGAAACGACGCGGCGACGGTCTGCCCGACGTCGTACTGCCGCGAGACCACCACCCCGTCGATCGGGGCGACGATCCGCGAGTTGCGGAGGTCCGTCGCCGCCTGGTTCATCGTCGCCTGGGCCTGGGCGACGGTCGCGCGAGCGCCGTCGTAGTTCGCCTGTGCCTGGTCGAAGTCCGCCTGCGGGGCGAGGCCCTGCTGCTTGAGCGCCGTCTGGCGCCGCAGTGAGATCTGCGAGTTGCGCATGTCGACGACCGCCTTGTCCAGGGCCGCCTTCGTCTGAGCGATCTTTTCCTGGAACGGCGTCGGGTCGAGCTCCGCCAGCAGCTCGCCCTTCTTCACGCGACTGTTGAAGTCGGCATACAGCTTGGCGATGATCCCCGACACCTGGCTGCCGACCTGGACCGTCGTGACGGCGGACAGCGCGCCCGTCGCGGTGACGGTCTGGGTCAGGTCCCCCCGGTCGACGGGCGCGGTGCGGTATTTCGCTTCCGTCTTGCGGCGGCCCGCGATCGCGAAGTAGAGACCCACCACGGCGACCACCACGATGACGACCCAGAGGATCTTGTTCTTCATCTCACTCCCGACCTTCCGAGGAGCGCATCGGGCGGACCCCGCCTTTTAGACGCCGGAACGGCGTGCGACATTACACGCAAGGTTCTTGCCCGACCGCGTTTCCGGAATAACGGTCCGTCTGCCGGCCGTCCCTCCTTTCAACAAGGACCCGTTCTCATCCCCGACGGCGAGCCGTTACTCCGGCGGAAGGACGATGACCAGGCTCGGGTCGACACCCACACGGACGCGTGCGCCCCGGGGAACGTCGCGGCCGGGGGGACAATCGACGGCCGCCTCCCCCGAGGGCGTCTCGAAGAAGAGCCGCGAACGGTCCCCCTCGTAGGAGACCCGCCGCACGACCACGGGCGAACCGGCGTCGTCGTCCAGAGCCAGCGCCTCCGGCCGGATCACCAGGCGCACGGGCCCGGACCATCCGTCCGGCAGCTCGATGCGACCGAGCGCCGTGTCGGCCCACGCGCGGCTTCCCTCCCTCACGGCGACGGCGCCGCACACCAGCCCCGCTCCGAAGAAGTTCGCCGCGTATTCGGTACGAGGCTGCCGGTAGAGCTCGCGGGGCGATCCGGCCTGCTCGAGCCGCCCTTCCTTCAGGAGCGCGACGCGATCTCCGAGGCGAAGCGCGTCGGAGCGGTCGTGCGTCACGAAGAGCACGGTCGTCCGTTCGAGCGCGATCGCGCGGGACAGGGCGTCGCGCACGGACTCGGCGAGGTTGGGGTCGAGCGCGGCGAGCGGCTCGTCGAGAAGGAGCAGCACCGGGCGATACGCGAGCGCCCGTCCGAGCGCGACGCGCTGCCTCTCGCCTCCCGAGATCTCGGACGGCCGCCGCGCGAGCAGGAACGTCAGGCCGAGCTCGCCGGCGAGCTCCTCGACGCGGCGCCGCCGCTCCGGCGGAGAGGTGCTCCGCACGTCCAAGCCGAAGGAGAGGTTCTGTTCGACGGTCAGGTGCGGGAAGAGCGCGTAGGACTGGAAGACAAGGCCGACACCGCGGCGCTCCGCGGGCACGCCGATCACGTCGAGCCCGTCGAACAGGATCTCGCCGGAATCGGGCGCGAGGAGGCCCGCGAGGCATCGCAGCAGCGTCGTCTTGCCGGAGCCGGAAGAGCCGACGAGCGTCGTCGTCGAGCCCGGCTCGAGCGACAGCGTCACGTCGCGGATCGCCGGCCTCCCGCCGAACGACTTCGAAAGGCGCCGGATCTCGACCCGCGCGCTCAAGCCGCCTCCCCGAAGCGCGCCGCTTCCCCGGCCGCGACGCGCTGCAGGAGCCACAGCGCGGGAACCACAGCGGCGAGAAAGAGCGTCGTCGCGGCCGCCGCGACGGGGAAGCTGTTCGTCGTGTAGGTCAGGTAGAGGGCCGAGGGAAAGGTCTGCGTCGTCGGCGTCGCCAGAAGAAACGAGACGTTGAACTCGCCCCAGGAGATGGTGAAAGCCATGAGAGCGCCGGCGACAACTCCGGGACGCGCCAGAGGAAAGACGATCCGGCGCAGGCGCTGCCAGCGATCGGCTCCCGCGGCGGCGGCCGCCTCCTCGAGCTCGAGAAGGCCGCCACGCGAGAGCGCATTGCCCACCGCCCGGACGACGAAGGGCAGCGCGTAGAGCAGGTGTCCCGCCGCGAGGGTGGCTCCGCTCGCGCGCCCCCCCGGATAGGCCAGGAGAAGACCGATCGCGACGGCGAGCCCCGGAATGGCGAGCGGCGCGTCGAGGGCGATCCGAAGAGACGTCGCCAGCCTCCCGCGGAGCCCCGCCAGCCCGTAGGCGGCGGGAAACCCTATGACGACGGAGAGACCCACGACGACGGAAGCGAGGAGAGCCGAGCGTCCGAGTTGCCGCCCGTAGAGCGACAGCACGTAGGAAAACCAGCTGTTCGGGCGCGGCCCGGCGGTCCAGCTTTCACTCACCAGGCCCAGCAGGGCGGGGTCGACGACGGCGCCCGCCACGACGACCGCCAGGGGCGACACGACGACGGCGAGCAGCAGCGCCAGCAGCGCCGCGGCGGCGAGATCACTCCGCCGTTCAGGCACGGGCCGCTTCGCGCGCCGCGAGCCCCGAGACGAGCGCGGACACTCCCGCCAGCCAGATCGCCATCGCGCAGGCGCCCGCGTCGTTTCCGAACGCGGTGAACTCCTGATAGATCTCGACCGGCAGCACGGAGAAGCGCCTCGAGAGGATGAGCGCCGCGCCGTACGACCCCAGGGAGACCGCGAAGGTGGTCGCGAACGTCCCCGCGAGAGCCGGCCGCAACTCGGGCAGCGTGATCCTCCGGAACCGTTCGAACCGGCGGGCGCCGAGCGACCGCGCCGCGGCGTCCAGCTCGGGGTCCATCCCGGCAAACGCGGCTTCGAGCGCCAGCACCGCGCGTGGAATCTCGAAGAAGAGGTAGGCGAGAAAGAGTCCTGGGAGCGCGTAGGCGAGCCCGGCGCCGAAGGCTCGCCCGAAGAGAGCGCGCGAGACCGCGGGCACGAACCCGACGCGACCGAGCATCACGATCGCGAGAAACCCGACGATCACGCCGGAAAACGCGAGAGGAAGGGACAGGAGGAGTCTCGCGGTCCCCCGCCCGCGGAACCGGCGCGCGGCGAGGAGGCGCGCCGGCGCGAGACAGAGAATCATCGCCGCCACGGAGACCGCGGCGGACAGACCCACGCCGTTGGCAAACGCCCGGAGCGTGTGCGGCCGGGTCCAGACGAGGACGAGCTCGGCGAGGAGCCCGCGCGCTGAACCTCGCGAAGCCGCGCGCAGGAGGGCCGCCCCGGGCACCACGAACGCCGCGAAGAGAAAGAGCGCCGCGGGAGCCGTCCACGCCGCGGACCCCCCGACCGGCCGACTCGCCGACGGTCCGATTAGCCGTCTTGCCGACGACCCGATCAGCCGTCTCACCGTCGGCGCGACGGGCCGTCTCATCGCGCCGGTCTACCGTGCACGCCGGATCTCGTCCAGCCACGCTCGCTTGAGAGCCTCCGAGGCCGCAGCCATCTTGGCGAGGTCGAGATTTCTCGAGCGCCGGTACTCTCCGGGCCCTAGAAACTTCGCTGCGACGTCCGCGGGCATGGTTCCCTCGACGATAGGACGAAAGAAGCCCTTCGAGAACTCGGCCTGCGCTTCCGGCGTCAGCAGCCAGTCGAGGTACCGGCGGGTCTCTTCCGGGTGCGGCGCCCCGCGGACCATTCCCATCACGAGCGGCATCGAGAACGTGCCCTCGGACGGGAGGACGATCTCGATCGGCCCGCCGTCCGCGTATTTCATCTTGTACCCGTTGCCGTCGGCGTTGATCCAGATCGGCACCTCGCCTCTCAGGACCGAGTTGTAGACGGACTCCCGCGGATAGGACAGGACGTTCGCGTCGAGCTTCCGGAAGTAGTCGAGGCCCGGCCGAAAGTTCTTCTCGTCGCCGCCGAAGAGCGCGTTGACCCCGTAGACGAGCGTGAAGGAGGTGCCGCCCCACGTCGGATCGTCGTAGGCGACCTTCCCCCGGTACTCCGGCTTCAGGAGGTCCGCCCACGAGCGGGGCACCGGCGCTCCGCCGAGCGCGGAGGTGTTCACGACGAAGGCGATCGTCCCGGTGTGCACCGTCCACCAGAGCCCGGCCGGGTCCTTCAGGTCCGCGGGGATCTTCTCCCAGCCCTTCGGCTTGTACGGCTGATGGAGCCCCTTCTGCGCCGCGACGAATCCGATCGCGCCCGAGTAGTAGGCCGTGTCGGCGACCGGATTGTCCTTCTCCTTCTCGATGGCCGCGAGAGCGACCGAGGAGCCCTTCGGGTCGGGCGGCACGGTCACTCCGGTCTTCTGTTTGTAGAGCGCCGTCACTCCGCCCCAGTTTGCATAGTTCGGGATGCAGTCGTACTGGACGACCAGCTTTTCCTGAGCGCTCGCGGGGGCGAATCCGGCGGCGGCCAGCGTTAGAGCCAGAGCCAGAGCGGTCCTTTTCATGACTCGCGTCTCCTTTTCAAAATTTCACCTGGAGTTCCGTCAACAACGTGGGTCGCCACTTCGAGCCGCCCGTGTAGACGCCGTTTCCATTTCCGTTGACGTGCTCCTCGATGGCGTTGACCTGAAGGCGCGTCCAGCCGTTAAACCAGATGTTCGCCCCGGCGGTCACGGCCACGATCGTCCGGCCGCGGATGCCGGCGACGGCCTGCCCCTCGAGCTCCGCGTACTCCCCGCGAAGGATTCCTTGAACTCCCTTGGTCTCGATCCCTTTCAGCCAGTACCCGCCCTGCGCATACCCCCCGTGGAGCTTCACCTCGCGATGCGCGTTGTTTGGGTTGTCGGGGAAGTCGAAGTGCAGCCACTCCGCGTCGAACGAGGATCGGCCGCTCTTCCAGTGCAGGTCGGCGTCGTACCCCCGGCGCTTGCCCCGCACCGTCACCGCGAGGAATTTCGCCCCCGAGTAGCTCGAGAGCTGGAGGTTCTGGTCGGCCTCCTGGTCGTAGTCGAAGGCGGCTCCCACCGTGAGCTGCCGGATGGGCTGGAAATTGAGCCGCGTCTGGAACTCCTTCTGCTTGTTGTTGTCCCGCGCGTTCCCGCCGTAGCCGTTGACGGCCGTCGAGGCGGCGCTCGCGTTGCCGTTGAAGACGGCGACGTAGTAGGTTAGTTTCCTGGCGGCGTCGACCGATCCCCACAGCATCGGGCCGAACTGCACGTCGAGGCCGGGCAGGCCGAACATCGTGTTGAGCGCGATGAACCGCTCGACCGTGTCGAGCGCGCGGGAGGACCGGAGGTTCTCGGTGGAGAAGGGGCTGATGTATTTGCCGAAGCGGACGTAGTGCCGCCCGCGCACGTAGGCCGCCTGGCCGTAGCCCTCGACGAGGGACGTTCCGCCTCCGCTCGCCTGAGCGTCGATCTCGATGAAGAGCTTCCAGACGTCGTCGTAGTCCGCCGAGAAGTCCAGGCGCGCGCGTCGGATCCGAAAATCGGTCGTGCCGAACGCCTGCCCGTTGCCGGCGTCCGTCCACGTGAAGATCGGCTGAGCGTAGCCATAGAGCCGGAAGTAGACCTTCTTGTCGGGCGACTGGATGAAGGCGCCGCCGCCGTTCGGGTTGACGCCGGCCGTCCACCGCTTCGCGTCCATCTCCTTGAGCTGCCGCTCGATCTCCGCGCGCATCCTCGCGTCGTCCGGGGACCCCGGCGAGGGGTTCTCGCCTCCCGGTGAGGGCGTCGGAGTGGGAGTGGGCGCGGGCGTCTGGCCGGCCGCGATCGCGGTGGAGATCCCGATGCCGGCCGCCGCGAATGCCGCGGCGAGGCGCCGGATCCGGGCGGAAGGACTTCCGGTGGATTGGTTCTTCAAGCGCATCTCCTCTTTCCTCGGCGGCGCTCTCGCGGCCAAATCAGTACTTTCCTCTTTCGCGCTCCTTGGCCGGCAGGATCTCCAGGCAGGTCGTCCACCACCCCGTCCGAATCGTCTCCACGAATTCGGCCGGCAGGAGCTCGGACTCCATCTCGCGGGCGAGCGCCTCGTGGTCGTAGACGACGGGAAAGAACTCGACGGCGACGTCCGCGCCGAACGTGACCCGCGCGTACCAGACGTTCGTGCGCCCGTCGTTGGCGGGCCGCCCGAGCACCCCCGCGTTCACCACGACCCGCCCGGACGGGAGCCGGCGCGTCCAGTGCAGCCCGGAATGCGTGCAGACGAGCACGTCCGCGTCGTGATCCGTCAGCATCTTTTCGAGGAACGGGACGGGCGAGTTCGACTCCCAGAGAAACTCGTTGATCTTCCTCGGCGACCCGTGCACGAGCAGCACGCGCCGGCCTCCGATATCGAGACGGCGATTCCCGGGGAGCGTCCCCATCCACCGCTTCCAGGACTCCGAGGTTCGCTCCGCCGTGTAGTCGTAGGAGATCTGGGCGAAATGGTTGTCCCTCGGGTCGGTATATCCGCAGTGACAGTCCGTGGCGCCGCTCGAGAGGGATTCCTCGTAGTTGCCCTGGATGGACTGGACGCCGCCCTCGAGAAGCAGCGGGAACACGCGATCGGGGTGCGCCGCACACCCTCCGAAATCCCCCAGGGCGTAGAGACCCTCGGCTCCCCACCGACGCGCGTCCCCGATCGCGGCGGACAGCGCCCGGGCGTTGCTGTAGACCCCTCCGAAGAAGGCGAGACGCACGGCGTCCGCTGTCATTTCGCCGCCGCTCCCCTTTCCCCCGCCGCCTCGACCGGCGGGATCACGTCCGGCACGTCACGCCGTACTCGTGACAGGTGAAGCAGGCGCGGTGACGCAGCTCGAACGGACGAAGGGTTTCCGCGAGGCTCTCGCCCATCCGGGCGCTCGGCTCGTCGATCAGGATCGGGCAGACGTAGACGCCCTTCGACGTCACCATGCGGCATGAGGAGCACTGGAGCTTCTCCGCTTCTTCCTCCGTCAATTCGCGACCGCGCAGCGACTCCCACGAGTCGTAGGCGCGGAACCTCTGCTCCTCGGCCCCGATCCGGAAGAGGGAGAGCACCTTGAGGCGGGGACGGGGAAGTCCGATCTCTCTCAGCCAGTCCAGGAAAAGGCTCCGCCCGTCCGCGCTCGCCGCTTCCCCGCACGCCTCGGTCACCGTGAGAACGGGGTTCAGGCCCGCCCCGGCGAGATTCCGGATCCCGACGAGGATCTTCTCGTAGGTGCCGGCGCCCCGGATCGGATCGTTCGTCTCGGGTGTGTAGCCGTCGATCGAGATGCGGATGTCGAGCGAATAGTCGCTGGCGTCGGAGAGCGCCTTCAACCGGCGGCACCGCTCCGGGGTCAGGAGGAGTCCGTTCGTGAGGACCGAGGCGGGCCCCTGCCGCAGCGTCTCCTCCAGCATCGCGAAAAGCTCGGGGTTCATGAACGGCTCGCCGCCCGTGAAGTAGTACTCCTTCACCCCGAGGACCTCGGCCTCCTCGAGCCGGGTCTTCACGGCCGCGAGACTCAGCATCTCGT
>JBBQNC010000132.1:0-9426 GCA_038329555.1 Thermoanaerobaculia bacterium
CTTATAATCCGCGCCCTCATGGACGGCACTTCGATCGCGAAGCTCGGGCAGAAAGCCGGCGGTTCGGCCACCGTCCAGGGTTGGCTGTACAACAAGCGCTCGTCCGGGAAGATCCAGTTTCTGATCGTGCGGGATGGCACGGGCTACCTTCAGGCGGTCGTGCCGAAGGCGGAGGTTTCTCCGGAGGTCTGGGAGGCCGCCGAAAAAGCGACCCAGGAGACGTCGCTCCGGGTGCGCGGTCCCGTTCGGGAGGACAAGCGGGCGCCGGGCGGCTTCGAGATGTCGGCGACGTCCGTCGAGATCCTGGGCGAGTCCGACGGTTATCCGATCAGCCCCAAGGAGCACGGCGTCGACTTCCTGATGTCGCACCGCCACCTCTGGATGCGGTCCGCCCAGCAGCACGCCGTGCTGAGAGTGCGTTCGGAGGTCGAGCAGGGGATCCGCGACTTCTTCTACGAGCGCGAATTCACGCTGATCGACTCTCCGATCCTGACAGGCTCGTCGGTCGAGGGCACGTCGACGCTCTTCGAAACGGACTATTTCGGAGACAAGGCGTACCTCTCGCAGTCCGGACAGCTCTACCTCGAGCCGGCCGCCGCCGCGTTCGGGAAGGTCTATTGCTTCGGGCCGACGTTCCGCGCGGAGAAATCGAAGACCCGGCGGCATCTGACCGAGTTCTGGATGGTGGAGCCGGAGGTCGCGTTCCTCCAGTTCGAGGGCCTGGTCCAGCTGGCCGAAGACTTCGTCGTCTACCTCGTCCGGCGGGTCCTCGAACGCTGCCAGGAGGACCTGAAGCGGCTGGAGCGAGACACCTCGAAGCTGGAAGCGGTTGTGGCGCCCTTCCCTCGAACGACGTACCGCGAGGCGATCGCGAAGCTCCAGGCGGAGGGCTTTCCCGTCCACTTCGGCGACGATCTCGGTGCGGACGAGGAGACGGCGCTGACGAAGGACCTCGACCGGCCGCTCGTGGTCACCCGTTTTCCCGCGGCGATCAAGTCCTTCTACATGCAGCCGGATCCCGACGACCCGGAAGTCGTGCTGGGGCTCGACATGCTCGCCCCCGAAGGCTACGGAGAGATCATCGGCGGCTCTGAGCGGATCTACGACCTCGAGCTCCTCGCGAAACGACTCGAGCAGCACGGCCTTCCCCGCGAAGCCTACGAGTGGTACCTGGACGTGCGGCGCTACGGGACGTTTCCGCACGCCGGGTTCGGCATGGGACTCGAGCGTTTCGTGACGTGGGTCTGCGGCATCCATCATCTGCGGGAGGCGATCCCCTATCCCCGGACGCTCAAGCGGATCTATCCATGAACCCAAAGCCATGAACCCAAAGCCATGAGCCCGAAGCCATGAGCCCGAAAAGCCACGAGCCCGAGAACGCCCGGCTCCCTCCGGCGAGCGAGAAGACGCTCCCGTCCGTCGGCGTGGTCTCGCTCGGCTGCGCGAAGAACCTCGTCGACACCGAGGTCATGCTCGGCCATCTCGCCCGCGCCGGACACGCCATCGTGCCCGACGTCGAAGCCCGCGTCGTCCTCGTCAACACCTGCGGCTTCATCGACCGCGCCAAGGAGGAGTCGATCGAGGCGATCCTCGAGCAGGTCGAGCGCAAGAAGCGCGGCGAGATCGATCGGGTCGTCGTCGCCGGGTGCATGGTCCAGAAGTACGGACGCGAGCTCGCCGACGAGATTCCCGAGATCGACCGCTTCGTCGGACTGGACGAGCTCGAGCTCGCGCCGTCGGCCGCGAGCGGGCTCGATGCGCTTCCCCGCTTCACCGACAAGCCGCTCGCGACGCGCCTCTACGACGACGCGGCTCCGCGGCTCCTTTCCCGGAGACGGGGCTACGCGTACCTGAAGGTGGGGGAGGGCTGCGACAACCCGTGCACCTTCTGCACGATCCCGCAGATGCGCGGATTTCAGCGCAGCCGCACGATCTCTTCGCTCGTCGCGGAGGCTCGCGCGCTCGAAGCGCAGGGGGTCTCCGAGCTCGTTCTCATCTCGCAGGACACGACGCGCTACGGCGAGGACCTCGGCATGAAGCGGGGCGGGTTGGCCCGGCTCGTCGAGGAGCTTCTCGCCAACACGAGCTTCCCCTGGATTCGCTTCCTCTACGCGTACCCGAAGACGCTCGACGACTCGATCCTGGCTCTCATGGCGCGCGAGCCCCGGTTCGTCTCTTACGTCGACATGCCTCTCCAGCACGTTTCCCGGTCCGTCCTGGCCGGGATGCGCCGCGGCGGAGACCCGGGCTCCCACCTCCGGATGATCCAGCGTATGCGCGCCATCGTTCCCGACATCGCCATCCGCACGACCTTCATCCTGGGCTTTCCCGGCGAGGGCGAGGCCGAGTTCGCCGAGCTCTGCGAGTTCGTCCGCGAGGCGGAGTTCGACAACCTGGGCGCCTTCACCTATTCGCCCGAGCCCGGCTCGAAGTCCGAGCCGCTCGGGGACCCCGTGCCGGACGAGGAGAAGGAGCGCCGTCTGGGTTTCCTGCTGTCCCTGCAGCGGCCGATCGCCCGTGCGAAAGCTCGCGCGCTTCAGGGGCGCGTGCTCGAAGCGATCGTCGAGGGGTCGTGCGAGGAGACGGAGCACCTCCTCGAAGGGCGGGTGCGCGCGCAGGCGCCCGAGATCGACGGCCGCCTTCTCATCAACGACACGGCGGGGCGGGATATCCGTCCGGGCGAAATCGTGAGCGTGCGCATCTCGGCCACGCACGACTACGACCTCGTCGGAGCCGTGGTCGCCTGAGCCTCGTGCCGTGAGCGGCCCTCTGCACGTCGTCCGGGATCCGCTCCGGGCGACCGACCTTCCCCGCGCCGGAGTCCTGACGATCGGGAACTTCGACGGCGTGCATCTCGGACATCGCCGGATCCTCGAGTCCGTCGTCGCCCGCGCGAAGGAAGCGGCGAAGCCTTCCGTCGCGATCACGTTCGAGCCGCATCCCCTGGCGGTCCTGCGGCCGGATCAGGCCCCGCGCCGCATCCAGACCCTCCGTCAGAAGGAGGAGGCCATCGAAGCGCTGGGGATCGAGAACCTCCTCGTGATCCCCTTCACACGCGACTTCTCGCTCACGGAGCCGGAGGAATTCGTTCGCGGCTTCCTCTGCGAGCGCCTGGCGGCGTCCGAGATCCTCCTCGGGCACCACTTCGCCTTCGGACGGGCCAAGCGGGGGGACCTCGCGCTCTTGAAGCGTCTCGGCTCCGAATGCGGGTTCACCGCTTCCGGCGTCGAGGAGGTCGATTGGGGAGGAGCCCCCGTCTCATCGAGCCGCATTCGCGACGCGGTCTCCGCCGGACGGGTCTCGGAAGCCAACGCGATGCTCGGACGCGAGTACCAGCTGGACGGCATCGTCTCTCGAGGCGACCGCGTCGGCCGGAAGATCGGCTATCCGACGATCAACCTCGCGCCGGAGAACGTGCTCCTGCCCGCGGACGGTGTCTACGTCACGGTGGTCGAGATCACGTCGTACGGCAAGCGGTTCGAGTCCGTCACCAACATCGGCCGCCGCCCGACGGTCTACGAGGACTTCGCCACGACGATCGAGACGTACGTGTTCGATTTCTCGTCGGACGTGTACGGCGAGAAGGTCCGACTGTTCTTCCACGAGCGGCTCCGCGGGGAGCGGACGTTCCCCTCGATGATGGCCCTCACGGAGCAGATCGGCCACGACATCGAGGCGACTCGCGCGTATTTCGCCCGGCGCGGCTGAGCGTCCGCCCCTTGCCGGACGCGCGGCGACCGTTACGCGGGGCCTGCGGGCCGGAACGCGCGGCGGTAGCCCGCGAGGACGAGGAGGGCGGCTCCGAACGTCGCCACGATCGCGGCGCCCGTCGGGAGATCGAGAAGGAAGGAGAGCGCGACACCGGCCGCGGAAACCAGTGCGCCCATTGTCCAGCCGATCGCGAGCCGCGGCCCGAGTCGCTCCGCGAAGAGCATCGCCGCGACCGAAGGGACGATCAGGAAGCAGAAGACGAGCAGTACGCCCGCGATCGCGACCGACGACGTCACGACGAAGCCGAAGGACATGTAGAAGAGGAAGTCCCAGAGCTTGACGTTCACCCCGCTCTGTTCGGCCGCGTGCTCGTCCATCGAGATCGCCAGGAACTTCCGCCGGAAGATGTAGTGAAACAGGCCGACCAACGCATAGAGCACGGCGGTCTTGCCGAGCTCCGGCCAGGTGACCGAGAGGATGTTTCCGACGAGCATTTCCTTCAGGTGCTCGGTCTCCTGGGTCGCCTTCGACATGATGAGAATCGCCATCGCGGCGGACACCGCGTAGACGATCCCGATGATCGCCTCCTGCGGGATCCGGGTCTTTCGATGGACGCGGGTCAGCGCGAAGATCGCCGCCCCGAGAAACGTGAAGCCGAGCGAGAAGAGATAGGCCGTCGACGAGTGCAGGTCGTAGCCCGCGAGGTACGCGACCGTGGAGCCGAGCGCCGCGATCTGCGCCAGAGACAGGTCGACGAAGATGACGCCGCGCTCGACGACGTGAACGCCCAGATAGGCGTGGATGCCCGTGAGGATCAAACTCGCGACGAACGCCGGCAGGAGAATCTGGAAAATCGTCATTTCCCTCCCTTCATCGCCGCGACGAACGCATCCACGTCGTAGTCGAAGAGGTCGAAGTACGTCTTGATCGCCGGTAGTCCCCCGACCGACGGATAAAACGTGACGACGACGGCGCCGGTCTTCGACGCGATCGACTTCGGGGTCTTCGAGTCGAAGTAGGGCTCCACGAGGATCATCCGGATCTTCTGCGCCATGATGAGGTTGATGATGTCCAGGGTGTGAGAGGGGGAGGGCGGGATGCCGGGCTTTGGCTCGACGTGACCTGCGACGATCAGCTTGAAGTGCTTGGCGAAGTTCGGCCACGAATCGTGAAAGGTGACGATCTTCGTCCCCGCGTACGGGGCCATCTTGGCGTCCCACTCCTTCGATTTCTCCGTCAGCTTCGACTCGAGGGCGGCGAGGTTCCGGTCGTAGGTCGCCTTACCCGACGGGTCGATCTCGGAGAGTCGCGCCGCGATCGAGCGGGCGATCACGCGCCCGTTATCGGGGTCCGTCCAGTAATGGGGGTTTCCGTAAGGGTGGACGTCCCCCATCGCGCGGGTGACCTGCTGGGTGGGGCGCTGAAGGATCTCGCAGCCCGCGGAGGCGTCGAGGTAACCGGGGTTGCCCGGATGGATCTTCGCGTTGCGGCTCTGATCGATGAGCGGCGGCAGGTACCCGATCTCGAGCTCGAGCCCCGCGGAGATGAGGAGGTCGGCGCGCGAGAGGCGGACGATGAAGGACGGTTTGGCTTCCACGAAATGCGGATCCTGGTAGCCCTTGGCGAGCGAGAACACGTCGACGCGTTCGCCGCCGATCGACTCCGTGATCGACGCGAAGTCCTGCAGGGTGGAGACGACGTTGACCTTGGCGAACGCGGACGCGGGCCACTGCAACGCGAGCGATGCCAGAAGGACGAGCACTGCTTTTTTCATGGTCTTTCTCTTTTAAAAGGGATGCGCGCCATGCGCTCCGATGGCGAACTGGAGCTGCAGAAGGGCTTCCGTGGCGTCGATGCCTCCGGCATAACGGCGGCGGCGAAGCTCGCCGCGGAGCTGCGAGAACTCGCTCGGCCAAAAAGTGAGCGTCAGCGCCTGCCCAGTGTCCCGGCGCGAAGCATCGTCTGCGTGGTCGGAGGACTCGACGCGGGCGCCCGCGAACCAGCGCTTGGCGAGCTGGTATTCCCCCGCGACGAACCATCCGCGCGCCGTCTGACGCCCGTCCGGCTGGTCGCGCCGGCTCCGGTAGAGCTCGCCGCGCAGAGAGGCCGACCGGTAACTGGCCCGCCGAAGCGGCTTCCATCGGAACGTGGCGTCGATCGCCTCGAGCCGGGTGTGGCGCGTGATCTCGTCCGTCGACGACGCGTTGGGCCCGTATCCGTAGGAGAAGCCGAGCTCCAGGTTGCTCGACTCCGAGATGTCGCCGTACGCGCGGTAGTGCGCGTTGTAGGCGAGGTCGCTCCGATGCGGCGCCTGGAACAGCCCCTCTCTCTCGCCGCGGAAGACCTGAACCGTGAGCTCCGAGAAGAGGTCGGCGGGAAGCGGGAGAAGCTTCGAGAGCGAGACGCCGTCGCCGATCCAACCCTCGTCGCCTCCCAGGAGGTTGACGATCGGAAGCGGCTCGTCCGCCCACGGCAGCACGTGCAGGTGCAGCGTGTTGATCTTGCCGAACTGCACCCGCATGCGGCCGATCTTCGCGAGGAACTGCGCCGGGAGAGCGGTGAAGGTGAGGTATCCCTCCTCCACATCCACGTTGCTCCCGTGGAAGGAGAGAAAGAAGTCGGCTCGAGCATACGGGTCGACGACGGCCTGGAGGCCCAGCTCCGACTCGCGGAGATCGAGGTTCGGCAGGTTCTCGACGGGATTGTGCCCCGCAACGGCGAGGAAGTTCCCGATCACGGACATCGCGGGGTTGAAGTAATTGGACGTCTGACTGGCCGAGCTCCCCGCAGGCGGAACCGGGTCGGGAGCGGGGGGTGCGACGGGGGGCGCCGGCTCGGGAGCGGGTGTCGGAGAGGGACTGGGGACCGGAGACGGCGACGGCGACGACGTGACGTCCTGGCCCGAGGCGGCCGGGGCGGCCGCGGCGAGCGCCAGGGAGACGATGCAGGCGAAGAACGAAACGCGGCAACGAGACTTCACGGTCTCCTCCTGCCGGCGCCGCGCCGGCTCGTCGGCGCCGGCGGAAGGCCGGAGCCGCGGACGCTAGAGCCGCGTCGGAGGGGCGCGGCCGTCGTCGAGGCGGGGATGGAAGAGCCGGAGCCGGCGCGCGCTCCGGACGAGCGGCGAATCGAGGATCGGAGCGCCGGCGGGCGAGAAGACCGCGAGACCCGGCAGGGAGATCGTCCGATGGACGAGGCAGGCCGTGCACGCATCGGCGCCGCTGCTGCCCGAAGGCATCGCCGTCCAGGTCGCCACTCGGGAATCGGGCACGGCGGCCGCTGGCGCGGACTCCGGCTCCGGATGAAGGCCGAAGGAGCCCGCGGTCGCGATGAACGCCGCGACGAGGAGCAGCGTGCGCGCAAATCGAGCCGCACGGAGCGCGCGCAGGGTCATCGGAATGGGGCAACGACGCACGGGACCATTGTATTCCGGACGTGTCCCTCGGCGGGGACGCCCATCGGACCGCGCGCCGGACCGGGCCCGCGCGTCGTGCTTAGAATGCGGCATGTCCGACGCTTCGACCGTCCGGCCGGCGCCGGCTCTTCCCCCCGATTCCGCCGCGCTGCAACGCCGCATGTACTGGCTGCTCGGGATGACCTTTCTGCACGTGGTCGGGGAGGGGGGGCTCGCCCTCTTCGAGGCGATTCGGATCGGCAGCCTCGCGCTCCTCGCCTTTGGAATCGAGAGCGTGATCGAAGGAGGCGCGGCCCTCCTCGCCGTCCGCCATCTCCGGCGTCTCGCGGACGTGGAGGCGGATCACGCCCGAAACGAAAAACTGCTCGCTCGGTGGATCGGCGTCTCCTTCCTGCTTCTCGCCCTGTACACGTCCATCCGCGGCGCGGTCGAGCTCGTTGGGGGCGCGCATGCCGAGCGCAGCGTGCTCGGGTTCCTCCTGACGATCTTCGCGTCGTTCGGGATGCCGTTCATCGGCTATTGGAAATGGAAGACGAGTCGCGCGCTGGGCAGCGAAGGGCTCGCGGCGGAGGCGAAAGAATCGATCGCCTGCTCCGCGGATTCGATCCTGACGCTCCTGGCGATGCTCGGCGGCCTCCTGGCGGCGCCCGGCTGGGTGGACCCCATGCTGTCTCTCCTGATGGTGCCCTGGTTCCTGCGGGAGGGGCTGGCGCACGTCCGCGGGCGCGTCCACGCCCACGTCCATTGAGACCGAGCGGGGCGGCCGGGGACGATTGCCGTTAGAATCTTCGGGCCCGCTTTTCGCATATATCGTCCGTGGAGGAACAATCGATGTCGGATAACCCCAACGTGCACCAGGTCTCGGACACGAGCTTCGACGGAGACATCCTGAAGAGTGAGATGCCCGTCCTCGTCGACTTCTGGGCCCCGTGGTGCGGCCCCTGCCGCTCCATCTCCCCGATCGTCGACGACCTGGCGACGCAGTACAAAGACAAGATCAAGGTCGCCAAGATCAACGTGGACGAGTCCACGGTGGTCGCCATGAAATACCAGGTCACGTCGATCCCCACCTTCATCCTCTTCAAGAACGGGGAAGTGGCCGATCGCGTCCTGGGCGCGCTGCCCCGCAGCGAGTTCGTGAAATTTATCGACCGCAATCTCTGAGCCCGGCCCGGCCGGTGAAGAGGGGAGGGCGCCTGCCCTCCTTTTTTTTTGAGGAGCCATCCGTTTTCGGAGGCGGGACGTAAGATACGGTCAGTGGACCGTTTTCTCGTCCTCTTCGCACGCGAGCCCGAACGGGAAGCCCGGGAGAAGGGTTTCGCGACGGCCGCGGCCGCCGAGCTCTTTTCCGCCTTCGCCTCCGGCTGGCTCGAGGCATCGGCGGCGACGGGCGCGCGGCTCGTGGTCGCGGCCCCGTCGGAAGACCTGACCGCCTGGCGCCGGCGTCTTCCTGCCGATCGGGACATCGTCTGGATCGCCCAGAGCGGCCGCTCCTTCGGGGACCGGCTCCGGCGCGTGGCCGAGCGGGCCACGAGCCTCGGCGGCCACTCCATCCTCGTGGGAGGCGATGTCGCACCCGACTCCGAGGCCGCTCGTCAGGCCTTCGAGGCGCTCGAGCGGGGCGCGGACGCCGCCCTCTCGCCGGCGACGGACGGCGGCGTCTCGCTGATCGGCGTCTCCGCGAAAGACGTCGACCTCCTGGCAGCGCTCTCCGTCGGACAAAGTCACGCGTTCGCCACGCTTTCGTCGCTCCTGACCTCCCGCTGCCGGTCGATCGCGGTGGTCTCTCCCGCCTTCGACGTGGACGGCCGGATTGCCTTGCGCCGGCTCCTGCAAGGCGCACCCTTCTCGGTCTTCCGCTCGCTGGCCCGCCGCGCGCTCCACGCCGAGCCGCGGCCTTCCTTCGCTCCCCCCCCCTTCGTCCGGCCTTCCCTGCTCGCCGCGCCGTCCGGCCTCCGCGCCCCTCCTCCCGCCGCGTAAGACCGGGCCCCGAGTCGAAACGCGTCTCCGGCCGAGGCCGGAAAGGTGGGTGTCTTGGAAGAAGTCTTCGCACGCCAGGGCCTCGTTGCGCCGCCGAAGGAGATCTACCCGTTCGTTCCCTCGGTGTCTCTCGACACCCTGTGGTTTCAGGTCGCCGGGACTCTCTGCAACCTGAAGTGCACGCATTGCTTCATCTCGTGTTCTCCGACCAACCACAGTCACGAGATGCTGAAGCTCTCCGACGTGCGCGCGCGGCTGGCGGAATCCGTGCCCCTCGGTGTCCGCGAGTACTACTTCACGGGCGGCGAGCCGTTCATGAA
>JBBQNC010000133.1:0-9418 GCA_038329555.1 Thermoanaerobaculia bacterium
CGACGCGGACCTTCTCCGGCTCTTCATTTCCGAGAAGGTCTACGTCCGCGCGCTCGAGAAGAAGGCGCCCTGAATCGCGGCGCCGGTGGCAGCCGCCAGACGCGCACGCCGCGGGGGAAGATCGAGCGCGCCACTCCCGTACGGTCGGTCACGCCCAGGAGGCGCACCGGCGTCAGGGCGAGCCATCGGACGCCCTGCCGCCGGAGATTCGACAGCTCGCCCTCCGGGATCCGCACCATGCCGGGATGCTCGACGATCCAGTCCCGGGCGGGGGACGCGAGGGCGAGCGCCGCGCGGGCCGAATCGACGTGCCCCTCCAGGAGGAGCGCCGTGCGAAACGCATCGCCCGAGGCCGTCCGCGCCTCCCGCGTGCGCCGCGGGGCGAGCGCGGTGAGAACTCCGGAGATCGCCTCGTAGAGATCCCGGGGCGGCGCCTTCCACAGGAGGCGGTCCCGCGCGGCCGCGAGGAACCGCCGGTCCGCGGCTTCGTCCAGGCCGCGCGGCGCGAGGATGACCGGAAGCGGTTCATGGATGAGGGCGAGGAACCGCGCCGTCGAGAGCGGGACGAGCCGCGCGCCCGGAAGGAGCGCGGCGAGCCGCGATGCGGCGTCGCGCGCCACCTCCGTGCCGGGCGAAACGACCGCCACTTCGCCCGGAATCCGGAGGCGCGCCACGGCCCGGTTTTATCGCGGTTTGGGCGACGAAAGAAATCCGGGCTATCACCGACGGCTCACAGCGGGTAAGATTCCCGCTCCAAAAGGACCACAAACTCGAACTCGATGCCGGTTTATCAGTTTTCCTTGCTCATCCAGGCGGCAGGGACGGTCCTGCTGTTTCTTCTGTTTCTTCTGCTCTATCAGAAGATCCGCCGGCGGGCCTTCCTCGACTGGATCGCGTCCTGGGCGTTTCTCCTGTGCGGGCTCGTCCTCCAGAGCCTTCTTCCCGTCGTCGGGGAGACGCGTCCGTTCATCTTCCTCCTGCACGTCGCGCTCCTGTCCCACATCGTCTTCCTGCTGCGCGGCGTGCGGCGTTTCCGGGACGAGCGCGCGTCGACCGGCCCGCTGGAGCTCCTGTGGATCGTTCCGGTCACCGCGATCGCCTGGTGGACGGCAATGGAGTCGAGCCGCGTCACGGGCCATTCCGCGCCGATCGCCTTCGTGCTCGCCGCCGGATACGTCGCGGCGGCCGTCTCCTTCGCGATCACGTCCGGCTCGCGGGCCGGGCGCGTGCTCCTTTCGACGTCGTTCCTCCTCTGGGGGACCGAGGAGGCCGTCGTGGGTTTCGCGTACCTCCGGTTCTCGGAGCCCGGGTCGATGCCCGAGCTGCTCCAGTACGGGAACTTTGCGGGAATGCTCCTCGAGATGATGATCGCGGTCGGAATCATCATCCTGCTGTTCGAGGCAAGCCAGGCGCGCCTGGCGGCCGAAATGGAGCAGCTGTTGCACTCCGACCAGCAGATGAAGGAGATGGGCGTCCGGGACCCGCTCACCG
The DNA here is from genome assembly GCA_038329555.1 of Thermoanaerobaculia bacterium. Classification (GTDB taxonomy): domain Bacteria; phylum Acidobacteriota; class Thermoanaerobaculia; order UBA5066; family Gp7-AA6; genus JALYUA01. Next base: position 1,492 of record JBBQNC010000133.1, read on the forward strand.
GCCTCTACAACCGGCACCATTTCAACGACGTCATCAAGCGGGAGCTCGCCAACGTCCGGCGGTACGGCATCTCGCTTTCGGTTCTTCTCGCGGACGTCGATCGATTCAAGGAGATCAACGACGTGAAGGGACACCAGGTCGGGGACGAAGTGCTCAAGTTCGTCGCGAACTACCTGACCTCCTGCGTCCGCGAGTCGGACTTCGTCTTCCGGTGGGGCGGCGACGAATTTCTGGTCCTCCTTCCCCGCACGGACGAAGGCTCCGCCGCTCAGAAGGCGGAAGAGCTCGCCCGCCGGCTGCCCGCGATTCCCGGAGTCGAACAGCTCCAGCCGGCGCTTTCCGTCGGATGGGCGACCCACAGGATGGACGCCGATTTCATGAGCACCCTCGCGCAATCCGACGCGCGGATGTACGAGATGAAGCTCAGGGGGAAGAAAGAGCGAGAGACGCGAGAGAGGGATCTGCTGCGCCCGTCATGAGTCGGTAGACGGCGCGCGCCGGAAGCCCCATCACGTTGGTGAAGGAACCTTCGATTCTCTCGACGAACCGGGCGCCCAGCCCCTGGACGGCGTAGGCGCCGGCCTTGTCTCTCGGCTCTCCCGTCGCGACGTACCAGGCGATCTCTTTTTCGGTCATCGTGGCAAACCGCACGCCGCTCCAGACGGTCTCGCCCTTCCCGGCGTCGCTTCCGCGGCGCAGGCGGACCGCCGTGACGACGCGGTGGTCGCGCCCGGAGAGCCGGCGCAGCATAGAGGCCGCCTCGCCGTCGCCGCGCGGCTTTCCGAGGATCTCTCCGTTCAAGTGGACCAGGGTATCGGCGGCCAGCACCCACCGGTCGGGGTGGCGGGCGGCCACATCCGCGGCCTTGGCCGCGGCCAGGCGCTCGGCGGCGGCGTCCGGCGTCTCACCGGGAGCGATCTCCTCGTCGATGCCGGAGAAGTCGATCTCGAAGGGGATCCCGAGCTCGCTCAAGATTTGCGCGCGGCGCGGGGAGCTCGAGGCGAGAACGAGCATGCGGGGAGAGTAGCAGGGGCGGTACGCGGTCCGCGGTCCTCAACCCGCGACCCCGGTGTCGTTCCGCCGGAACGCCCGCTTCCGCCTACGCCTAGGGGTAGTAGCCGGAGATCGTTCGCGCCTGGAGCGACGTCGGCTCGACCTTGATTTCGACCTTGCGCCAGGTCTCCTTGCGGTCGGGGTTGGTCGAGTAGTAGGTGAGCATGTACTGGCTGCGCAGCTCCTCGTTGATCTGCTTGTAGACGGCGTCCAGATGCTTCGCGGAGTCGATGTAGAACGTCTGCCCGCCCGTCAGATTCGCCATCTTGTTGAGCTTGTACTTCACCTCGAGGTCCGCGCCCGAGATCTTGAGGCCGATCGCGTAGATGGATATCCCCGCCTTGCGGACGTATTCCAGGGTCGTGTCGAAGTCGAACTTGGACGTGGTGTCCTTGCCGTCGCTCAGGATGACGAGCGCTTTCTTCCCCTTGATCCCGGTGAACTGGTACAGCCCGAAGACGATGGCGTCGTAGAGGGCCGTGGATCCCTCCGCGCGGAGCCCGGCCATCGAGCGGTAGAGCTTGTCCTTCCGGTTGGTGAGCTTGCTGAGGATGTAGGGCTCGTTGTCGAAGGAGACCGTGAAGGCGCGGTCCTTGGGCCCGAGCGAGTAGTCGAGAAACGCGATGGCGGCCTGCTCGGCCTCCGGAAGCGACTCGAGCATGGAGGCGGACGTGTCGATCATGACCCCGACCGAGACCGGGAGGTTCCTGACGTACTCGAAGGACTCGATCTTCTGGATGGCGCCGTCCTCGAACACCTTGAAGTTAGATGCCTGGAGCCCGGCGACGGGCCGGCCCTTGTCGGTCACCGTCGTGTAGAGCTCGACGGCGTCCACGGAGACCTCCGAGATGTAGCTCGGAGCGTTGACGTACCGCAGATCCTCCGCGACCGTGCCGTCGTCGAGGGTCCCGATGATGCGGACGTAACCGAGGCCCTTGCCGTCTCGGATATTGACCGTCTGCTCGAACGGCGCCTGGTAGAGCGTCGCGACGCGGGATTCGTTCTGGTAGAACTCGAGCTTCTGGAGCGTCTTCCCCTCGGGCACGGCCACGGCCGCGACGACGCGCGTCGCGCCCGACGCCTTGGCGCCCTTTTCCGGAGACAGGATGCGGACCTTGAAGATGTCCCGGCCCTCGTTGACCGTGTACTCGTCCTCGCCGACGGCTCGCCCCGCCTCTCCGAAGGCGACGACGCGGATCGTCTGCTTGCGGGGGAGCGGACCGAGGTTCAGGTCCGCCTGGAAGGGCGCCCTCGTCTTCGTCATCACCTTGGAGCCGTTCAAATAGAAGTCGACGGCGCGGATGCCGTCGGCGACCTTCGTCTCGAAACGCTGGAGGCCGGTCGCGATCTCCCGGGCGATCGGAAGAAGTGAGATCGCCGACGGGACGAGGCCCGTTTCCGCCGTCTTCGCGATGACCGCGCGGCCCTGCGCGCGCGCGGCGACTTCTTCCGGGGTGGGCGGATCGGGCTGCTCCGGGACAGTCAGGTTTTCCGAGATGCGTCCCTCGGCGCTCTGGTTGCCGTCGGAGACTTTCAGGATCAGCTTGTACTCGCCCGGATAGAGATAGCGCCGGACGGTGAGCGGGATCCTGTCGGCGCCGATCTCGCCCGTCGGTACGTCGAAGCGGTACTTGAAGTTGTCCATGAGGCGATCACCCTTGACGACCTCGCCGATCACGTCCACGTTGTAGAAGGTCTCCTCGCCGAGACTGCGCGACTTCAGGTCCTTCTTGGGGACCAGCAGGGACAGGTCGACGCCGATCTTGTTCGCGCGTTGCTCCGGAAAACGGACGAGCTTCACGAGCGCGAGCGGCGTGGCGCCGGCCGCGAGCTCCGTGGTCATCGAGAGGACCTGGTCGACGCCCTCCGTCTCGACGGTGGGAGGCTGAAAGAGCTTGGAGACGCCGACCATCGACATCGGACCGGAACCGAGGGCGGCCGTGGCATAGGCGATCGCCTGGCGGACCGTGCGCCACTCGGTGCAACGCGTGACGTCCACGCGCCGGCCCGCCGAGGACTGGCTCGAGGCGATTCCTCCGTTCCCCTCGATCAGCACGTCCTCGCCGTCGAGAGGCGTCCAGAGCTTGTACTCGCCGACGCCCAGGGGCTCGTAGAAGATCAGATAGACCTTGCTCTTCAGGGACTCGAGGCGCTCGTAGTACCAGATCTGCAGGGGGACGTAGACGTCGTCGCAGTCGACCTTGATGACCGCGTCGGGCGCGCCGTTGATGATGAAGATCTTCGCGCGGTCGCTGTAGAGGTTCTTGAACTGCTCGCGCGCGATCTGGACGCGGTCGGTGTAGACCTTCTGGAAGTCGGTCCGCAGGCCGGAGGAATCAATCGAGCGCCGCCGCCAGAAAGATTCGATGAAACGATCCTTCTGGTAGGCGTCCGCGATCTGGAGAAAGACCTCCCGTTCGTCGGGCGTGATGATGAGCTCGACGACCGTGAGGAACTCGCGATACTTCGGGTCGAGCTTGGCCGTGAGGTCCTTGATGTCCGCCTTCGAGAGCTTTCGCCGGGCCGGAGCGGGTGTCGACGGGCGGGCGGAAGCGGCGGCGGCGGAGGCCGCCTTTCCGGCCGCGGCCGGGGACGCCGCGCCGCTCGGACCCTCGACGCCGATGGCCTTCGCGCCGGGCGTCGCGACCCCCGCGAAGCGGTCGCGCACTCTCTCGAGGCCCTCGAGCGAGATCGGTTCGGGCTGCAAGAGCTCGCCCTGCTCGGTGAAGCCTCCGAGCGCGCTTCCCTGGCGGCCTCGGATCTCCGAGTACGCCTGGTAGACGTCGCAGGCCTTCGAGCAGGAGGCGCACGTGTCCTGCGCCTGGGGCCTGCAGTCGAGGTAGAGCTCGTCCATCCGCTTGCGGCAGGAGCCGGGCACGAAGATGTCCGAGTCCGGCGTCCCGGTCGTCCACAGCTTCCGAGGCGCCATCAACGAGGGACGAAAGAAGATGTGCTTCTTCGATCCCCGGCCGCCGCCGCGGTTCGCGTAGGTCCAGATCTCGATACCGCGGAACATCTGCTCGCAGGAGTCGACCTTGTCCAGGGCGTCTGGCTCCCCGAAGCGAAGCACCATGCGCCCCGCGTCGGTTCGCCAGCCGTCATACGTCTCGTCGGCGAGGCGCCGGAGCTCCTCGTAGCGCTGCCGGTAGCAGGGCCCCAGGGGCGGCGGCAGGTTCTCGCGTTCCCGCCGGGCCCAGAATTCCTGCTTGAAGATCTCCCGCTGGTGGGGCTCGGTGAGCTCCAGGAAGAGCTTCTCCTCCTGCGGCAGGATGATGGGCGCCACGAACTCCGTCAACCACTTGCGCTCCTCCTCCGGCATCGCGGCGAGCGCCGCCTTCCGATTCGGCGGGGCAACGGGCGGCGCGGTCTGCGGAGGCGCCTGAGCGGGTGGGATCGGAGCCGTCTGGGTCGCCGGCGCCGCCTGGGTCGTCGGAGCCGGCGGGCTCGACTGGCCCGCCGCGGGGGTCGTGTCCTGGACGGCGCGGGCCACCCAAGCGCCGCTCGCCGCCAGGATCACGGACACGAGGAAACGGAGACGCGTGGAAGATTTCATCCGGCTTGGATGTTAACTCGCCGCTTTCACGCGGCTATTCCTTCAGGCAAGTTTCACGTGAAGGGCAAAGGGGGGATAATCGTTTTTCGCGATCCATGATCTATCTGGACAACAACGCCTCCACAAAAATGGATTCGGACGTCCGGGAGGCGATGGACCGGGCGTCGGACCTCTATGGCAACCCCTCATCCGTCCACGCCGAAGGCCGCCGCGCCCGCCGGGCCGTCGAGGAGGCTCGGGACGAGGTCGGCCGCCTCGCGGGTGTTTCCGCCGGCGAGGTCTTCTTCACGTCGGGCGGGACCGAGGCCAACGCCATGGCCATCTACGGCGCCACCGCCGGGCGGTCGGGACCCGTCGTGCGCTCCGGCGTCGAGCATCCGTCGGTCCGCGATCCGATCGACCGCCTTCCCGGCGCGCGGGTCGCGCCGCCGGAGCCATCCGGGGAACTGGATCCCGAGCGGTTCGCCGCCGGGATCGTGCCCGGCACCGTCCTGGTCTCCGTGATGGCGGCGAACAACGAGTACGGAGCGATCTTTCCCGTCGCGGAGATCGCCCGCCGGGCGCGGCGCGCCGCCCCCGGGGTCCTGGTGCATACCGACGCCGTGCAGGCCGCCGGTCGGATCCGATCGGACCTCCGCGCGTGGGGCGTAGACCTTCTCTCGATCTCGGCCCACAAGCTGCACGGGCCGAAGGGCGTGGGCGCCCTCGTCGTGCGCCGCGGGGTCGAACTCGCCGCCAGAACGCCGGGAGGCGGGCAGGAGAAGCGCCTCCGGGCGGGGACCGAGAACACGAGCGCGATCGTCGGCTTCGGCGTCGCCGCGAGCCTCGCCCTCCGTCGGATGGAGGCGGAGCGCTGCGGGATCGAGGAGCTGCGCGACCGGCTCGAGCGCGGCATCCTCGGGACGGTGACCGGGACCCGCGCGATCGCGCCGCTCGCGCCGCGGCTCGCGAACACTTCGGCGATCCGGTTCGAGGGCGTCGACGCGTCCACGCTTCTGATCCGCCTCGACCTCGAGGGCGTCGCCGTGTCGACCGGAAGCGCCTGCTCGAGCGGGACGCTCTCGCCCTCGCCGGCAATCCTCGCGCTCGGGCTCTCCGGCGAGGAGGCGGGCGAGGTGATCCGGTTCTCGCTCTCCCGCTGGACGACGGAGACCGAAGTCGAGGACGTGCTCCGTCTGCTGCCGGGCCTGGTCCGCGCGATCCGGAGCGCGTCGCGGGGCGTCGCCGCCACGGCCGCCGCTCCCGCCGCGGCGGAGGCGATTCGATGATCATCGAATGCGACCGCTGCTACGCGCGGTACCGTTACGACGAGACGCGGTTCGCCGGCAAGGCTTCGAAGAAGGTGCGATGCACGAAATGTATGGCGATCTTCGACATCTTCAGCTCGGAGGCTCCCGCCGGGAGCGTGGGGGTTCCCGCGGGTAGCGCAGGGGGTCCCTCCGGGAGCTCAGGGGGCCCCGCCGGGAGCTCGGAGAACCCCGCCGGGCAGGCTTCGGCGATCCCCTCCGCGGGGGGCGAAGACACCGTGATGCGCCTCGACGCGGAGAACAAGTCCCGGGCGACCACCGAGAAGCGCGCCGCGCCGCTGCCGCCCGGCCGTCGCACCGCCGCCGCCGACTTGAAGTTGCCCGCCGACTTCAAGGTCTCCCTGGCGGTGATCGCGGGCCCCGAGTCGGGCCGGATTTTTCTGATCGAGAAGCCGCGCGTGATCATCGGCCGACAGGACGCGGACGTGAGCGTCGACGACCCCGAAGTCTCGCGGCAGCACGCGGCCGTCGAGATCTCGGGGGACAACGTCGTGTTGCTCGACCTCGGTTCGACGAACGGAACGTTCGTGGGGGAGGAGCGCATCAGCGAGCTCTCCCTCGAGAACCAGTCCGAGTTCTCGATCGGCGGGACGACCCTCATGCTGATCGTCACGGCGAAGTCGTGACCGGCCGCTCGTAGCTGATAGCGTACTTCCCATGCGCATCGCGGTGGCCATGTCGGGCGGCGTCGACTCTTCGGTGGCCGCGCTCCTCCTGAAGGAGGCGGGCCACGAGGTCGTCGGCCTTTCCATGCAGCTCTGGGATCATTCCGGAGAGCCGGGCCGAACGGGCCGATGCTGCACCGCCGACGATCTTTCGGACGCGCGCCGTGTCGCGTGGAAGCTCGACATTCCGCACTACGTGCTGGGCCTCGAGCGGGAGTTCTCGGAGCGCGTCGTCCGGCCGTTCGTCGAGTCCTACCTCGCGGGCGAGACGCCGATACCGTGCTCCTCGTGCAACGCGAAGGTGAAGTTCGCGACGCTCTGGGAGCGCGCTCGCGGCATGGGATGCGAAGCCGTGGCCACCGGCCACTACGTGCGGTCGGGATCCGATTCCTCCGGACGGGCGGTGCTCCGCAAGGGAAGCGACCCGCGGAAGGACCAGTCGTATTTTCTCTGGGACCTCACGGCCGAGCAGCTATCGGCGGCTCGCTTTCCCGTCGGAGAGCTGACGAAGTCGGAGGTCCGGGAGCACGCCCGCCGCGCCGGGCTGCCGACGGCGGACAAGGAGGAGAGCCAGGAGATCTGCTTCGTGCCTCCCGGCACCCGAACGGGAGCCTTCGTCGCGGCGCAGGCGGAGCGGCTCGGTCTTCCGCTGCCGGCTTCGCGAGGCCCGGTCGAGAGTCCGGCCGGCGAGCTTCTCGGGAGCCACGAGGGCCACTTCCGGTTCACGGTCGGGCAGCGGCGCGGCACGGGAATCGCCGCCTCCGAGCGGCTCTACGTCCTCTCGATCGACGCGTCCGCCAACCGTGTGGTGGTGGGTCCCGCGGCGCAGCTCGACACGCGCGAGGCGCTCCTGCGCGGCGTGCGGTTTCTGTCCGGCGAACGCTCGGGGCCGTTTCGCGCCCGCATCCGGGTGCGTCACCGTGCGCCCGAGGTCCTCGCCACCGTCGAGGCGGCGTTCGACGGATCGGGATCGGCGAGGATCCGGTTCGACGAGCCGGTTCGGGCCGTCGCGCCCGGTCAGTCGTGCGTGTTCTACGAGGGGGACGTGGTCGTCGGCGGCGGAGTCATCGAGCGAGCCGCCGCCGCTCCGACGGCGGCGATCTAGTTCGTGGCGTCCGAAGCGTCGGGCGCCATACCCGGGTAGTCCGAACGGATCTCGCCGTACGTCCGTTCGTAGATCTCGACGTTCTGCTGGAGCGCCCGGGCGAGCTGCTTGGCGTGAAACGGCGTCGTCAGGACGCGCGACAGGATCTTCACGTCGGGCCGGCCGGGCACGATGCGCCCGAAGTCGATGACGAACTCGGTCGGGTTGTGCAGGATGTTCGCGAAATTGACGTACTGCCCCTCCG
>JBBQNC010000134.1:0-9402 GCA_038329555.1 Thermoanaerobaculia bacterium
GGGACAAATTCATCCGGAAGATCCAGGACATCCAGGCGATCCAGGAGGAGCAGCTCGAGGGATTCGCGGCCGACGAGGACGTTCCGAGGCTTCCCTCGGCCGCCGACTGCGCCGGGATCACCAGGGACCTGCGCCTGGAGATTCTCACCTACTACCGGCGCCGCCGGTTGAACTCGCAGATCTCGTATTTCTCGAAGAGCGGCACGCGCCGGCGACGGTGGTACCAGAGCGCCGCGCTTCTGCCCTTCATCTTCTTCACGAGCGTGCTCTGCGTCGGTCTCCACGCCTGGGCAGAGCACGCCCTTGAGCACCGCGTGGGGATCCCGCCCGAACTCGTCCGGCAGAACGCCATCGTTCCCCGCCGCGACCCGGTCGAGACGCTGGGCCGGATCGCGCTTGCGCTGTCGCTGGCGATCCCCGGCGCCTGGGCCGGCGTCCGGACCTGGCGTACCGCGAACGAGTTCGGGCGCAACCAGAGCCGGTCGCTCGCGCGCTTCCACTCGCTCTCGAAAATCGCCGAGCGCATGAAGGCCAACGCGCCCGCCGAGGACACCTTCGCGGACCTCGGTCTCTCCGAGCACATCCTCGCGGCCGATCAGGGCGAGTGGCTCCGGCTCATGCGCGACGCGGACTGGTACGGCGGCTAGCCGGCTTCCGGATCTCTCGCGACACTGGCGCAACCTCACCTCGGCTTCAAGGTGCACCGACTCCCCCTCACCCTGACCCTCTCCCCCGGTCCGGGGGAGAGGGGATAGCGTCGGCGCGCTAAGATTCGCGGCCCTTTTCCGTCATGAGGGACTCCATCCAACTGCCGCCCGCCGCGGACGCCGTGTCCACCCACGCCGGAGCCGATCCGGCGCGCACGCCCTTCTGGGCCACAGTGCGCGAGTCCCTGCGCGGCTCGCATCGCGACTACACCGAGGGCCCGATCGGGCGCGCGATCCTCCTGCTCGCGATCCCGATGGTCCTCGAGATGGTGCTCGAGTCCGTCTTTGCCGTCGTGGACGTGTTCTGGGTCTCCAAGCTCGGACCGGACGCCGTCGCGACCGTCGGGGTCACCGAGTCGATGCTCGCGCTCATCTATGCCGTGGCGATCGGCCTGTCGATGGCCGCGATGGCGAGGGTGGCCCGGCGGACGGGCGAGAAAGACCCGGAGGGAGCGGCGCACGCCGCGGTCCAGGCGATCGCGCTCGGCATAGCCGTCGCGGTTCCCGTCGGGATCGCCGGCGCTCTGTTCGCGCCGCAGCTCCTGGCCGCGATGGGCGCGAGCCCGCAGGTCGTCGCCAGCGGATCGGGATTCACGCGCGTGATGCTCGGCGGCAACGTCGTCATCCTTCTGCTGTTTCTCATCAACGCGATCTTCCGCGGCGCGGGCGACGCCGCGATCGCGATGCGCGTCCTGTGGATCGCGAACCTCTTCAACCTCGTGCTCGACCCCTGCCTGATCTTCGGCCTGGGACCGTTCCCCGCGCTCGGCGTCCAGGGCGCGGCCGTGACGACGACGTGCGGCCGCGGCATCGGCGTGGTGATCCAGCTCTTCACTCTTTTCGGGGGGCGCGGGCGCGTGGCGCTCGCCCGCCGCCACCTGAGCATCGAGCCCGCCGCGATGCTGCGGATGCTGCGGCTCTCCGGAAGCGCAATCCTGCAGGTCATGATCGGCACGGCGAGCTGGATCGGGCTCGTCCGCATCCTCTCGTCGTTCGGCAGCGCCGCGCTCGCGGGCTACACGATCGCCATCCGCATTCTGGTCTTCGCGCTCCTTCCGTCCTGGGGAATGTCGAACGCGGCCGCGACGATGGTCGGCCAGAGCCTCGGCGCCGGAAAGCCGGATCGCGCGGAGAAGTCCGTCTGGATCGCGGGGTTCTACAACATGATCTTCCTCGGCGCCGTGGGCGTCCTCTTCGTGACGCTCGCGCGCCCCTTGATCGGGCTCTTCACGTCCGATCCCGCCGTGGTGCCGATCGGCGTCGCGTGCCTGCGGACCGTGGCGTACGGCTTTCTCTTCTATGCCTACGGCATGGTGATGGTGCAGGCGTTCAACGGGGCCGGCGACACCTTCACGCCGACGCTCATCAACTTCTTCTGCTTCTGGGTGTTCGAGATCCCGCTCGCATACCTCCTCGCGAAGGGGCGGGGATGGGGCCCGCGGGGGGTCTTCTGGGCGATCGCGCTGGCGTTCTCCCTCGTGGCGGTCGTCGGGTCGCTCGCCTTCCGCAGCGGACGCTGGAAGCAGAAGAAGGTCTGAGGGGCCGGAACCGCGAGAGCCGCAGCCAGAAAGCCTCGGTAAACGAACGTTCGTGCTATTCTCCCTCCGATGAGGAAGGGCGAGACGACCCGCACCGCGATCCTGGACCGGGCCGTGCGCCTGGCGAGCGGCGTCGGCCTCGGCGGCCTGACGATCGGCAAGCTCGCGGACGACCTCGGCCTCTCCAAGAGCGGGCTCTTCGCGCACTTCCATTCGAAGGAGACCCTCCAGGTCCAGGTCCTCGGACGCGCTTCGCACATTTTCGTCCAGGTCGTCGTGCGTCCGGCGCTCGCGGCGCCCCGCGGCGAGCCCCGCATCCGCGCCCTCTTCGACCGGTGGCTCGGATGGACGAAGACGGCCTCTCTTCCCGGCGGCTGCCTCTTCGTCGCCGCCGCCGCGGAGCTCGACGACCGGCCCGGCATCGTCCGCGACCGCCTGGTGGCGCTCCAGAAGGAATGGCTCGAGCTCATCGCGAACGTCGTGAGGACGGGAGTCGACGCGAAGCACTTCCGCGACGACCTCGACGCCGAGCAGTTCGCCCACGACCTCTACGCCGTGATGCTCGGCTACCACCACTCCGCCCGGCTCCTCCGCGATCCACGCTCCGAAGATCGCGCCCGCTTCGCCTTCGAGTCCCTGCTCCGCCTCGCGCGCCGCTCTCGCCGCCGCTCCGCCTGACGCTTCCGTAAAGGAGATGACCATGGAGACCGACGATCCCCGGAGCCGCCCGAAAAAAAGCACGACCGTGCGCAAAGCGCCGCTCGCTCTCCGCGCCGGGATGCGGATCCTGGGGGTCGCCGCGCCGCCGGTCGCGGCCCGCGCCGCCGAGACGCTCTTCCGCACTCCGCCTCCCCATACGCCGTGGGAGGGGGAGCGCGAGCTCCTCGCCCGCGGGCGCCCCGAGCGGCTCGCCGTGCGCGGGGCGTCGCTCGCCGCGTGGACGTGGGGCGAGGGAGCGCCCGTGCTCCTCGTCCACGGCTGGGGAAGCCGCGGCGCGCGGCTCGGCTCCTTCGTCGCGCCGCTCGTCGCCGCCGGACACTCCGTCGTCGCCTTCGACGCGCCCGGCCACGGCGATTCGGAGGGCCGGTTCTCCTCGCTGCCGGAGTTCATCTTCGCGATCGAGGCGGCTCACGAGGCGCGAGGGCCGTTTACCGCGATCGTGGGACATTCGCTGGGCGGCGCCGCCGTCGCGCTCGCCATCCGGCGCGGCGTCCCCGTCTCCAGAGTTCTGCTCCTCGCGCCGTCGTCCGATCCGGCGAGCTACCCGAAGCGATTTTCGGAGATGGTGGGCGTCCGGGACGGCGTCCGCCTCCGCATGGAGGCGCGCGTCGTGCGACGGTTCGGCATGCCGTGGTCCGAGTTCGACGTCCTCGCGGCGGCGCGGCGCCAGCGCGCGCCTCTCCTCGTGATCCACGACGAGACGGATATCGAGGTGCCGTGGCGCGAGGGAGCGGCGATCGCGGCGGCGTGGCCCGGCGCCGAGCTCGTGACCACGACGGGCCTGGGCCACCGGAGGATCGTCCACGACCCGGGCGTCGTCGCGCGCGGCGTGGAATTCCTCGAGGGCGCCCGGGCGGCGAGCGCCGCCCGCTAGAAGCGACTCGCCGGCAGGAACCGGGAGTCAGGAGCGCGCGGAGCGCCCGGTCAGCGAGGAGAGCTCGCGGCGCGCCTGGACCACGCGCGGGTCGGACGGGGGAAAAAGGAGGCTGCCGAGCTCGACCGCCTCCGCGAGATCCCGCCGCGCGCGCTCGCGGTCGCCCCCGGACGCGGCGAGACGCCCGCTCGCGATCAGCACCTCCGGCAGCCGCAGGTGCTTCGGCTTCAGCTTCCGATAGAGCGCCGCCGCCCGGTCGAGATGCTCGCGCGCCTCCCGCTTCGACTCGGGCTCCGGGCGTTCGGCGAGCGCCGCCCCGAGCTGGAAGCTCGCCGCCGCGAGGCCGAGGTGGCCCTCGCCGCCCATCTTCTTCTCGGCAGCGAGCGCGCGGCGCTCGAGCGCGACCGCCTCGTCGAGCGCGCCGCGGCGGCGGAGAGTGTCCCCGAGACGCTCGAGCGCCTCGGCCGTCTCGCCGCTCTCCTTGCCCGTGATGACCTCGAGCTTCTCGACCACCTGGCGCTGAATGGCCTCCGCCTCGGCGAGCCGGCCCTGGGCTGCGATCTGATAGGCGAGGTTCCCGCGGACCATCCACGTGAAGTGATGCTTCGGGCCGAGTACCTCGTCGAAGAACGCGACGAGCTCCCGGAACCGGGACTCCGACTCCGCGTATCGCCCTCGGTCGGACGCGAGCAGTGCGAGGCCGTTCATGCACTTGCCGACGTCGAAATGCTTCGGGTCGATTCCGCGGAAGATCGCCAGGGCTTCCTGGTAACGCACCTCCGACTCTTCGAGCTGCCGCTGGTTTCGGAGGAAGAGGGCGAACAGCTGCAGCGCCTCCCCGACGGCGAGATGCCCGGGACCGAGCGCGCGGCGCCGTATCTCGATCGTCCGGCGGTAGAGCGGCTCGGCCTCGTCGGCCCGCCCGCGCCGTTCGAGGATCACGGCGAGATCGAGGTAGCTCTCGGCCATCGTCACGTGATCCGGCCCGAGCTTGTGCTCGAGGATCGCCTGGGACGACCGCGTCACCTTCTCCGCTTCGTCCATGCGGTCGAGGTCCTCCAGGATCACTCCCAGGTCGCGGAGATGGATCGCGGTCATGACGTCGTCCGCACCGAGCTCCTTCCGATAGGCCTCGTAGCTGCGGCGCTGGAGCTTCTCCGCCTCATCGAGCTGGCCCTTCTGAAAGAGCACCAGGCTCAGGTCCGCTCGCACGCGCGCCACGGCGAGGCGGTCCCCCGACTCGTGCTTCTCGAGCACCCCCAGAGACTGCCGCAGGGTCTTCTCCGCTTCGTCGAGCTTGCCCTGCCCCGTCAAGGCGGAGCCGACCGCCGCGAGGCCGCCCGCGACGGCCGCCTCGTCCGGCGGTTTCTGCGCGCGCCGGATCGTGACGGCTTTTTCGGCGTACTGCTTCGCGCGATCGAGGTTCCCGAGGCTCCGCTCGATCCGCGAGACCGCCTCGAGGAGGTCGGCCTGCACGCGCGGCTCGGCGGAGAGCTCGGTCTGGAGCCGGCGGCCGGCCTGCTCGACGAGCGCGTTCGCGGTGACGGTCTGGCCGCCGGACCGGTCGGGGTCGGCCACCTGGAACAGGCCGATCAGGAACTCCTGGACCCGGCGCGCGCGGAGCGCCTGTGCCTCGGCGTCGCGGGCGCTCGCCTGGGCCTTCTGCGCGTTCGCCTCGGCGCGCCGGGCCTGCCAGGTCGTTCCGGCGAGCCCCGCGACGAGCGCCGCGAAGAGAAGCGCGGCCGCCGCGACGCCGCCGCGATGGCGCCGGACGAACTTCCAGAACCGGTATCCGACCGTGTCGGGGCGCGCGGCCACGGGCTTTCCCGCGAGGTACCGCCGCAGGTCGTCGGCGAAGGCGGAGGCAGAAGCGTACCGGCGTTCCGGCTCGCGGCGCAGCGCCGTCGAGAGGGCGGCGTCGAGATCACCCTCGAGCCGCGAGGCGAGGCGCCCACGGTCCTCGGCGGCGAGGCCGACCGCGGCGAGATCCTCCGCCCGCGCCTTCGCGACCGCGCGGCTGGCGCGCTCGACGGTCTCCCTCTCGACGTTCGAGGCGAGCGCCTTCCCCTCGGCCGAGCTGCGGTCGTGCGGCAGCCTTCCCGTCACGAGCTCGTAGAAGACGAGCCCGAGGCCGTAGACGTCCGTCGCCGTCGTGACCGGCTCTCCGAGGATCTGTTCCGGCGACGCATAGTCCGGGGTCAGCACGCGCTCCTCGACGCGCGTGACGCCGCCGTCCTCCTCGACCGCGAGCAGCTTCGCGATCCCGAAGTCGAGGAGCTTCACGTCCCCGTCCGCGGTGACGAGGATGTTGGAGGGCTTCAGGTCGCGATGCACGACGAGCCGCCGGTGCGCGGACGCCACGGCGTCGCAGCACACGATGACCAGTCGCACCCGGTCCTCGATCGAGATGCGCCGGTCCCGGCAGTACTCGTCGATCGGCTCCCCCTCGACGAGCTCGAGCACGAAGTACGGCCGGCCGTCGTCGGTGCCTCCGTCGAGCAGCCGCGCGATGTTCGGGTGCTCGAGCCGGGCGAGGACCTGCCTCTCCTGGAGAAAGCGCCGCCGCAGACTCTCGGAGGCGGCGCCCGGCCGGAGGAGCTTCAGGGCGACGCGCTGCTCGAACTCGCCGTCGGCGCGCTCCGCGCGGTAGACCTCGCCCATGCCTCCCCGGCCGAGGACGGAGACGAGGCGCCAGGGTCCGACGGTCGATCCGATCCGGTCCTCCGCGGCCGGGGCGTTCTCTGCCGCGAGGTCCTCGAGCAGGTCGGGCGCGAAGCCGGCGGCTCCGCCGTCCAGGAAGTCGCCGGCGGCGCGGTCGGCCGCGAGCAGCCCCCGCAGCGCCGTCGCGAGCTCCGAATCGTCCCGGTCGATCTCCGCGATCCTCTCTTCCGCCTCGAGCGGCGAAAGGTCGGCCAGGTCCGGAAAGATCTCCCGGGCGCGCGAGATCGGCGGCTTCCCGCTCACGCTCCGAACCCTCCTCGCGCGAGCTCTTCGTACAGGAAGGCGCGCGCCGTGCGCCAGTGGCGCTTGACGGTCCGTTCGGAGACGTCGAGCGCCCGTGCGATCTCCTCGACGGAGAGACCTCCGAAGAACCGCCACTCGACAATGCGGGCGAGCTCGGGGTCCGACGCCTCGAGCCGGCCGAGCGCGTCGTTCAACGCGACGACGTTGTCGGACTGGAGATCGATCGCGGCGACGTTGTCCTCGAGAGAAAGCTCCGGCCGGCCGCCGCCTCTCTTCTGGCGACCCCGCGACCGCGCATGGTCGACGATCACCATCCGCATGGCGCGGCTCGACGTCGCGAAGAAATGAAAGCGGTCGCGCAGGCTCCACGGGAGCCCGTGGGAGAGCTTCAGAAAGGCTTCGTGCACGACGGCGGTGGTGTTCAGGGTCCGGCGGCGGCCCGACGCCGCGAGCTGGCGTTGCGCGATGCGGCGCAGCTCTTCGTAGACGATCGCGAAGAGGTTGTCGAGCGCGGCGGCGTCGCCGGCCTCGATCGCGCGCAGGAGCGCGGTGATCGGCCGCGGATCGGCGGCCCGCGGGACCCCGGACAATCCCTGGTCGCGACCCGTGCCGCCGTTGCCGATCAAAGGGGTGACCTCCGGCGCCGCGTATGGTATCGCGCCGGGAGCGTTGCGGTAGCCACCGGGGCCGGTGCGCGCCCGTCCGGCGGGGTGCGGTTTCAGCCGCCGGAAACGAGCGCCGACGCCTTGCGAAGAGCGCGGGCGACCGACGCGTCGACGCCCAGGGCGAGTGCCTCGTCGAGCGAGAACCAGCCGACGTCGCTCACTTCGAGTGCGTCGCCCGGTCCCGCCTCCTCCGGCGACGTCGCGAGATATCGGACGTCGTAATGGAGATGCGCGGGCTCGTCCGGACGCGCGGGGATGTCGTGAACGTCGACGTCGAGCGGGCGTGCGAAAAGAAGCGGCGTCAGCCCGGAGAGCCCCGTCTCTTCCCGCGCCTCCCGCAGAGCGGTCGCGAGTGTCGTCGCGTCAGAGGGATCGCTGTGGCCGCCCGGCTGCAGCCAGCGGGCGAGCTTGCGATGCCGGACGAGAAGAAACGCGCTCCCGTCGGGACGCGCGATCACGACGCTCGCCGTGATGTGCCCCTCGATGGTGGCGCGGGCGAAAGGATCGGGCGCGCGGGAGAGGAAGGCGAGGATGCGATCGAGGGAATCGCGCTCGCGCGGATCGCCGGGCAGGTGGAGGCGGAGCAGGTCGGCGAGAGCCCGCGAGTGGGCGAGCGGCGGTAGGAGGGAGGGCGGGATGTCTGGGTTCCTTCTTGGGGTAGCTGGAAGACAGTATCTTCGCCGCTCCCTTGCCGCGCCCGGAAACCTCCTCTTTCCCGAGCGCGGGGGAGAGGGTTGGGGTGATGGGGACACCGCCGACGATCTAGAGGAAGCGCGGCTCGACCCCCGCCCCCCTCACCCCGCCCTCTCCCCCCGCTGTCGCGGGTGGAGAGGAGATGGGCAGGGGCATTCGCCTCGCGGCTTCTCGACGAGCCGCATTCCCAGATGACCAAATTGACCCGATGGCCCGATGATCCGATTCCCCGATCGGTGTCCTGCGGCTCGACGCCCTCACCCCGCCCCCGATCGTCGAACCCCCCAACGAACCCCCTCTCCCCCGAGCGCGGGGGAGAGGGTTGGAGTGAGGGGGACATCGCCGGCGATCAAGAGGAAGCGTGGCTCGACCATCGCCCCCCTAACCCGGTCCTCTCCCCCCCTGTCGCGGGTGGAGAGGAGAAGGGGGCGCCGGCTCGCCTCCTGGTGGGACTCCAGGGAGAGTTTCTGGCGGGAGGCGAGCCGGAACTATCTTCCGAACATTCTGACCCCCGCCAACGTATGGAAATGTGCCCGGATCCTGTAAACAGTTGGCAGAGGCGTGCGGTGGGTTTTCCGAAGGAATTGTCCATGACGAAGAAGAAAAAGCGGTTCATCGCCCTCGGAATCATCGCCATCCTCGTGGCGGCGGGAGCGCTCGTCGCCGCCCGCGGGAAGGACAAGGCCGGCGCAAAGACTCCCCCTCCGAGCCCTTTCCGGCTCGGGAAGGTCCAGGCGGAGGACCTCCAGGTGAGCGTCCGCGAGGTCGGGGTCGTCGATCCCGTCACCAAGGTCGACGTCAAGTCCGCCGTCTCCGGCCGGGTGCTCGCCCTCCGGGTCCGCGAGGGGGCCGTCGTCCGGCAGGGGGACATGCTCGCCGAGATCGAGCCCGACGTGAACCAGGCGCAGTCGCTCTCCGACACGCAGGGCGGCCTGATGCAGGCCGACCTGAAGCTGAAGGACGCGCAGCGCGAGTACGCCAACCAGAAGGCGCTCTTCGAGCAGGGACTCCTCGGCAGCGACGGATACCGCCAGGCGCAGAACAACCTGCAGATGGCCGTCGAAGCGCAGCGCTCCGCAAAGATGCGCTACCAGATCGTCGAAGACCGCGGAATCCCCATCTCGGGCAACGCCGCGTCGCAGAAGGCGCGCGTGACCGCGCCGATGAGCGGCGTGGTCATCAAGAAAGGCGTCGAGCTCGGCGAGACCGTGACGTCCGGCGTTTCCTCCTTCAACGCGGGC
>JBBQNC010000135.1:0-9321 GCA_038329555.1 Thermoanaerobaculia bacterium
CAGGTGACAGCAGATGGGTGACGGGAGACGGGTGACAGGTGACCGCAGAGCCGGTGCTGCCGACACCCGACACCCGTCACCCGTCACCTCTCCGGGTGCTGCCGACCTGACACCTGTCACCTTCTCTTGACACCTGTCACCTGTCACCTGCATCAGTCCACCTTCTCGACGGAACGCTTCCCGAGGACAACGGCTCCGATCATCGCGACGAGCAGGAAGATCGAGGCGACCTCGAACGGCAGAAGATAGTCGCGGAAGAGCGCCCAGGAGACCGCCTCCGTGTTGCCGACGATCCGAGTCCCGATGACCCGGAAGGCGTCGGCGTTGCGGGCGATGTCGGGGAACTTCTCGGTGCCGAGGATGTAGAGAAAGGGAACCAGGAAGACGGGAAGGAAGAGAAGGACCACGTCCCACTGATGCTGGAACCGGGCGACGCCGGCGGAGGTCCTCTGGTGGACCAGCATGATCACGAAGAGGAAGAGCACCATGATCCCGCCCGCATAGACCAGGATCTGCACGGCGCCCAGGAACTCCGCCTCCTCGAGGATGAAGATGCACGCGACGAGGAGGAACGACCCGAGCAGCCACAGGGCCGAGTGGACGGGGTTCTTCGCCGCGACGACGGCGATGGCGCTGCCAATCGCGAGCACCGCGAAGACGACGAACACCCAGCCGGCCGCGCCCGTCAAGAGGGCGGTGCCCGCCTCGACCTCCGGCCCCGTCATCTCAGCCCTGCTCCATGACCGTGAACGGCTTCACGTTGGGAGCGGCCTTCCAGTCGGTCAGCTTGCGGATGTCGAGATACAGCGACTCGTTGCGATCGTAGGCGGCCATCTCGTACGTCTTCGTCGTCAGCCAGATCGACTTCGGCGTGGTCGGGCACGCCTCCTCGCAGAGCTGGCAGAACATGCAGCGCTTCAGGTCGACGTCAAACCGGTCGAGAACCTTGACGGACTTGGCGGCCTCGTTCTTCTCGTTGTGCCAGTCGATGTAGATGATGTTGATCGGGCACTCGATCGCGCAGAGCGTGCACTTGATGCAGCGCTCCTCGTCGAGCCGGAACATCCCCCGGAAGCGGTCGGATGGGATCTTCTTCTGCTCCGGGTACTGGATCGTCAGCTTCTTCTTAAAGAAGTGACGCCCCGTCACTCCCAGGCCGTCGAAGAGATCGAGGAGCGTCAGCTTGTCGAGCCATTTCTTGAGGGCCATGGTTGGTTTCCGTGTTCCTTTATGCCGACTTCCGGGCGCTGGAGGGCGCCGAGATGAGCCGGTCCCGGCGGACGAGCGCCTGGCGCAGCTTCGCGAGCGCGAACAGCGCCACGAAGATCGCGCCGTCGATCCACGCGAGGATGAAGAGGCCGTTGGTGCGACCCGGGGTCAGCAGAATCGCCAGCGCGACCACCACGATGTTGCCGAGCGCGATCGGGATGAGCCATTTCCAGCCGAGCGCCATGAGCTGGTCGAACCGGTAGCGCGGGAACGTCGACCGGAACCAGATGTAGGCGAAGAGAAAGAGACCCACTTTTCCGAGGAACCAGAGAAAGGGCGGGATCACGTGCAGGAACGAGAGCGCCTTAACGTGAGCGAACGGCGGCAGCCAGCCTCCGAAGAAGACCGTCACCGCGACGCACGAGATGATGATCATTCCCGTGTACTCGCCCAGGAAGAAGAAGGCGAACTTGACCCCCGAGTACTCGGTGTTGAACCCCGAGACGAGCTCCGACTCCGCCTCCGGCAGGTCGAACGGGTTCCGGTTGGTCTCGGCGACCCCCGACACGAAGTAGATGAAGAACGACATCAGCCCCGGAAACACGAACCAGAGGTGCATCCGGTCCTGCCGCTGCACGATCTCGACGAGCGAGAGCGAACGCGTCATCAGGAGGACCGCGACGAGCGAGAGACCCATCGGAACCTCGTACGACACGAGCTGCGCCGCCGAGCGCAGCCCGCCGAGCAGCGAGTATTTGTTGTTCGAAGCCCAGCCGCCCAGGATGATGCCGTACACGCCGATCGACGTGATCGCGAGCAGGAAGAGCAGCCCGATGTTGACGTCAGCGACCCAGAGCGGGGTCGAGACGCGCCGCGCGAGGCGGATCGAGGGGCCCATCGGGATCACGGCCAGGGCGGTCAGGGCCGGAATCACGGCGAGGACCGGCGCGATGAAGTGGACGAACTTCTCCGCCCGCATCGGCGTCACGTCTTCCTTCGTCACCAGCTTCACCAGGTCGGCGAGGCCCTTGAGCGTCCCCTTCGGACCGACGCGGTTCGTCCCCAGCCGGACCTGCATGAAGGCCATGAACCGGCGCTCCGCCAGCACGATCACGAAGCCGACGATCGCCGGAACGACGGCGACGATCAGCACGACCTTGATGTAGGTCAGCACCGTCGGCGTCAGGATCTTGAGCGGCGTCACCGGGACACCTCCGAAAGCTCCCTCACCGGTCGACCTCGCCCAGCACGATGTCGATCGTGCCGATCAACGCGACGAGATCGGAGATGAGATGTCCCTTCGCGAGCTTCGGCAGCGACTGCAGGTTGATGAACGAGGGCGGCCGGCAGTGCATGCGGTACGGACGGTTGGTCCCGTTCGACACGCAGTAGAAGCCGAGCTCGCCCTTGGGCGATTCGATCGACGCGTAGATCTCCTCCGCGGGCGGCTTGATCACCCGGGGGACCTTTCCGCGGATGTCGCCGGGCGCCAGCCGGTCGATGCACTGGCCGATGATCCGGGCGCTCTGACGCATCTCTTGGACGCGCACGATGTAGCGGTCGTAGGTGTCTCCGCCGGTCCGGGTCGGGATGGCGAAATCGAGCTCGTCGTAGCACTCGTACGGCTGCGCGCGCCGCAGGTCCCACTCGACGCCCGATCCGCGCAGAATCGGTCCCGTCAGGCCCCACTCGATGCACTCGGCGGCCGTCAACACACCGATGCCCACCGTCCTCTTCTTCCAGATGCGGTTGTCGGTCAGGAGCTGTTCGTAGTCGTCGATGCGGGCCGGAAGATCGTCGACGAACTCCATCAGGCGCTCGACCCAGCCGGCCGTCAAGTCGAAGGGCAGCCCTCCGATCCGCATGCAGTTCAGGGTCAGGCGCGCGCCGCAGTACTCCTCGAAGAAATCCAGGATCTGCTCGCGCTCGCGAAACGCGTACCAGAAGGGCGTCACGGCTCCGAGGTCGATCCCCGAGGTGCCGAGCCACACCAGGTGGGAGGAGAGCCGCTGGAGCTCGTCCAGGATCACCCGGATGAGCTGCGCCCGGCGCGGGACCTCGACCCCGATGAGCTTCTCGATCGCCAGGCAGTACGCGTGGTTGTTGGTCGCGGCCGCGATGTAATCCATGCGGTCCGTGTGCGGGATCCCCATCGGATACGTCTCGGTCTCGAAGAGCTTCTCCGTCCCGCGGTGGAGGTAGCCGACGTCGGGAATGGCCTCGAGGATCTTCTCTCCGTCCACCTTGAGGATGATCCGCAGGACGCCGTGCGTCGAGGGATGCTGCGGGCCGAAGTTGAGCTCCATCTCTTGAACGTCGAAGAGCGTCGGGGGCTCCGCGTTCGTCGCTGCGGGGGTATCGAGGGCGCCGGCGAGCGGACGGGGGACGCCCGCCGCGGCCGCGCGCTCTGCGAAGTACGCGGCCTCGTCGCGCTCGGCCTGCGAGAGCTTGTCGTCAGCCACGCGCGCATCCTTCCGGGATGAGGCGGAGGCGGAGCGTCGCCGGCTCCGTCAAGAGACCACCTTCCGGTTCGGGTCGTCCGGGGACGGCCCGCCCCCCTCCGGCCACTCCTCGGGGTAGATCGCCGCGCCGGTCTCGATGCCCTCGAGCGGAAAATCCTTGCGAAGCGGGAAGCCCCGGAAGCCCTCCCACGTCAGGATCCGGCGCAGGTCCGGATGTCCGGAGAAGCGGATCCCGAACATGTCCCACGTCTCGCGCTCGCTCCAGTTCGCGGCGAGGAAGACTCCCGCGATCGACGGGACGTCCTCCCCCTCGGCGGCGCCGCACTTGACGCGGATGCGGTCGTTCTTCGAGAAGGAGTAGAAGTGGTAGACGACGTCGAAGCGCGGCTGGCGGTCGCGCCAGTCGACCGCCGTGACGTCGACGCAGTAGGCGAAGTCCTCGCGCTCCTTCAGGTGGCGGGCGACGTCGGCGATCTTCTCCCGCGCGACGGTGACCGTCACCTGGCCCCCGAACTGCTTGGCCGCGAGAACCGCTTCGGGGACTCCCGCCGCGAGCGACGCGACCCACGGGTGCGAGGAGGCGTCCGCCGCGACGGGCTTCGGCTTCGCAGCCTCTCTGGGGCCGCCCCCGGCCGCGGCCGGGGATGGTGTCGTCTCCTCGGCCATGCGCGGGGTCCTAAGAGACCTTCCGGATGACTTTCATCCGGTCGATTTTCTTCTGGAGGGCCATGATCCCGTAGATCAGCGCCTCCGGCCTCGGAGGACATCCGGGGACGTAGACGTCCACCGGAACGATCCGGTCGACGCCCTGCGTGACGGCGTAGGTCCGGTACGGGCCGCCGCACGTCGCGCACGAGCCCATGGCGATGACCCACTTGGGATCCGGCATCTGGTCGTAGAGGCGCTTGACGATCGGCGCCATCTTCTCGACGACGGTGCCGGCGACGATCATCAGGTCCGATTGTCGGGGGGTTCCCCGGAAGACCTCCGCGCCGAAGCGGGCGAGGTCGTGCCTCGCATCCATCACCGCCATCATCTCGATCGCGCAGCAGGCGAGACCGAACTGCATCGGCCAGATGGAAGAGCGCCGGGCCCAGTTGATGACGGAGTCGACCGTCGTCGTCAGAACGTTGTCTTCGAAGCGGTTGTCGACGATTCCCATGGCTTGGTTCGCCCTTCCCTAGCAGGCTGCTGAAAAAAGGTGTGGAGCGGCGTTGCGAGCGCCGCGGGGTCGGCTGCAAGGCACCGCCACGAAGGCGATGCCAGTGCGCATCCCGCGCCGCAAAGGCGCGCTCAATTGAGTCGAGCGGGAACGGCCCCGCAGACGGCCCCGCGCCGCCGCAACCGCTTGCGGTGGCCGGCCTTTTGCCCGCGCTACCTCACGAAGAATTACCGCGTTCTTCAGAAGAACCTCCCTGAATCGCAATCCTGCAAAAGGCCAGACACGACGCCCGCATCCATTTTTCAGCACCCTGCTACGCCCAGTCGAGCGCTTTGCGCTTCCAGACGTAGAAATAACCTACAACGAGGATCACGAGGAAGATGAGCATCTCGATCAGGCCGAAGAGGCCCAGCCGGTGGAAGAGGACCGCCCAGGGGAAGAGGAAGATCGTCTCGACGTCGAACACCACGAAGAGGACGGCGATCAGGAAGTAACGGACCGAGAAGCGGGTGTCGAACGCCAGGCTGGTCGGCGCGATGCCTGACTCGTACGGTTCGAGCTTGGCGGGGTTGGGCCGCCTCGTCTGGATCGCCTTGGCGATGAAAATCGTCGCCAGCGGCAGAGCTGCCGCGAGCAGACCCATGATGAGAATCGGAAAGTAGTCGGCCACCTGGGCGGCCATTCTATCGGAGCGAAAACAGGAATCAACCCGGATCGGACGACCCGATCGGCCCCGAGTGAACGGCCACTCCCTTCGATTGAACGAGCACCGAGAGCTCGTCGCCCATTCCTTCCGGATCGACGAGCCGGTACGCTCGCCAGCGTTCCGCGTCGCCGGTGGCGAAATCGAAGAGCCCCGATTCGATCAGGAATCTGCCCTGTCGCGTGACGCCCTCCGTCACGAGCCCCTCCGCCTCGCCGGCCTCGATCAGCAGGTCCCAGTGCACGTGCGCGGTCAGGTCGACCTGTCCCGGCCTCGATAGAGGATCTCCCCGGCGCAGGCCCGCGAAGTGCACGGCGAGCGTACCGTGCCGCCGCGCCGTCGAATGGTAGAGGACGGGAGACCGGTGGCCGTAGTCCAGGGCGATGAGCCATCCGCGGCCGAGCGCTCGCGAAAGAGTGCGATGGAGGGGCGCGGCGCCGAAGGAGATCTCTCCCACCTGGCCGGCCTCGAGCGTGACGCCGTAACGCTCCAGATGCTCCCGGTAGGCCTCCGGCGCGGGAACGAGCCTCCACACGAAGGCGTCGCCTTCGAAGTCGACGCGCAACTCCTGCAGCCCGCGCGCCGACCCCGTGACACGGACGACGGGAAGCGCGTCATAGAGCTCGTTCGAGAAGATCCATCCGTTCACGCTCCCCTCGGCGATCTCCTTGGCCGACTCCACCGCACGGACCGGAGTCGAGAAGCGCCGCCGCAGCAAAGACTCGCGCGCGGCCGCACTCCTCTCGACAGCCGTCAGGGTGGTCCGGGCGAAGACGTCCGGAGACTGGCTCGTGAGGGCGGAGGCGAAGTCTTCGAGGAACTTTCCCTCCCCGGCGCCGACGTCGACGAAGTCGAGAGCGCCTTCGAAGCCCTCGACATCCCGGGCGAACCGCTGGGCCAGGGCCTTCGCGAAAGCGGGCGACACGTACGGGGACGTCACGAAGTCGCCCCGCTCGCCGATCGGCGCCCCGCGCGCGTAATACCCCTCCTGCGGGTCGTAGAGCGACGCCGCCATGAAGTCCCGGAAGGAAATGGGACCCTCCCGGGCAATTCGCTCGCGCAACCGGTCGATGAGTGTCAAGGACCAGTCCATTATATTTTCCGGGCGATGCGAATCCGCGGCGTTCCCGGCCGGATCGGCGTAGCCGCCGTGCTGCTGCTCGCCGCCGGGGCCTGCGCCTCAGACCGAAAGCCCCCTCTGCCCACGCTTTCCGACTATTCCGACGGCGTCTCCGAGTGGGCGGAGGCGTTCCTCGCGGACTGGAAGACGGGCGGCGGCGACGCCTCGTTGTACGCGCCCGGACTCCGGTGGTCGGGGCCGCTGCCTGGGCAGGCGCTCTCGCCCGTGCCCTCGCGGCCTCCCCTGTCGATCGCCATCTACCGGGCGCCTTTGGGGCCAGCGACCGGGCCGGAGGCCACGGGGCCCGCTTCTCAGGGGGGCGGGACAATCGCGGGGAGCCTCGCCGGGATCCGCGCTCGCTTCGCGTCGCTCGGGCGAAGCGAGGCGGTGCTCTTCGCGTTCCGCCGCCGGGGGCCGGAGCGGGAGATCGTCCTCGGGATCCTCCTGACCGGAAAGGGAGCCGGCGGCGACCTTCGCCAGGAGGGCGGAAAGCTCCGGCTGCGCCTCGCCCGCGCGGGTCGTTCGGGGAGCTGGCGTGCGACGTCGGGATCCGTGGCGGAATGGATGTCGGCCTCGGCGACCGAGCCGATGTTCGAAGAGCGCGCGGAGGCGGCGGGGCTCGGCCGGATCCATCGCGCGTTCCTGCCGGACGCCGCGCGCAACGTTCCGATCCCGGGCGAGCACATGCCGCCCGGCGCCGCCGTTCTCGACTTCGACCGCGACGGAGCGCCCGACCTCTTCGTGCCGGGCGGCGACGGCAATCGCCTCTATCGCAACGCGGGCGGCGGCCGCTTCGAGGACGTCGCGGCGCGCGCGGGCGTCGCCGGACAGGAAGGCGAGGCCGTCGGAGCGCTCGCCTTCGACTACGACGGCGACGGCGCCACCGACCTCTACGTGACCTACCTCGACCGGCCCAACCGGCTCTACCGCAACCGGGGCGACGGCACGTTCGAGCAGGTCGCGGAGAAGGCGGGAGTCGCGCTCTCGGACTACTGCACGTCCGCCGCCGCGCTCGACTACGACCGCGACGGCCGGCCGGACCTCTACGTCCTCGTCTACGGTCCGCGCGACCGCGGCCCCAACGTCCAGGCGAACAACGCCCCGCCGAACCACCTCTTCCGCAACAACGGCGACGGCACCTTCACCGACGTCACGAAGGCGACCCGGACGGGCGACACGGGGTGGGGGCTCGCGCTCGAGTGCGCCGACTTGGACGGCGACGGCTGGCCGGACATCTACGTCGCGAACGACTTCGGAAACAACACCTATCTCCACAACGAGCGGGACGGAACCTTTCGAAACCGCGCGAGGCGGGCCGGAGTCCTCGACGCGGGATTCGGGATGGGCGTCGCGATCGACGACTACGACGGCGACGGACGGCTCGACTTCTACGTGTCGAACTACTCCTTCCCGATGAACTGGTTCCTCCGCGACCCGCGGTTTCCGATGCCCAAGTTCCCCTACTCGCTCGGGCGCCCGCTCGTGTGGAGGCGCCTGACGGCGCTCTCCCGCGGCTCGTCCCTCTTCCGCCCGCGGGGAGACGGAAGCTTCGAGCGCACTGCCGACGAGGCAGACGTCTGGGACACGTCCTGGTCGTGGGGCTGCGTCTTCGTGGACGCGGATCTCGACGGCCGCGCGGACCTGTTTGTCGTCAACGGCATGGTGACCGGGAAGAACGCGACGGAGCACGAGATCGACTTCTGGAACACGATGAGCGCCGAGTACAAGAAGTTCGAGAAGGGCATCTCGACGGCGGACTTCGGCGAGGACTCCCTCTGGGGCCATCCGCCCAAACGGTTCTACCGGAACCTCGACGGCCGGCGGTTCGCGGAGCTCGCCGCGGTGACCGGGCTCGAGTCCGACGGCAACCAGCGCGGGCTCGTCATCTTCGACGCGGACGGCGACGGCGCTCCCGATCTCTTCGCGACGGGCTTCCTGCAGCGTCCCTCGCTCTGGATGAACCGCAACCCGTCGCGGGCGAAATCGCTCGTGGTCACGCTCGAGGGCGATCCGGTGGGAAGCGGAAGCGGCCCCTGGAAGTCCACGCGGGAAGCCCTGGGTGCCGTCGTGACGGTCGAGGCGGGCGGGCTGAAGCGGGCGCAGGTCGTCGCCGCGGGATTCTCCTTCCTCTCCTCGGGCGAGAAGGCCCTCTTCTACGGGCTGGGCGACGCACCGAAGGCGGACCGCGTCACGGTGCTGTGGCCCTCCGGAAAGCAGACGGATCGGCGCGACGTGCCCGCCGGGCGGATCCATATCGCCGAGGCGCGTGAAGCCTCGGCCGCGGAGCGGGGCGCTTCGACCGGCGCCAACTCCCGCGCAAACCGTTGACCCGCCGGCTGCGTGCCGGGCATTTGCGCCGCCCTCCGAGGGCGCTCTTGAGATAGCCTTGCGCCGCATGCGGGACCTCCAGAAGCCGGCGCTCGCGATCCTGATCGCGGTCGCCGCCGCTGCCGCGCCGTCCTGCGGTCCGAAACGGGTCGTGGCGCACGTGGTCTCGCCGACTCGCGGCGCGGTCGAGCGCGCGCCAGCCCCGGCGCCCGCCCCGACGGCGACTCGGCCGCCTTCCGCGACCCCCGTCCCGGCGCAGGCCGTGACGCCGCGCCCCGCTCAGCCGCCCGTCCCGAGCCCGACGTCGGCGTCGTCCGTTCCCTCCGACGTCCCGCGT
>JBBQNC010000136.1:0-9211 GCA_038329555.1 Thermoanaerobaculia bacterium
CTCGACGCGATCCGCAAGCTGAACCTCGAAGACCTCGTGATCGTCTCTCCGGACGTCGGCGGCGTGGCCCGGGCGAGAGCCATCGGCAAGCGCCTCGGGGCTTCTCTCGCCATCATCGACAAGCGCCGGACCGGCAAGAACGAGACCGAGGTGCTGAACGTCATCGGCGAGGTCGAGGGCAAGGACGTCCTCATCCTCGACGACATCGTCGACACGGCCGGGACTCTCGTCCACGCGGAGGCGGCTCTGCGCCGCCAGGGCGCTCGGCGGACCTACGCCGCGGCGGTCCATCCGGTTCTCTCCGGACCGGCGATCGAGCGGATCGAGGCCTCGGAGCTCCAGAGCCTTCTCGTGACGAACACCGTCCCCATGGAGGCGGCCCTCGCGCGCTGCCCCCGCATCCATCCCCTCTCGATCGCCCCCATCCTGGGCGAGGCGATCCAGCGCATCCACGATGGGACTTCCGTTTCGTCGCTTTTCGTGTAGAATCCCCCGTTTTTCGTATAGGATCTAACGTTTTGCGCGGCCGCCCGCGCGGGGAAACGAATGAAGACCATCGAACTGCACGTCGAAAAACGCTCCACGCGGGGCAAGAACGAAGCGCGCCGGACCCGCGCCGAGGGCAAGATCCCGGCCATCGTTTATGGAGCCGGCAAAGCGACCGTGCCCATCGTCGTGGATCGCAAGTCGCTCTCGGACACGTTCCGCAACGGCGCCGGCGAAAACGCGATCTTCCTGTTGAAGCTCGCCGGCTCGGATCAAAGCCGCCACGCCATGATCAAGGAGCTGCAGAAGGACCCTCTCTCGCGCAAGGCTCTGCACATCGACTTCGTGCGGGTCATGATGGATGCGAAGATCCGGGTCTTCGTCTCGATCGAGATCGTGGGCATCGCCCGCGGGGTGAAGACCGACGGCGGGATCCTCGACATGGTCACGCGCGAGGTGGAGATCGAGTCGCTTCCCGGCAACATCCCGGCCCACCTTCCGGTAGACGTCTCCGAGCTCGGCATCGGCGACGCGATCCGGATCAAGGACCTGAAGCCCGTCGAGGGCGTCGAGATCGTCGATGACCCCGAGAAGGTCCTCGTCCACGTCGCGCAGCCCACGCAGGAAATCGTGGCGGCCACGCCCATCGAGGGAGCCGAAGTGGCGGCGGAGCCCGAGGTGCTGAAGAAGGGCAAGGTCGCGACGGAGGAAGAGGGCGAGAAGGCCGAGAAGGAAGCCAAGCCCGACAAGAAGGCGGAAAAGAAGGAGAAGTAGGGCCTGCGCGCCATCGTCGGTCTCGGCAACCCCGGGGACCGTTACGAGGGCACGCGCCACAACGCGGGGTTCCGCGTCGTGGAGGCCCTCGCCGAGCAGGAAGGAATCCGGATCCGTTCGCGGGAGGCGCAGTCGCGCGTCGGCCGCGGCCGCATCGCCGGAGAGGCAGTGGTCCTGGCCCTGCCGCAGACTTACATGAACGCCTCGGGTGAGGCCGTCTCAGCTCTTTGCAACAAGAACGGCATCGAACCCTCGGAGGTCTGCGTCGTCTCCGACGACATCGACCTTCCCCTCGGAATCCTGCGTATGCGCGCGCGTGGCTCCGCGGGGGGACAGAAAGGGATCAAGTCCATCATCTCGGCCCTCGGGACGAGCGAGTTTCCCCGGTTGCGGATCGGCATCCGGGGCGAGCGCTACACCCGGGACCGCGACCTCGCCGACTACGTGCTCGAGCCCTTCGCCAAAGGGGAGCGCGAGGTCTTCGAGGACGCGATCGGCCGCGCGAAGGACGCGCTCCGGATCTGGATCACCGACGGGATCGACGCCGCCATGAGGAGCGCGAATCCTAAACCTTCCTCTCCGGACCCCGCCTCGGGCCCGGATTGACATCCACGAGGAGGATCGAGCATGAGGCTGTACGACATCGTCATTCTGGTGACCCCGGACCTGTCCGAAGAAGACGCGGGGAAACTCGCGGGCGACTTCAAGAAGATTCTGACCGACGGCGGCGCGGAGATCGTCAAGGAAGAGCCGTGGGGCCGCCGGCGCCTCGCCTTCCCCATCCTTCGCAAGAAGGAGGCCTTCTACCACTACATCCAGGCGAACGCGGAGCCCCCCATCGTGGCGGAGCTCGAGCGCCGTCTGAAGCTCTCCGACCAGATTCTCCGGCACCTGTCCGTCCGCGCGGACGAGGAGCTGAAGCGCGCCGCCAAGAGCGCCGAGAAGATGAAGGCGAAGGCGCTGAAGCGGCCGCCCCGTCCGGCGCCGGCCGAAGGCGCGGGCCACGGTCCGGCCTCCCCGGTGGGCGACATGCGGGACATGCGGGATACAAGGAGTGAGTCATGATCGCCATGCCGAGCCGTTCGGGTGGGCGCAACGCCAAGGAGCGCGACGGGAAACCCACCGGCCGCAAGAAGTTCTTCGTCCGCCGCCGCAAGGTGTGCAAGTTCTGCGCGGAGCACATCGAGTACGTCGACTGGAAGGACATCAAGCTGCTCCAGTCGTTCATCCCGGAGCGGGGGAAGATCCTTCCGCGCCGCATCTCCGGAACCTGCGCTCTCCATCAGCGCAAGCTTCAGACGGCGATCAAACGGGCCCGCTCGATCGCGCTGCTGCCATACGCGACGGACTGAGCGGCCGCGCGGAGCCCGGCGCGGGCCCGGCCGGCGGCCCGTCCCACGAGGAGGGTTCTCCGATGGCGAGTGAGTCCGGCGAGCCGGTCGTGGGCCGGCCGGGGAGCGCTCTCGTGGACGCTCTGTTCGCGGGGCTCTCGTCCGCGCTCCTCTTCGCCCTCTTTCTCGTCCTGCCGATCGCGGGGTCCTTCGCCCTCGCGTTCGCGGGAGTGCCGCTCGTGCGGCTGACGCACCGGCGCGGGCTGCCCGCGGCGATCGGCGGGAGCGTTCTGGCCGCGGCGGTCCTCGCGGGCCTCGGCCTCGCGAGCGGCAGCCCCGCCGAGGCCCTCGCCGGCGCCGCTCTCGGGCTCGCGACGACCCTGCTGCCCGTCGTCTTCTCCGGGCTCGTACGCCGGGGGATGCCCCCGTCTCGCGCGTTTCTCCTGCTGGCCGCGGTCGGCTTCGGCCTGCTCGCGGAGGTTCTCCTCCTTCGCGAGAGCGCCGGCGCGCCTTCGCTGCGCCAGGAGATCGGGAAGGCCTTCGACGCGATGTCCCCGCCGGCCGCCACCTCCGCCGCCGGAGGGGTCGACGGCGAGACCTCCGCGCGCATGGCCGCGACGTTCCGGAGATTCAAGGAGTTCGCCCAAGCTTACTGGCTCGGCCTCGTGGGAGCCTCGTGGACGATCGCGGCGGCGATCTCCTTCTATTTCGGGGCGCGGGCGGCGCGGCCGGCCCCCTCGGCGGAGGCGGTGCGGTTCGAGGAGCTTCGCCTGCCCGCCGGCATCGTGGCCCTCTTCGTCGCGGCAGGCGCGGGTTTCGCCCTCCTTCCGACGGGGCTGCGGCCGTGGGCCGGGAACCTCCTGATCCCCCTCGCGGCCTTGTATTTTCTGACCGGGCTCTCTATCATCTGCCACTTCGCCCGGAAGTGGTTTCGGGCGCGAATCCTCCGCGCCGGCCTCTACGCCCTGGTCGTCTACTTCCCGCTCAACGTGGGAGTCGGCCTCCTCGGTCTCTTCGACTGGTATGCGGACTTTCGCCACCGAGGCGAGAAAGCGGAAAGGCAGCCATGAAAGTGATCCTGGCAGACGACGTTCGGGGGTTGGGGCACCGCGGCGACACGGTGACCGTCAAGCCCGGCTATGCGCGCAATTTCCTCTTCCCGCAGGGGGTCGCCTACGAGGCGAACGACGCCAACGTGCGGAGGCTCTCCGAGGAGAAGAAGAAGTACGACGAGAAGATGTCGCACCAGCGCACCGGCGCGGAAGAGACCGCAAAGAAGATCGAAGGCCTGACGGTCGCCATCACCAAGAAGGCGGGGGACGAGGGCGTGCTCTACGGCTCCGTCACCGCGACCGAGATCGCCGACGCTCTGACCGCGCGGGGCATCGACGTGGACCGGCGCCGCATCGAGGTCGCCGAGCCGATCAAGCGGCTCGGGCAGCACACCGTGCACATCCGGCTCCACCGCGACGTCACGACCGTGCTGACGGTCGACGTGCAGCCGCTCTCGTCCGCCACGCAGTAGCCCGGGTCGCCACCCGCTCCGTCCGCCTCAGCGAGGCGGCGCGGTCGCGGCGGGCGCAGGCGGGGGCGGGGAAGACTCGGGCGGCGTCGTCCCGTCGTCGGCGCCCTCGCCCTTCTTCGGCACGTAGAACGACTTCTGGAGCGACCAGGGGAGGCGCGTGATCTCCTCCCACTTGGAGCTCCACTCCTCCGTCGGCTGCGAGCCGCTCACGAACGACTCCAGGATCGGGCGCGGGCTTCCCGGCGTCGCTTTCAGTCCGGTCTCGTAGTCGACGGCGGTGAAGACGACGTTGGGCGGCGGCTCGAAGTCGGCCTTCGGATCGAGCCGGCCCTGGTCCTTCATCTTCTGAATCACCCGCATCCAGATGGGCAGGGCGACGCGTGCGCCCTCCATGCCGGAGCCCAGGGTCGTCTTGAGATCGTTTCCCACCCAGACGCCGACGGTGTAGCGGGGATTCATCCCGATGAACCACGCGTCCGTGTAGTCGCTCGTCGTGCCCGTCTTGCCGGCGATGTTCAGCTTCAGGCTCGCCGCCGCGGCGCCGGTGCCGCGCTGGGTGACGCCCTTCAGCATCTCGAGGAGCTGGAACGACGCCTGCGGGCTCGTGACCTCGCGCGCGTCGGGATGCGTCTTCTCGAGCGGATCGCCGTTCGCGTCGGAGATCCGCTCGAACGTGTAGGCGGGGAAGGCGAGCCCCTGGTTGGCAAAGACCGTATAGGCGGACGTCATCTCCATCAAAGTCACCTCGAAGGAGCCGAGCGCGAGCGACGGGTACGCCTGGAGCTTCTCGTGGATGCCCAGCCGGTGCGCCGCCTCGATGACGCGCTGCAGCCCCACGAGCTGAGCGAGCCGGACCGTCGGGACGTTGATCGAGTGCTCGAGCGCGCGGCGCAGCGTCACGATCCCGCGGAACTTCCGGTCGTAGTTGACGGGACGCCAGGCCGGCTGGCGCGGGTCCATGACGATCGCGATCGGGCCATCGAAGATCGTGTCCGAAGGCGTGTAGCCCGATTCGAGCGCGGCGAGATAGACGAACGGCTTGAACGTCGATCCCGCCTGGCGGAGCGCCTGGGTCGCCCGGTTGAACTTGGAGGTGGTCCAGTCGTAGCCGCCCACCATCGCCCGCACGGCGCCCGTCGAGTTCTCGAGGATGAGAAGCGCGGCTTGCTCCGTCGGCTCCTGGTCGAGGGCGAGCGCCCCTCCGTCCTTGCCCTTCTGGACGGTGACGGTGACGAGGTCTCCCGGCTTCAGAATCCGCGTCAGGGTCTTCGCGTTCGTCCAGCCGTAGCCGGACGGTCGCAGCGGCAGCGTCTGCTTTCCGAGGCGGATCTCCGCCGCCGTCGCGGTCACGGAAAGGACCACCCCGCGAAGGGTGTCGCCCTCCGCGAGCCTCGCGTTCTCCCAGGTGGGGTCGACGTACGCGTCGAGGTTCGCGTACCCCTCGGCCGTCAGGTTCCTCGGGCGGCGAAAGCCGTGCCGGCGCGCCAGCCGCCGCAACCCCCAGCCGAGCGCTTCTTCCGACCACCCCTGGAGCTCGGGGTCGAGGGTCGAGTCGACCCGCAGCCCACGGCGGTAGAGGTCCTTCTCGCCGTAGGTGCGCTCGAGGTACTGACGGATTTCCTCGCAGAAGTAGGGCGCCACGACCGTCTCCTTCAGGGAGGGAGAGGTGGGAAGGGGCTCCGCGTCCGCACCCTTGCGCTCGGCGGACGTGATGTAGCGCTCCGCTTCCATCCGGCGCAACGCCGTCGCGCGGCGCCCCTGCGCGAGCGCCGGGCTCCGGAACGGCGACTGGTCCTCGGGCCGCTGCACGATGCCCGCAAGCAGGGCCGCCTGGGAGACGGAGAGGTCCTTCAGGCTCTTGCCGAAGTAGTAGCGCGCGGCCGCCTCGAAGCCGTAGTTCCCGTGGCCGAGGTAGATCTCGTTGACGTACATCGTCAGGATCTGGTCCTTCGAGTACCGGCGCTCGATCTCGAAGGCCACGAAGGCCTCGTTCACCTTCCGGGAGATCGTCTTTCGCGGGGACAGAAAGATGGCGCGCGCGAGCTGCTGCGTGAGAGTCGAGCCGCCCTGCGAGTAGCGGTGCGATTTCAGGTTCGCCGCGACGGCGGAGATGGTCCGCGTGAGATCGATGCCTCCGTGGCGGTAGAAGTTCTTGTCTTCGGTCGCCACGATCGCGTTCTTCAGGACGGTCGGGATCTCGCCGCGAGTGACCAGGATCCGCCGCTCGATCGCGTAGCGGGCGATGGTCGAGCCGTCGCTGCCGCGGATCTCCGTGATGATGTCCGGGCGATACGTCTCGAGCTCCGACACGCGCGGCACGCGCACGAAGCTCGTGGTGGCGGACCCCGCCAGAGCGCCCAGGAGCCCGACGGCGACGAGGGGAAGGACGAAGATCGACGCACGCCGGGCCAGGGACACGGATGAATTGTAAGCGGCCCGGCGCCGGCTGCGGCCCTCCGGCGGCCGGCGGGGAAAGGCGGACGGCCGGTGACGCCGTTTGGTGCTATAAGTTTCCGCCGCATGAGCAGCGCACCGCCTCCCGGCTACGCCGCCCCGCTGCCGCCTCCCGGGCCCGCGCGCAGCGGTTGCCTGAAGAACGGGCTGATCGGCTGCGGCGTCGCAGCGCTCGTGATCCTGATCGGGTTGATCGCGGGAATGCTCTACCTGCGCCGAAACCCCCAGGCGGTCACGGACTACGTGATGAAACAGGTCGAGGGGAACTACGCCCCGGACGTGACGGAGGCGGAAAAAGCGGACCTCCGCGCGGCGTACGCGGCGTTCCGAGAGCGCATGCGGCAGGGCGCGGCGGACACCCGGGCCCTGGAGCGCATCCGGACGGTGGTCCTCCGGGGCGGCCCGCGGAACGAAATCTCGCGCGAGCAGGTGCGCGAGCTGACCGCGGCCTTCCGGGAGGCGGCGGGCGGCCCTCGTCCCGCGCCCACGCCGTCGTTTCCGGTGGCTCCGGCCGCCTCGCCGTCGCCGGGCCGGTCGCCCTGACGGACGGCGAGGGGCATTCCCGGCGCTCGAAATGCGAGAGACCCCGAATCTGTTGCCCGGTTTCGTGTCGCACCTCATCCCGTTCCCGATCGAGCCGGAACCGCGAAGCGGTGTGACGGCGGTGGCTTCGTGAGCCCGCGCCCGGGGGCCAAGGCCCGGCCCGAGTCCCCGCTGTCGCTCAAGTCGAAGCCGGGCAACTACCGCGAGGCCCAGGCCCGCACCGGCGGGCGCTTCCGCCTGGTCACCGACTTCACGCCGCAGGGGGACCAGGGCCAGGCGATCGACCGCCTCGTCGAGGGGCTCCGCGAGGGCCGCCGGGACCAGGTCCTCCTGGGCGTCACCGGCTCGGGCAAGACATTCACGGTCGCCAAGGTGATCGAAACGGTGAACCGCCCGACGCTCGTCCTGTCCCACAACAAGACGCTCGCGGCGCAGCTCTACCAGGAGTTCCGCGGCTTCTTCCCGGAGAACTCCGTCGAGTACTTCGTCTCCTACTACGACTACTACCAGCCCGAGGCCTATATCCCGCAGTCCGATACGTACATCGAGAAGGAGACCTCGCGGAACGAGGAGATCGACAAGCTCCGGCTGTCCGCGTCGAAGGCCCTCTTCGAGCGGCGCGACGTGATCGTCGTGGCATCGGTGTCGTGCATCTACGGCCTCGGCGCGCCGGACTCGTACTACGACATGCTCGCTTACATCGAGGTCGGAGACCGCTCGGGGATGCCGGCCCTTCTCGCTCAGCTCGTGCAGATGCAGTACGAGCGCACGAACATGGACCTCGTGCGCGGGACGTTCCGCGTCCGCGGGGACGTCGTCGAGATCCATCCCGCGTACGAGGACGTCGCCGTGCGCGTCGAGTACTTCGGCGACGAAATCGAGAAGATCAGCCGCACGGATCCCCTGCGAGGGACGGCGATCCGGCGCGTCGACCGGCTCGCGATCTACCCGAGGACGTTCTACGCGACGCCGCGCGAGACGCTCGACCGCGCCGTCGACACGATCAAGATCGAGCTCGACTCACGGCTGGCGGAGCTCACGACCGCGGGGCGGCTGCTCGAGGCGCAGCGCCTCCACCAGCGGACGATGTTCGACCTCGAGATGATCAAGGAGCTCGGGTACTGCAACGGCATCGAGAACTACTCGCGACACCTCTCCGGCCGGCGGGCAGGCGAGCCGCCGCCGACGCTGATCGACTACTTTCCCTCCGACTTCCTCCTCGTCGTGGACGAGTCTCACGTGACGCTTCCACAGGTGCGCGGGATGTTCTTCGGCGACCGCTCCCGCAAGGAAGTCCTCGTCGAATACGGCTTCCGGCTCCCCTCGGCCCTCGACAACCGTCCGTTGACCTACGAGGAGTTCCAATCCCGCATCAAGCAGGTCCTCCATGTGAGCGCGACTCCTGCGAAGGAGGAGCTCGCCGCGACCGGGGGTGAGGTCGTCGAGCAGGTGATCCGCCCGACGGGCCTCCTCGACCCGCAGATCGAGGTGCGCCCGGTCAAGGGTCAGGTCGACGACCTGCTCGCGGTCGTCCGCGCGGCTGCGGAAAAGAACGAGCGGGTGCTCGTCACGACGCTCACGAAGCGGATGGCCGAGGAGCTGACCTCCTACTTCGCCGAAGTCGGCGTGCGCTGCCGGTACCTGCACTCGGACATCGAGACCCTCGACCGGGTCGCGATCCTCGCGGACTTCCGCCGCGGCGTCTTCGACTGCCTGATCGGCATCAACCTCCTGCGGGAAGGGCTCGACCTGCCCGAGGTCGCCGTCGTCGCGATCCTCGACGCCGACAAGGAAGGGTTCCTCCGCAGCGAGACGTCCCTGATCCAGACGGCGGGTCGCGCCGCCCGGAACCTGCAGGGGCGCGTTTACTTCTATGCCGACGTCGTCACCGAATCGATGCGGCGCGCGATCTCCGAGACCAATCGCCGCCGCGTGATCCAGGAGTCCTACAACCTCGCGAACGGGATCGAGCCGGCCTCGATCATCAAGGACGTCAATTCGCCGCTCGTGCGCATGGCGAGCATGGACTACCACGACGGCCTGCTGCCTCCCCGGGAGGGGACGGCCGTGCCGGACGCGGAGACCCTCCGGACGCGGA
>JBBQNC010000137.1:0-8979 GCA_038329555.1 Thermoanaerobaculia bacterium
CGGGCAACTTCGGGCATTCTTGTGAAGCTCCATCTGGGTTCCTCCGGTGGGTTGACGGCGTTAGACACCTCCAGCCTCACCGATCTGGACCCAGATGGGCAACTACCCTACGTAAACAACCTCCTGAGAAATCACACCTAGAACGGGTATCCGATCATCACGACGAGCCGGCCTTTCTCCTTCGCGGTGCCGGTCGCAAGGGGCGGGAAGACGGGCCTGCCGGTGTCGTCCCGCCGCGTCACGTTGTAGGGAATCGTCCTCGGCCGGAGGGGCAGGCCGAACTCCACGCGAATCGGCCCGATCGGCGTCATGTAGTGGAGCCCGAGGCCGGCCGACTGGCGGAGACCGTCCGGCCCTTCGAGGGCGAGGCGGACGTCGGAGAAGTCCTTCCACACCTGGCCGAGGTCGTAAAACGCGGTTCCGCCGAGGTTCCCGAAGATGGGAAAGCGGTACTCGAGGTTGAACGCCAGAAATCCGTTGCCCCCGACGATGTGCGGGCCGGCCGAGCAGTCGTAGAGCGCCGCGTCGGGGAACCCCGTGCAGGAGCCCGTTCCTCCTCCCGTGTGAAGCGTCGCCCGCGTGTCGTAGTCGACCGTCTGTCCGGGAATCCCCAGAAGGTCCCGCTGGAAACCGCGGCTCGTCGAGTCGCCGCCCGCGAAGAAGCGCTCGGCGATCGGCACCGGGATCGTGGAGGGCCCGTACGGGAAGATCGCGCCCGCGCGGACGGAGCCGGCCACGACCGCCCCGCCGAGCGGATGGAAGTAGGCCGCCTGCGTGGAGATCTTCGAGTACCGCGCCTTCGCGGAGAGGACGGGAAACGCGTATTTCGTTCCGATGCTGACGTAGTAGCCGTGATGGGGGTCGATCACGTCGTCGCGCCGGTCGTAGAACGCGCTCGGCCCGATGGTGGCCTCCTCGATCGGTTGGTCGAAGCGGGGAAAATCCGCGGCTTCGATCTCGGCCGAGAGGCTCTCCTTGTTCACGGGGCGGATGCGCTGGTACTCCAGCCGGATCGCCGCGCGCAGGTGCTTCCCGAAGTAGTGCGACAGCTCGTTGGCGAAGCCGAGACGGTCGAGCTCCACGTCCTGGATCGGCTCGCGCGTCGCGAAGAAGAACGACGTGAAGGTGATGTCGCGGTTCCAGAAGTAGGGATTTCGGAAGGACAGCTGCGCCCGGTATCTTCCGGAGATCGAAATCTGTCCTTCGAATCCCGCCGAGAGCATGCGCCCGAACAGGTTGTTGTACGAGATCCCGCCGACTAAGAACGGGTCGCTGCGGTTCGTCGACGCGCTCTCCGAGTATTGGTAGCCGACGCCGTACAGGAGGGAGAGCGGCCTTCCCTCCTGCAGCTCGATGTCGACGTTGCGAGCCCGCGTCTCCGGATCGGCCGGCTGCGGCTTCAACTCCACCCGGCGGAACACGCCCGCGCGCGAGAGGTTGCGCTGGGTGCTGTTCATGTCCGTCTCCGAAAAGGGCCTTCCCTCCTGCCAGGTGACGAGGCGGCGGACGCGGTCGGTGTCCGTCCGGCTGTTGCCGCGGATGACCGTCTTTCCGAAGAAGGACCGGAGTCCCTCGTCGACTCGGTAGATCACGTCCACGGACCCGCCGTCCGGCGCGAGCCGGGTCTCGCCGCGCACAATGGCCTCCCCCCAGCCATGGTCGCGGTAGGTGTTCTGGAGGTTGGTCACATCCTGGCGGACCAGGGTCGGGTTGAACGGCTCGCCGGCGCGGACCAGAAGCGTCTTGTCGAGAGGCGCGGGATCCATGTGCTCGACACCCTCGATGCGCCGGCTCGCGACGATCGCCCGGGGACCTTCCCGGATCGGGATGGTCACGATGAGGCGGTCCGCCCTGGAACCTTCCGTGATCCGCGGCCGCTCGACCTTCGCCGAAACCCACCCGTGCGTCTGGTAGTAGCCGGCGATCGCGGCGACGTCCTCGTTCAAGTCGTCCTCGACCAGGTAACCCGGACGGAGAATGGGAAAACCCTTCTTGCGCGTGACCATCAAGCCGGAGAGCGTCTTCACGGACACCGACTCGTTTCCGGTGAAGGCGACTTTCTCGACACGAAGACGGGGCCCGCGGTCGACGGTGACGCGAACGGTCAGCTTGTCTTCCGACTCGGCCAGGGCGTACTCGACGCGCGCGCGGTAGTAACCGCTCTTCTGCAGGTCCCGCCGCTTGTTCTCGACGTACTGGAGGACCAGGTCCTCGTCGAAGACCTGTCCCTCCAGGAGCGCATGGACCTCCGAGGCGACTTTCCTGGAGGTGAGCCCCGTTGCCTCGAACTCGACCTTCGGGCCCACGGAGATCCGGTAGACCGGCATGATCCGTCCGTCCTCGGTCGGCTCCGCCGCGATGAGCTCGACCTGGCCCTTCAGGCGCGACTCCTTGTGGAGGCGCTCCGTCATGCGGCCCGCGTCCGCGCGGGCCTTCGACTCCCGGTACCGGTCGCCCGGATCGAGCTTCGCGCGAGCCCGCAGCTGCTCCGGGGAGAAGGGCTTCGTGTCGCCGTCGAAGAAGGCCGGCGCCACGCGCGCCGCCGGCCCCGGCTCGATCCGATAAAGCACCTTCGCGTCGAACCGGCGCCGGTCGAGGGTGATCTCCGAGGTGACCTGCGACTTCAGGTATCCCTCCGCCTCGAGGCGGCGCCGGAGCGCCGCGGCGCCCTCCTCGACCTCGTCGGCACGGAGGACGGATCCCTCCGAGAAGGTGAGGACGCGGAGCAGGTCGTCGCGCGCGATTGGCTTGTGCGAGAAGCGCAGCGGATGCACGCGGAAGGCCCGGGCGATGTGGACGACGACGGCGACGCCCCCCTCGGACGGCTCCGCCGAGATCTGGACGTCCGCGAAACGGCCGGTCGCGTAGAGGGTGCGGATCGTGTTGCCGGTCGCCTTCTCCGTCAGCGGCTGTCCCACCCGCAGGTCGGTCAGCCGGACGAGCTCGTCCTCGTCGACGGGCCCGTCCGCGGTGTAGCCGACCGACACGATGTTCTGACCGACCTCGGGGGGGAGAACGACCGACTCGCCCGCCGCGGAGGTGCACAGGAGCGAGGCGAGGATCGCGGGAGCGAAACGGGACGCGATCCCGCGCGGAGTCGGAAAGGACAACCTCAGTACCTCGTCCGCCGCCGCACGTCGAGGATCAGCAAGCCGTTCTCGTCGCGCCGGCTCCGCAGGATCACCGTGTTGGTCACCTGCCACTCGAGCTGGACGATCGGTGCCTTCGAGGTATCGAACGACTGAGAGTACGTGACGAGCAGATTCGGAGTGATCTGTTTTCCGACGGTGGAGCGGATGTCCGCCAGCTGCCCGCCCGTGAAGACCGGGTCGATCTCGAAACGGTCGAGCTTGAACAGCCGCT
Source organism: Thermoanaerobaculia bacterium (assembly GCA_038329555.1). GTDB lineage: Bacteria > Acidobacteriota > Thermoanaerobaculia > UBA5066 > Gp7-AA6 > JALYUA01. The sequence continues at coordinate 3,364 of JBBQNC010000137.1, forward strand.
GGGTCGGCCTCGTGATCGTCCCCACCGCGGCGCCGGCCGCCAGCGACGCCCCGGCAGAGACGATGGATTCGCCCGTCGTTTCCGTCGTGGGCCTCTGCTGCGTCGGTGCGCCGCCGGTGAGCAGCAGGTTGAAGATCCCCTCGTCCGGCAGGGGCGGGTCGGAGGAGAAGCTCGTCTGGATCCGAGGCCACGTTCCGACGAGATTCACCAGGAGGTCGTAGCCTCGCACTTCCGCGCGGGCGTGGATGTCGAGGATGGGAGTGAAGCCGCGGGCGTTGGCGAACGTGATCGTTCCCGACTCGATGTCGTACCGGACGTCTCGAAACGTCACGCGCCCGCCTTCGTCGAGCGAAATCTGCCCCGTAAACGTCGGATCGGCGACCGTTCCGCGCGCGAGGAGGTCGATGGTCGCCGTGAGCCGCGCGAGGTTGTTGCGCACTTCGAGCGCGGCGGACGAGACGATCCGAACCTCGAGCGACGTCCGGTCCTTCCAGGGCTCGAGCGCCGCGACGACGCCGGCCGGCCGGCTGCGCGCCAGGAGATCCGTGAGCGTGACCTCGAAGTCCTTCGAATACGTTCCCCGCAGGAGCGTCACCTCGCCCCGCAGCTCGTTGTGCGCGCCGTTTCCGCTCGCGACGAGGTCCGCATCGAGAAGAAGCCTGAGGTCCTGGGGATAGCGCAGCGCGACGCGCCGGGCCTGGATCGAGACGCGAAAGTCCTTCATGGCGAGCTTTTCGACGCGCAGGCTTCCCGCGGCGAAGACTTCCCCGCCACCGAACTTCGCCCGGCCCTCGATGTCGGCGCGCGATCCCTGAAACGAGATGCTCGCCTCGATGTTGTCGAGAATCTGGGAGAGACTCGAGACGCGGTAGCGGCCGTTCTCGATCCGCGCCGTCCCCGTGATCGCGGGGTCGCCGAGCGTCCCGCTCCCCTTCAGGTTGAGCTGGATCTTTCCCGTCATCCCGACGTCGGGAAGCTGCAGGGCGATGAGAGACGCGTCGACGGACCCCGAGAGCGACAGGTCGAGCCGCCGCGGCTCCGCCCCGATCTCGATCGAACCGCCCGCCTTCAAGGAGGTCCCCTCCCCGACCGCCTGGAAATCCCGGAAGGTCAGCTTTCCGCGCGCGAGATCGATGCGGACCTCGCCGGACGTCGCGAGCACCCCCGGACGGTCGGGAAGGTCGAGCCGGGCCCGCGTGACCGTGAAGTTGCCGCTCGGCAGATCGCCCGCTTTGTCCGGGTCCGGGAGCGTCAGTGTCCCGTTCACGGCGAGAGACCCCCCGCGGCCTGAGGACATCTCGACCGGCGTCATCAGAAGGAGCGCGTTCAAGTCGGCCGCGTCGAGCGACACGTTCAGGCGGGCCGGCTTCCCGAACAGATCTCCGTCGCCCTTGAGGGTCCACCGGTTCGGGACGGAGATCTGGCCGTCCAGGACACCCCCGACCATCCGGATCTCGGCCTTCGGCTCGCTCCCCTCGGGGACGGGATGGCCGAAGACGGTCGCGTCCGCGATCGACGCCGTGATCTGGAGGTCCGGCCGATCCATGGAGCCCTGGCCGGAGAGCTGGAACGAGAGCTTGCCCGAGACATCCTTCGACGCCGAGGCGAGCGCCTCGATCTCATCGATCGGGATGGCGTCGCCGGCGAGGCGCGCCTCGAAGGTCTTGCCCGCCATCGAGATCGACGCGCTGCCGCCGATCACCCCGGCGCCGAGGGAGGCCCGCAGATCCTGGATGGCGAATCGGCCGGGGGTGAAGACGACCTGCCCCGTGATTTTCGAGAGCTTCTGGCCCCACACCGTCGCGTCCGTGAGCTCCACGCGGCCGCCGCCGGTGAGCGCCTCGGGGGTGCCGGCGACGGGAAACGAGCCGGAGATCCGTCCCTCGACGGGATAATCGAAATCGAGATACTGCAGCAGGCGGGAGAGCGGATACCGGTTCGCCGAGACGGACAGGTCGAAGCGGGGCCGTCCCGGGACGATCCGGTAGCGCGCCATTCCCTCGAGGGAGAGGGTTGAGTCCGCGTCATAGACCCTCAGCGGGCGGAAGAAGAAGGCGCCGTCGCGCATCTCGACCGTTCCCCGGACGCTTCCGAAGAGGACCCCGGCGTAGCGAGCCTCCTCCGCCGCGACATGCGCGGTCGCCTCAGGCTCCGTCCATCGGCCCGCCAGGTGGCCGAACACCTCGCCCGCTCCGCCGAGCCCGAGCGGCTCCGGCTTGCTCCCTCCCGCCGCCAGGAAGTTCTGAAAGAGAGAGTCGACCTCCTTCAGGTCGCGCGACCGCAGGCGGAAATCGAAGTCCGGCTGCCAGCGCCCGATCTGGATCCCTCCGGTGAGCTCGATCGACGACTGGGGGAACTTGAACGTAACGCCCTCGAAGCCGATGCGCCCGTTGACGATCGCGATCGGGCCGCCGCCCGACGTCGGGAGTCCCGCGCGGCCGTGGACGAGCGACACCGGAGGGCCGGCGGCTACCCGCAGGGACCCGCCGCCGCTCGCGCGCGTGATTCCCTCGGCGCCCCAACGCACGGCGAGGGTCGCCGCCGCGGAGCCGGACAGACCGGTTCCCTTCAGTCCGATGTCTCCGAAGAAGCGCTCAACCGAGATGCCCTGGGCCTCCAGGGCGAGCGACATGGGCTGGGGCTTGCCGGTCAGATTTCCGATCCGAAAGGCGCCCGTGGCCTTGCCGCCCGAATAGCCCGCTCTCTCGATCTCCGCCACGAGCGCATCGGGCCCGGCCGACACGGTCGCCGCGACGTCCTCAAGCGTGAAGGGATCGGCGCGCACCTGGGCCGAGGTGAGGCGGCCGGCGATGCGGAAGGGTCCCTCTTTCGGAATGACGACGCGGGCGCGGATCGCCGCGCGCCCCGCGAATCCGAGCGCGACGTGGAAGGTCCGTTCGACTTCCTCGATCGAGACGTCCGCGGTCGCCGCGAAGACGGCGTCGGGTCGCCCCATCCCCTCGATCGCGCCGGTCGCGCGGACCCGTCCGAAGGAGCCGTCCAGCGCGATCGAGTCGAAGAAGATCCCCCCCGGATCGAGCCGGAATCGGCTCGCGAGCGATCCGACGAGAGGCTCCGCGCCGGGAAGGCGGACGGTGGCGCGGCGCGCGGAGAGGGTCCCGCGATACCGGTTGGCGGTGAGCGAAACGAGCTCGGCGGTGAAGTCCTCGAACCGACCGGAGATGTCGAGCTTTCGGCCGTCGAACTCGAAGACGCCCTCCTGGACGAGCACCGACCCGACCTTCGCGCTGACTCCGCCCTTGCCCTGCGAGGGCCGGGACAGGCCGGGCGGGAGGTTCCACGTGCCATCGGGAAACTGCACGAGCTTGAAATGCGGCCTCAGCGCCCGGATCTTTCCGAGCCGGAGCTCCTGGCCGATGAAAGAGACGCCGCCCCCGATCGAGACCTCCTCCGCGGACAGCAGCCATCCCGGCACGCGCGGGTCGTTGGCGACGCGGACGTCGGCGAGCCGGATAGAGGGCGGGAAGACCCGAAAGTCGACGGTGCGGAAGGTCACGGGCCGGCCGAGCGCGGCGGAGAGCCGCGACTGGGAAACGCCCTGGACGAGATTCTGGAATCGCTCGGACTTCCACACCGCGTAGGAGGCGACGACGAGAAAGAGGAGGACGATGACCGCGAGCCGGGTCGCGGACAGGCGATGCGCCTTCACGCCCTCGGTCGACCGGAACGGATTCATCGCCGCCCGCCGGAGACGGGTCTCCCGCAGGAGACGGAACCCCGGCCGGGCTCGACGCGGGTTCTACCGGGCACGAAGGGGCCGCCGCGTCGCGGGGGCCGCCGCGCCGCCACGCCGGCCACCGCCCGCGTTGGCCGGCGTCCCGCCTCGATTGCCGTCCCGTCGGAAATGTCTCTCTTCAACGAAAATCCCTCGTCGTCGCGATGCGCAAAAGTCCGGCCACGACACCCGCATCCTTCTCGGAGGCCTGCTAGGCGCCCCAGTTGAGCTTCTCGACGAGCTTCTGGAAATGGTCCGACTCGGGCGGGCGCAGGAGCGTGACGGGCGCCGCGCAATGCCGGATCTCGATCATGGCTCCGGGCGGGACGGGAAACCCTTCCTGGCCGTCGAGCGTCAGGTGCACGCCGTCTTCCCGCCCCCGATCCGCGACCGACAAACCGATCGGTGTCGAGTCGGGCACGACCAGCGGCCTCTGGGAGAGCGTGTGGGGGCAGATCGGGGTGACGACCACGGCGTCGAGCGACGGATCGAGGATCGGACCGCCGGCCGAGAGGTTGTAGGCGGTCGAGCCCGTGGGCGTCGCCACGATGACGCCGTCTCCCCGGAACACGGCGATCGGACGGCCTCCGATCCAGATCGAGAACGAGGAGATCCGGGCGATCGCCTCCTTGCTCAAAACGGCGTCGTTCAAGGCGCGGTACGTCCCCGCGTGGGGGCCGGAGGGAAGCGTCACCTCGATCCGGCGCCGGCGGTCCTCCCGGAACTCGCCCGCCAGGACCTCGTCCAGGCGCGGGAGCGCCTCTTCTCTCGTGAGCCCGGCGAGAAAACCGACGAGCCCGACGTTGATGCCGAGGACGGAGGTCGTCGCCGGAGCGCTGCGCGCCACCGACAGGAGCGTTCCATCGCCTCCCGCCACGAGCACGAGGTCGCAGCGGCCGGCGATCGCGTCACGGGGAAGGCCCCTCCCTCCCGGAGAAAGAGCGCCGGCGGTCTCGCTGTCGAAGAGAGTCTCCAGCTTCCGACGGCGGAGAGCGCGGTCGAGCGACCGGACGAGGGCGAGGGCCTCGGCGGACGCCACCTTGGCGACCAGCCCGACCCGCCGAAACTTGGGCCGCCCTCGGGAATCCTTCATGCGGCACAGTTTACTTAGGTATTGAGACCCGCCGACGGAATTTGCGTCTCCATCGAAACGCGAAACCCGAGCAGGAACTCCTGGTTTCCGCGCGCGCCCTTGATCGGCGACGGAATGGAGCCGAGCGACTCGAGACCGAGCCCCCGTCCGAACTCTTCGATCTCGGCGACGACGCGTTCCCTCACGGTGTCGGAGCGCACGATCCCCCCCTTCCCGACCTCCGCGCGTCCCGCCTCGAACTGCGGCTTCACGAGCACGACGACGTGGGCGCCGGGAGCCATCCTCGCCAGGACGGCGGGAAGCACGAGACGAGCCGAGATGAACGAAAGATCCAGAGCGGCCAGAGACGCGGGCTCGGGGACCTGCTCCGCGGAAAGCGTCCGGGCGTTGACCCGCTCGAGGACCACGACGCGAGGGTCCGCGCGCACTGTTGCGTCGAGCTGCCCGTGCCCGACGTCGATCGCGTAGACGCGCCGCGCGCCGCGCTGCAAAAGACAGTCCGTGAAGCCCCCGGTTGACGCACCCACGTCGAGCGCCACCCGGCCCGCGGGATCGATCGAAAAGGCGTCGAGCGCGGCGGCGAGCTTGACCCCGCCCCGGGACACGTAGGGATGCTCGGGGCCCGACACGCGCAGCTCCGCCCCTGCGCCCACGGGGGCGCCCGCCTTGTCCACGCGGCGGCCGTCGACCTCGACGAGACCCGCCAGGATCATCCCCTGCGCCTTCTCCCGGGTCGGCGCGAGCCCCCGCTCGACGAGAAGCAGATCGAGGCGCCTCTTCGACTTCA
>JBBQNC010000138.1:0-8968 GCA_038329555.1 Thermoanaerobaculia bacterium
GGCGTCGCGGCCCGCCCGTACGGCGTCGCGCATCGCGCGCGCCATCCGCACCGGGTCCCGCGCTCCGGCGATGCCGGTGTTCATGAGCACTCCGGCGGCGCCGAGCTCCATGGCGACGCAGGCGTCCGAGGCCGTTCCGACTCCGGCGTCGACGATCACCGGCACCTTCGCGCGCTCGAGGATGATCGAGAGGTTGTTGGGATTCTGGATGCCGAGACCCGAGCCGATCGGCGCGCCGAGCGGCATCACCGCCGCGGCGCCGGCGTCTTCGAGCTTGCGCGCCATGATCGGATCATCCGAGGTGTAGGGGAACACGACGAACCCTTCCTTCACGAGCGTGCGGGTGGCGGCGAGCAGCTCTTCGTTATCGGGCCAGAGCGTCTGCTCGTCGCCGAGAACTTCCAGCTTCACCCAGTGAGAGAGCCCCACTTCGCGGCCGAGCCGGGCGGCCCGCACGGCGTCCTCCGCATTGAAGCAACCCGCCGTGTTCGGGAGAATGGTCATCCCCCGCGGGAGGAAGTCGAGCAGGGATTCCTTGCCGCGGTCGGTCAGGTTCACCCGGCGAACCGCGACGGTGACGATCTCCGCGGCGGATTCCTCGAGCGCCCGCTGCATCAGCGGAAAGGTTGCGTACTTCCCCGTCCCGACGATCAGGCGGGAGGTGAAAGTCTTCCCCGCGAGCACCAGCGGCTCGGGGGAGACGGCGGGAACGATCTCGGTCGTGCTCACGATGGGTCCTTTCCTCCCGGGTCGAGTAGAACGTTGTCGATGAGCCGGGTCTTCCCCAGGCGCACGGCGGCGGCGAGCGCGAGCCCGGGGGACATCCGCTCCGCGCGCGCCATGCTCGACGGATCGACCGCTTCGACGTAGTCGACGATGAAGCCGTGCTCTTCGAGCTCGCGGCGCGTCTCCCGCTCCAACGCCCGCGCGTCGCCGACGGTCGCGGCTCGCTCGCGGGCGCGGGATAGGGCGCCGGAAAGGGCCGCGGCGCGCGTCCGGTCCTCCGCCGAGAGGTAGGCGTTGCGCGAGGACATCGCCAGACCGTCGGGCTCGCGCACGGTGCCGGCGACGACGATGCGAACCGGGAAGTCGAGGTCGCGCACGAGCCGGCGCACGACGGCCGTTTGCTGCAGGTCCTTCCGGCCGAAGTAGGCGGCGTCCGGAGCGACCTGCAGGAACAGCTTGGCGACGACCGTCGCGACGCCCCGAAAGTGACCGGGGCGCGCGGCCCCCTCTCCGCCTTCCGTAACGCCGGCGACGTCGACCGACGTCGAAAAATCGGGCGGGTAGAACTCCGCCGCGTCGGGCGCATAGAGCAGGTCGGCGCCGGCCGAGGCGAGGAGCTTCGCGTCTTCGTCCGCCCGGCGAGGGTAACGGGCGAAGTCTTCGCCCGGGCCGAACTGGAGCGGGTTGACGAAGATGGAAACGACGACGCAGCCGCACTCCCGGCGCGCGGTGCGCACGAGAGAGAGGTGTCCCTCGTGCAGCGCCCCCATGGTCGGCACGAAACCGACGGGGTGACCGGCGCGCTTTGCCTTGGCGACGCGCTCGCGAAGCGTCGGGAGGTCGCGGATCGTCTCCATGCCGCGGTCAAGCCTAGCAGCCTGGGAGCGAACGATGGGAACCGGCGCCCCGCCTCAGTAAATGCGGCGGAGAGCGGGGATCGCGCCGCCTGTGAACGACTCCGCGGCGCTCGGAAACGCTCCCGTCTTGACGTCCTTCGCGAAGGCACGCGCCGCCTCCTCGATCACGGGCGAGAGCTCCGCGTAGCGCCGGGCGAACCTCGGAGTCGCCGCGCCCGTCAGGCCCATCACGTCGTGGAACACCAGCACCTGCCCGTCGCACCCCGCGCCGGCGCCGATCCCGATGGTCGGGACCGGGAGATCGCGGGTGATCTCGGCCGCGAGACCTTCCGGGACGCACTCGAGCACGAGCGCGAAGCACCCGGCCTCGACGAGCGCTTCGGCGTCCTGGCGGATCTCCGCGGCGTCGTGGGCGCTCTTGCCCTGGACCTTGAATCCGCCGAACTTGCGATACGACTGCGGGGTCAGGCCGACGTGGCCCATCACCGGAATGTCGGCGGCGAGGATCGCCTCGACGGCCGGGCGGACACGCCGGCCGCCCTCGACTTTGACGGCGGAGCAGCCTCCCTCGGCCAGAAGGCGGCCCGCGTTCACGACCGCCTCCCGCGGATCGGCCTGGTACGAGAGGAAGGGCATGTCGCCCACGACTAGGGCGCGCCGCGTCGCGTCGGCCACGGCCCGGGTGTGGCGCACCATCGAGTCCATGGTGGCGGTCAGGGTGTTGGCGCGCCCGTAGACGGTCATCTCGACGGAATCGCCGACGAGGAGGATGTCGATTCCGGCGGCGTCGAGGAGCGCCGCGGACGGCGCGTCGTAGGCGGTCATCATCGCGATCTTTTCCCGGCCTTTGGCCGACACGATCGCCGGGACGCCGACGGGGGAGGTTTCCGAAAGGCTGGCCATGTCGCGCTCCTTTCCTCTCGGTCGACGTCCCCGAAGAGAGGATCGCCGCCGACAAGGGCGTGAGGAGAATTATAGGACTTTTGGCCGGGAGATTCAGGCCCGGGAAGGGGCTGCCGCCGACGAGGAGCGAGCCGCGGACATTCCCTTCTCCCCCGCGGTCGGGGGATGTTCAGCCCGGACAGATGGTGGACAGGTGTTCGGAGACATGGTGGACACATTTACGGGTGGAGGATGGGCCTTGGGAGGGCCAATCCGATGCCTTGGAGCGAGGTGTCCGTCATGGGTCAGCGTGAGGGGGAGTCGCTGGTGATGAACCGATGCTGCGCCTGGCTCCCCCTCACCCGTCCTCTCCCCCCGCTGTCGCGGGTGGAGAGGGGACGAGCGAGCCGGCTCGCCTCCCCGGCACGGCACCGCGAACGCTGTTTCTGAAGGCGAGCCGGGACGTTTCTTGGATGGCTCCCCCTCACCCGTCCTCTCCCCCCGCTGTTGCGGGTGGAGAGGGGAGGAGCGTGCCGGCTCGCCTCTCTTTTCGGACGTGAGCGGCTCTTTCGCTGGAGGCGAGCCGCGGCTTACCTTGAATGGACCAGGGCCTTAACTCGGATGGCCCGCCGGCACGTAGTACTGCACGCCGCGCTTCGCCCTCTGGATCTGCGCGACGAGATCGTCGAAGTCCGCCGGACGGTGAACGAAGTCGATCTCGTTCGAGTCGACCACGAGCAGGGGCGTCTCTTCGTAATGGTAGAAGTAATAGTTGTAGGCCTCGATGATCTGCGCCAGGTACTCGGGCGTGATCGACTTGTCCGTCGTCCGCGAGCGCTTCTTGATCCGCTTCAGGCACGTCTCGAGGGAGCCCTGGAGGTAGATCACGAGGTCGGGCCGCGGGACGGTCTCCGACAGGAGGCTGTAGAGCCGGTCGTAGATCAGGAGCTCGGAGTCATCGAGGTTCAGGCACGCGAAGATCTTGTTCTTTGCAAAATGGTAGTCGGCGACGACGAGCGTCGTGAAGAGATCGATCTGCGCGATCTCGCGCTGCTGCTGGTACCGGGAGAGAAGGAAGAACAGCTCCGTCTGGAACGCGGCGCCCTTCTTCTTCCGGTAGAACTCGGTCAGGAACGGGTTTTCGGGGTCCTCGAGGATCTGAGTGCCGTGAAAGCGCCGCGCTAGGAGCTCCATCAGGGAGGTCTTTCCGACGCCGATCGGTCCATCGATGGCCACGTGCCGGAGCTTGACGTCGCCTTCCGATGGAATCGCCATGTGTGCGGGGATTTTACTCCGGGCGGCCCGTCGCGGGGCCGAATGCTCGAAGCGCCCGTCAGCCGAGAAGAACGTCCGCGATGCCGAACGCCGCGAGGGCGACGGACACGACCCCGTTTGCCATGAAGAACGCCGCGTTGATGCGGGACAGATCGCCCGGCCGCACGATCGCGTGCTGGTACACGAGAGCGCCCGCCGTCACGACGATCCCGGCCGCGAAGAGCGCTCCACCCCCCGAGAGCCGCCACACCGCGATCAAGAGCGGGATCATCGCCGCGTGGAGAAGGGCGGAGATCCGAAGGGCCGCCGCCGCCCCCCACCGCGCCGGGATCGACCGGAGGCCCGCCGACCGGTCGTGCTCCTCGTCCTGGAGCGAATAGATGACGTCGAACCCGGCCGTCCAGAACAGCACGGCGAATCCCAGAAGGACCGGCTCGAGGTCGAGCCGCCCGCGAACGGCGATCCACGCTCCCGCGGGAGCGAGCGAGAGGCACAGGCCGAGCACCAGGTGGGACGCCCACGTGAACCGCTTCGTGTACGAGTAGAGAAAGAGCAGCGCGAGGGCGACCGGCGAGAGGAGCAGCGTCAGCCGATTCAGAGACGCCGCCGCCGCTACGAACAGAGTTGCCGACGCGACCAGAAAAATCCTCACGAACGCCGGAGACAGGGCGCCCGCCGGGAGGGCGCGCGACGCGGTGCGCGGGTTCGCGGCGTCGAGCTCGCGGTCCACGAGCCGGTTGTGGGCCATCGCGGCGCTTCGGGCTCCCACCATGGCGAGAAGGATTTTCAGGAGCGTCGACCACTCGGGGATCCCGCGGGCCGCGAGGACCGCCGAAAGCAGTGCGAACGGAAGCGCGAAGAGGGTGTGGGAGAACTTGATCATCTCGAGCGTCGTCCGCGCGGAGCGGGCGAGCGAGAGGACGGGCGGTCCGGTCCGCGCCGTCACGACGAAACGGTTTGCGGGCCCCGCCAGCGGTCGTCGGGACCCTGCACTTCGATCCCGAGCCAGCGCGCGGCGCGCGCGCAGTAGGAGTCGAGGAACCGGTCCATAGACGGGGCGGACAGGTAGAAGGCGGGAGAGGGCGGAGCGACGACGGCGCCGGCGAGCGTCACACGTTGCATGTTCTCGATGTGCACGAGCGAGTACGGCGACTCGCGAAAGGCGAGCACGAGTGGCCGGCGCTCCTTGAGACAGACGTCCGCGGCGCGCTGGAGCAGGCCGCGCGAGATACCGTGGGCGATCGCGCCGAGAGTGCCTCCGCTGCAAGGCACCACGGCCATCCCGGCGGTCGGATACGAGCCCGAGGCAATCGACGCGCCGACGTCGTCGTTCGGGTGGATCTCGATCCGGGCCGCCGCGGTCCCCTCGATGCGCAGAAGCCGGACGAAATCCGACGCCTCTTCGATCGAGGGGTCGAGCTCCGTGCGGGCCACGCGGAGCGCCGAGTCCGATACGACGAGATGAAGACGGGTGACGTCGGGCGCCGTCAGCGCGAGCTCGACGAAGCGGCGGGCGAGCAGCGCTCCCGAGCCGCCCGACACACCGACGATGATTTCCTTCCCGCTCATCGCGCAGGAGTTTACCCGCCTCCTTCCGACACGATCTCAGACGCCCGACAAGAAGACTTGTCTCCCGGCTAAGCGGTTCGCAGACCGCGAGTTCGCGCCGGCCCGCGTGCGCCCGAGAGAATTCTTTGTCGATCTTCGACGGGCCCCCGCGGCATCCGAAGAACGAGAACTCCCGTGGTTTGAGGCCCTTCGGCGCCTTCGTGTCTTCGGGCACGCCTCTGGCCTTCTGGCTTCGCCAACGAAAGGAGGGCCGATGGAGAACGCCTGATCGCGAGGACCCGATGAGGACATTTCCCGAATCGACCGGAACGAAAGAGAAGTGAAAAGGAGCGAAATGAAAGCACCCATCCTGGCATTCCTCGCGGCGGCCTTCGTCGCCGGCAGCCCGGGTCCTGCGTCCGCGACGGACGCACCCGAGACCGCGGCGGCGAAGAAGATCAACATCAATCAGGCGTCGGCCGCTCAGCTCGCCTACCTCCCTCGTGTCGGTGCGAAGGCAGCCGAACGGATCATCGAGTACCGCAAGAAGCACGGCGGCGCCTTCGGACGGATCGAAGAGCTCATGGAGGTCAAGGGCGTCGGCGAGAAGCTCTTCCAGGAGCTGAAGCCCTACGTGGCGCTGTCCGGCCCCACGACTCTGAGCGCCAAGGTGCGTTCCGGCTCGGCCCGGCCGGGCCGCGCGGCGTCCAAGAAGTCGGCCTCGAGCTCCGTCCCGCTGGGCAAGGGACGGTGATCACTTCGCCCGCCCGGGGCCGCGCGAGCGGCCTCGGGCCCTTCCCGGTCTGCGGGCACCGACACCGGTGTGCCGGCGGCGTCCCGAAGCGGACGGAGCGGGGAATCTCGGTGGTCGGTCTCCTCCTGACGTTTGCCGTCGCCGCCGCCGTGCTGGGGGCCGTCGCCCCGGCGGTCTTCCAGCTTGAACAGTCCGTCTCCATCCGGTCGGCGGCCGGAGAGGTCGGCAGCGCGATGCTGCGGGCGAGATCCGTCGCGATCACCCGCGGGCGATACGTCGGTCTGAAGTTCCGCCAGAGCGGGGACCGGTACGAGTGGACGATCTACGCGGACGGCAACCGCAACGGCGTGCGCACGGCGGACATCGCGAGGGGTGTCGATCGACCGATCGCCGGCTTTGCATGGAGCCGCAACGACGTCATGCCGGGGATCCTGCGAGGCGTCCCCGTCCCGGATCCGGGCGATCCCCTGGCGGTCCTCGACCGCCTCGACGACCCCATCCGGTTCAACGGATCGGACATCTGCTCCTTCTCGCCGATCGGGGAGTCGACGCCCGGTTCCGTCTATCTGTGGGACGGCCGCGACCGGATGGCCGTCGTCCGCGTCTATGGGCGGTCCGCGAAGCTGCGGACGCTCTACCACCGCCGGGGGGAAAGGAGCTGGACACCATGAGCATCCCGGGAAGGCCGGAGGGTCGGGGCGCGAGCGCGCGGCCGTCAGCCGAGAGGGAAGGCGCGAGCGGCGCCGCCCTCGGAAGACCAGAGAAGAGAGTTCTCGAATCGGGCGCCGGGTTCGATGCGCCCGCGCGCGGCGATGCAGCCCCGCAGCTCGGCACCGGCGCCGATCGCGGCGCCGCTCCAGACGGCGGTCCCTTCGATGCGGGCGCCGTCCCCGACGGGAACGTCCGCGAGGACGCTGTCCCGCGCCTCGAAGCCCGATACCGCACGGGCGGACAGAACCCGGGTCTTCTCGTCGAAGCCACCGGACCCCGGTGGAAACGGTCCACTCCGCGCGAGCGCTTCGAGCGACGCGCTCAGGAAATCGCGCGGTCTGCCGAGATCGGTGAAAGGTCCCTCGTGGAGCAGCCAGCCGATTTCCTCCCGCCCTTCGGCGAGGAGGGGATCCCAGACGTCCGCGACGAGGGAGGATTCGCCCGGGGGAATTCGGTCCAGGAGACGGGGGGCGAGCACGCAGACTCCGGTGTACAGCAGAGGCGCCCGATCGAGCGGCCGCGAGGGTGTTCGGCCGAATCCCGAGATTCGGTTCCCTTCGGACTGAAGCGGCGTGTACCGGTCGGGCTCCCGGTTCTCGACGACGAGAAGTGTGGCGGCGCGGCCGCTCTCCCGGTGGCGCCGCAGGAGCCGGCCGTAGTTCGCATCGATTGCGGTGTCGGAGTTCACGACGAGAAAGTCCCCGCCGGAGAGCCAGGACCCGGCGTTGCGCAGAGCGCCGGCCGTGCCGAGGATTTCGGGCTCGGCGAAGAAGCGGAGCTGAGGGAGTTCCGTCGAGCCGTGGACCAGGTTCTGCTCGATCTGCTCGGCGAGATGGTGGAGGTTGACCGCTGCCTCGAGGACTCCGGCCTGGCGCAGCCGCCGGAGATGAGCGCGCGCGAGGGGAACGTTCAGGTACTCGAGGAGCGGCTTCGGGATCGCCTCGGTGACCGGCCGGAACCGCAGGCCGCGTCCGGCGGCGAGAAGAAACGCCCGCGGGACAGGGGGCGCTGGTTCGATGGTCAAGTGAGCCCCGAGATGCCGTTTCGGGGATGACCGGTCAATGATGCTCCGGGAAGACCATGTCGGGCGGAAGCGAGCCATCCTCTTCTCTCCGATTGGAATAGAGGCGCGCGTAGGAGTAGGGGAGTGCTTCCGTGAACTCGAGCTTGAGTCGGCCGAGAACTCGCCGGATCGCCGGAGGTTCCCCTTCGACCTCGACGAAGGTTCCGATCGGAGTTTCGTCCAGGGCCACGGAGCATCCGTCCATCCGCCACTCCTCGCGGAATTTTTCGTAGCGGAAGCGGCGCGTGAGGCCGAGGCCGGCGAGGATTCCCTCGACCTCGGCGGGGTCGGAGACCTCCGTTTCCCGCTCTTCACGCGTCTTGATTCCTCCCTGGAAATGCGCCGGGCCCTTGTAGGTCAGGATCGCCCGGCCGGCGGCGCGCCGCAACCGGATGGTGCGGCCGGCGCCCGACAGCTTCTTTTCGCCGTCGTCGTAGAGGTCGTTCGTCTCGAAGTGTCGCGGTTTGGCGATCTCGGCGTCGCTGGCCCGGAGATCCTCGCGGACCGCGTCGAGATCCCGACAGGGGATCTTGACCTCGACCTCCTCGCGCGGGCGCCCGGCGCCCGGTCCGGCCGCGGTCACGGAAGGAGCCGGCGGGCGATCTCCTGGGCTCGCTTTCCGTCGACTTTTCCCCGATGGCGGGCCATGAGCTCCTTCATGAGCGCGCCGACGTCTTTGCCCGACTGAAGCCCCTTCTCCCCGATGATCTCTTTGACGGCGGCCTCGAGCTCGTCCGGGGAAAACGACTTCGGAAGATAAGCCTCCAGGATGGCGAGCTCCTCCGTTTCCGCCGCGACGAGATCGGCCCGTCCGCCGAGGCCGTACTGCTCGATCGCCTCGCGACGCTGCTTGACCGCCCGGCGGATCGCCGCTTCGACTTCTTCATCCGTGAGATCGCGCTGGAGCTGGATGCGCTCGTTCTTCAGCGCCGACAGGAGCAGCCGCAGGGTGGACACGCGGCGCTTCTGGCCGGCCTTGAGGGCTTCTTTCAGGTCCGCCTCGAGGCGCGGGAGCATGGCCGGGAGAATATCAGCGCGACTCGATCGGAAGGCGGAGGCCGTGGCTCGAGCGCGCGGCTCGGTTCCCGGTCGTATAGCCTTCGACACCGTGAAGCGTTTCCTCGTGGGCACCGCCGGCCACATCGACCACGG
>JBBQNC010000139.1:0-8960 GCA_038329555.1 Thermoanaerobaculia bacterium
CGGGTGGAGAGGGGAGGAGCGAGCCGGCTCGCCTCTCCTGCGGTGGCTCAACAAGAGTTTCGCCGGAGGCGAGCCGGGGCGATACTCTGTTGCGCCATGAAAGTCCGGCTCGTGTCGGGGTCTCACTTCGCGTCGGCGCACCGGCTCCACCGCGACGAATGGGACGACGCCCGCAATCGCCGGGTGTTCGACAAGTGCAACAACCCCAATGGGCACGGTCACACTTACGAGCTGGAAGTCACGGTGGAAGGGGAGATCGACCCCGAGACGGGATACGTGATGGACTTCACCGACTTGAAGACGACGGTCCGGACGGCCGTCGTGGAACGGCTCGACCGGCGGCACCTCAATTACGACGTTCCGTTTCTCGCCGGCGTCAATCCGACCGCCGAGAACATCGCGGTGGCGATCTGGAAGGAGCTCGAGGCGCGCGTCGCGCCGGCGCGTCTCGTGCGCGTGAGCCTGAACGAGACGGAGAAGAACCGCGTCGTGTATGAAGGGGGAGAGGCGTGAGCGCCGAGCTTCCCCCCGCCCGCCCACGGCGTCTCGCGCGCTCGACCCGCCATAAAATGATCGCCGGGGTCTGCGGCGGGATTGCCGGGTACCTGGACGTCGACGTCACGCTCGTGCGCGTCCTCTACGTCCTCGTGTCGATCCTCTCCGCCGCGTTCCCGGGGATCCTCGCGTACATCGTGCTGATGTTCGTGATGCCGCGGGCGGACGCCGCGGCTCCGTGACCCGACCGCGCATTCTCGTCACGAACGACGACGGGGTCTTCTCGGAGGGCATCGAGCGCCTCGCCGCGGCCCTCGCGGAGGTCGGCGACGTTTCGACCGTGGCTCCCGACCAGGAACGCAGCGCCGCCGGGCACTCTCTCACCCTCCAGCACCCGCTGCGCGCGAAGCTCGTCGGGCCGGAGCGATGGTCCGTCGACGGAACACCGACCGACTGCGTCAATTGGGGAGTGCTCCACCTCTTGAAGAACGACCGCCCGAGCCTTCTCTTCTCGGGCATCAACCTCGGGCTGAATCTTGGCGACGACGTGACGTACTCGGGGACAGTTTCCGCGGCGTTCGAGGGCACGATTCTCGGGATCCCGTCCGTGGCGATCTCGCAGGAGATCGAGACCGGCTTCTCCTTCGACGAGGCGGCGTCCTTCGCCCGCCGGATCGCCCGGCGTCTCCTCGAATCGCCGCTGCCGGCCGGGACGCTCGTCAACGTGAACGTTCCGGCGGGCGCCTGCCGCGGGGTGCGCGTCACCCGCCTCGGGAAGCGCCGTTACGGGGAAGCGGTCGTCGAGAAGAAGGACCCCCGGGGACGGCCGTACTACTGGATCGGCTCGACCATCCCGACCGGCGAGCTCGAGGAGGGCACCGACATCTCCGCCATCGCGGAGAAGTGGATCGCGCTCTCCCCGCTGCACCTCGATCTGACGGATTACCGTTCGCTCCCGCTGCTCGAAGAGGTCGCGAAGAGGCTGGTCCCGGAGGCGGAGTAGCGGGCAGGAGGCAGGGGAGCCGGCGGAGGTCGGAATTCAGTAGCCAGTTTTCAGTCGTCAGTTCTGGTTCCCGTTCCCAACCGAGAACTGAACCGGCAACCGACAACCTCGTCTGACATCAGAGAAGTCGGAAGTCACGACGCGTCAGTACGCGAGGACTTTTCGCGCCGCCTCGGCCACCTTCTCGGCGTTCGGCAGCACCGCGCGCTCGAGGATCCGGTTGAACCCCACCGGCGTGAAGGTCGAGCCGACCCGGCCGACGGGCGCGTCCAGGTACGGAAAGACGGCTTCCTGGATCTGCGAGGCGATCTCTCCTCCGAAGCCGCCGTGCACCTTGTCCTCGTGGGCAACGAGGGCACGGCTCGTCTTTCGGACCGAGGCGAGGATGGCTTCCCGGTCGAGCGGGACGAGCGAGCGAAGATCCACGACTTCGACCGACCGGCCCTCCTTCGCCAAGGCCTCCGCGGCCTCGAGGGCGAAATGGACGGGCGTCCCGTACGCCAGGATGGAAAGGTCGGTTCCCTCGCGGCGGACCAGCGCCTTTCCGAACGGCACGGCGAAATCCTTCGGCACGTTCGCGCGGGCGAGCGGGTTGTTGTAGAGGAACTTCGGCTCGAGAAAGAGGGTGATGCCCCGCGACCGGATGGAGGTGCGGAGCAGGCCCGCGGCGTCGTCCGCGAACGCCGGGTAGACGACGCGGATGCCGGGCAGCGTGGTCAGCCACCCCTCGATGTTCTGAGAGTGGTAGAGCCCGCCGCCGATGTATCCCCCCGAGGCGAGCCGCACCGTCACGTTCGGAACGAACTTGCCGTTCGTCCTCCAGAACTCGTGGGACATCTCGACCATCTGCTCGGCGGCCGGCCAGAAGTAGTCGGCGAACTCCGCCCCTTCGACGACGATCCGGATCTTGTCCGAGAGGCGGGAGAACCCGTCGGTGGTTCCGAGCATGAAGTCCTCGGCGATCGGGCCGTTGAACACCCGCTTGACCCCGAACTCCTGCTGCATCCCCTTCGTGACGTTGAAGACGCCGCCCTTCTCCCGGTACGCGACGTCCTGCCCCCAGATGAAGGTGTCCGGGTTGTGACGGAACTCCTCCTTGAGCGTGTTGTTCAATGCCTGGACCATGGTCTGCGCCTCGCCCGATCCGTCCGGGATTCCCTCGGGCCAGGCTTCGGGCGTCCAGGGCTCGGGAACCACGTGCTCGAAGATGGACGCGGGATCCGGATCGGGCGCCTTGCGCGCGCGGTCGGCGGCGTCCTCATAGGTCTGCAGGTTCTGCGCTTCGATCGCCTCGACCTCCTGCGCGGAGAGGACGCCGTGGTCGATCAGCGTCCGGCGGAACCGCGGGAGGGGATCCGCCCGCCGCGCGGCCGCAAGCTCTTCCGGCGTGCGGTAGAGCTCGTGGCGGTCGGAGTTCGAATGCGAGTGGATCCGGACGACGTTCGCGTGCACGATCGCGGCCCCGGCTCCCGAGCGGACGAACTCGACGGCCTCGCGCATCGCGCGGAAGGAGGCGAACACGTCCAGCCCGTCGCAGTGGATGATCCGGAGGTTCAGAAATCCCGAGAAGTTGTCCGAGGCGATCGGGTTCGCCGTCTGATCCTGCTTGGGAACGGAGATGCCGTAACCGTTGTCCTGGACCACGAAGATCACCGGCAGCTTTTCCCGCGAGGCGCCGTTGACGGCCTCGTAGAAGTAGCCCTCCGAAAGCGACGACTCCCCGACGGAGCAGAACACCAGGGCGTCGCCGCCGTAGGTCTTGATCGCGCGCCCCAGCCCCGCGGCGTGCTGGGCGTGGTTCGAAACGGCGGACGAGACGTTCTGGATGCCGATCTCCGGTTTCGCGAAGTGGTTCGACATGTGGCGCCCGCCCGACGCGACGTCCGTCGCTTTGGACATGCCGTTCAAGAGGATCTCTTCCGCCGAGAGCCCTGCCGCCACGCACGTCGCGAGGTCGCGGTAGTAGGGGAAGAGATAGTCGCGGCCGGGGCGGAAGGTCATGCCGAGCGCGAGCTGGATCGCGTCATGCCCGGCGCACGGTGCGTGGTAGCTCCACCCGAGCCCCTGCTTGAGGTAGTTCGGCGCCTTGTCGTCGAGCACGCGAGCCAGGTGCATCATCGCGTACCATTTCCTGAGCTCTTCCCGAGAAGCGTCGGAGAGCTCCGACGGCCGGTCGAGCTGCGCGGTCTGTTCCTCGGTCAACGGCGCCTCCCTTCGCGCTGGGCGAACCGATAGTCTAACGGGGCTTCCCGGCAATTCCTTCCTATTCTTCCGGCGCAACCGCCCCTAGAATGAGGCAGATGCCGTCCAACCCGACGCGATCCTCCGCGCCTGCGCGGGAGGAGACCCTACGCCGGGAAATGGTCGATCGGTACGTGGCGCCGCGCGGTGTCGACGAGCCGCGGGTGCTCGCCGCCATGCGGGAGATTCCGAGGCACCTGTTCGTGCCGGACGCGCTGCGCGCGAAGGCCTACGGGGACCACTCGCTGCCGATCGGGCAGGCGCAGACGATCTCGCAGCCCTACGTCGTCGGGATCATGACCCAGCGCCTCGGCGTCGAGCGCGGTCACAAGGTGCTCGAGATCGGCACCGGGTCCGGATACCAGACGGCGGTCCTCTCGCGGCTCGCCCGAACCGTCTACTCGCTCGAGCGGATCGACGAGCTCGCGCGGCGCGCGTCGAGCCTCCTGCGATCCCTGGGATGCCACAACGTCTCGGTGAAGACCTTCGACGGGACCTATGGATATCCGGCGGCGGCGCCCTACGACCGCATCCTGGTGACGGCCGGGACCGACGAGGTGCCGGAGCCGCTTCTCGCTCAGCTCGCGGTCGGAGGCCGTCTCGTCGTTCCCATCGGGCCCCCCGAACGGCAGCGCGTGCGCGTCGTGCGGCGGCGGAAGACCGACTTCGCGCAGGAGGACGGGGAAGTCGTCGTCTTCGTCCCGCTCGTCGGCAAGTTCGGGCGCGCCGGCGTCACGGGATGAGCGCCGCCGCCCGCCGCGCGGTGCTCGCGGGGAGCGTGCAGGGCGTCGGCTTTCGCGCGTTCGCCCAGCGCGCGGCGCGGGAGGCGGGCGTCCGCGGATGGGTCCGCAACCTCTCCGACGGCCGCGTCGAGACGGCGGTCGAAGGGGAGCCCGAGGCCGTCGCGCGTTACCTCGAAAGGCTGCGCGAGGGGCCGCTCGGCGGAAAGGTGACGAAGTTGACCGTCGAAGACCTTCCTCCCCAGGGCTTCCAGGTCTTCGAGATCACCGGATGACCGACTTTCGCCCCTGGATCCGCGACGTGCCCGATTTCCCGACGCCAGGCATTCTCTTTCGCGACATCACGCCGCTCCTCGCGTCGCCGGATGCGTTCCGCGAAGCGGTCGGGGCGCTCGCGGAGCCCTGGCGGGCCGACCCTCCCGGGAAAGTCTTCGGCATCGAGGCGCGCGGGTTCATGTTCGGCGCCGCCCTGGCGCGGGAGCTTTCGGTGGGATTCGTGCCGGTCCGCAAGCCGGGCAAGCTGCCCCGCGAGACCCACCGCGCGAGCTATGGCCTCGAGTACGGCAAGGACACCCTCGAGATCCATCGCGACGCCTGCGCGCCGGGGGAACGGGTCCTGATCTCCGACGACGTGCTCGCGACCGGGGGGACGGCGGAGGCCTGCCTGCGTCTGGCGGACGAGCTCGGCGCGGACGTGATCGGCTTGAGCTTTTTCATCGAGCTCCAGGCGCTCGGCGGCCGCGCACGCCTGGGTTCTCGCGGCCTCGTTCATTCGGTGCTGCTATTATGAGGGGAGTCTTCCGACCCCAACATCCGGAGCCCGAACCGCGTAATGCCGGCTGAAAAAATCCTCATCGTCGACGACGACGAAGACATTCTGTTGATTGTTCAGACGATTCTCGCGTCCGCGGGCTACTCCGCCATCACCGCGCACAACGGCCGCGAGGGGGTCGACATGGCCCTGGAGCTCCGCCCGGACCTGATCCTGCTCGACGTCATGATGCCCGAGCTCTCGGGCTGGGAAGTCTGCACGACGCTGAAGAATGCCCCGGAGACGCGCCAGATCCCGATCGCCATGCTGACGGTGAAGAGCGAGATCCGCGACCTCATCACCGGAATGCAGGTCGGGGCCGACGACTACATCACGAAGCCCTTCACCCGCCGCAAGCTGCTGTCGACCGTGCGCAAGCTGCTCGACGAGCGGGGGGAGGAGGCGCCGCTCTACATCCCGTCGGAGAACGAGGAAGTCCGCTTCAAGAACCTCCTCTTCGACGGGGTCACCGAGCTGCCGACCGTTCCGATCATCATCGACGCGCTGCGCGACCGCCTCCTGGACAACCGCGACCTCGGCGTTCTCTTCATCGACGTCGAGCAGTACAGCCACATCGAGGAGACCTACGGCTGGGAGGTCTTCGACCAGCTGCTCCGCCACACGGGCAAGGCCCTGCGCCGCATGCTCGGGACCGTCTTCGCGACGGAGGACTTCGTTGCGGTCAACCGGGCCGGCGGCTCCGACTTCTACGTCTTCACCAGCATGGAGCCCGGCGAGGACGCCATCAGCCGGCTTCAGCGCAAGGCCCGCCAGGTCGAGGAGTCGCTGCGCGGCTCGCTCGACGAGACTTTCGGATCGCGGATTCACAAGCGGATCGGAGTCTTCGTCGGCTACTCGGTGATCCACTCGAACCCGCAGATGCGCGTCGAGCGGCTCGTCTACCGCGCGCTGCGCCAGGCGATCGCGATCGCGACCACCAAGGAAGAGGAGCGGCAATCGCTCCTCCGCGACTCCTTCCAGGAGATCCTCCGCAAGCGCCGCGTCCGCACGGTGTACCAGCCGATCTTCGACCTGAATACGATGGCCCTCCACGGCCACGAGGCACTGACGCGGGGACCCGCGGACACGGCCTTCGAGAGTCCCGAGCTGCTCTTTCAGTTCGCGGGCGACCACGAGTCGATCTGGGAGCTCGAGCAGCTCTGCATCGAATCGGCGGCCGCGCACTACATGGCGAGCCCGGGCGGCAACCTCTTCATCAACTGCGAAGCGGACTCGATCACGGCTCTCACGACCAAGAAGGAGATCCTCGAGCCCCTCCTGAGGCTGCGCCAGCGCGTCGTCATCGAGGTCACGGAGCGCTCGGCGATCCGCGACATTCCCGTCTTCCGCGAAGCGCTCTCCGCGCTGCGCGAGAAAGGTTTCCGGATCGCGATCGACGACGCCGGGTCGGGCTACGCCTCGCTGCAGTCGATCGCGGAGCTGCGCCCGAACTACCTGAAGGTGGCGAACACGCTCATCACGGGACTCCACGCAGACACGATCAAGCGCGACGTCGTGGAGATGCTCGTCAACCTCGCGCGCCGCATCGACGCGACGTGCATCGCCGAGGGGATCGAGACGCCCGAGGATCTCGAGGAGTGCCGCCGGCTCGGGATCCCGTTCGGGCAGGGCTTCTACCTGGGCGTGCCGGAGGAGATCCCGGCGACGGGTCCGGCGCGCGATTTCGTCCGCGTCAAGTGACGGCGAAGCCTTCCCTTCGTCCCCGAGGGGCGACCGACCGATGAAGACGGGCGCCCCGCCTCCCTCGCCGCCCTCCGGCCGTCCTCCCGGCCCCATGGACCAGTCGGGGATCTTCGCGATCAAGACGGGCTTTCTGCGGGTCACGCAGGCCTTCCGCCGTCCCAGAAAGCGCGCCCGGCCGCCGTGGAAGCTGAGCCTCTTCCTGCTGGCCGCCGCCGGGATGCTCGGAGCCGGCGCCACGCTGCAGAGAGAGTCGCTCGACCGGCGGTTCGCGCAGTCGCTGCGCCAGAGCGCAGCCCTTCCCTTCGAGATCAAGCAGGCCCGGCGCGACCTCGCCGATCTCGAAGCGGACGAAAAGACGCTCGCGGCGACGCTCGACGCGCGGATGAAGTACGCGGAGAGCGTCGGGAGCGAGGACTTCTTCATCGTCCTAGACACGGCCAGGAAGCGGTTCCGATTTCAATACGGCGACCGGGTCGTTCGCGAGGCGCCGGCCGAGCCGGGGCCCGGCCGCACGATCCAGCTCGGCTCCGAGCGGTGGACGTTCGCGCCCCTCTCGGGCGCGTATTCGATCCGGGAGAAGCTCCAGGACGCCGCCCGGAAGGCGCCCGCCTGGGTCTACGCCATGAACGGGACGAAGCCGCCGAGACCGCTTCCTCCGGTCCCGTCGGGGCTGGGCCGGTTCGTCATCGTTCTGTCCGGCGATGCCGTCATCCATTCGCCGCCCCCGGCCGAGAGCCCGTTGCGGGGCGTCAAGCCCGGCTCGTTTCAGGTTCCGGAGCAGGACCTCGCGGCGATCTGGAAACGCGTGGGCCCGCGCACCCGCGTTTACGTATTCTGATGAAGTTCCGGATCGGATTCCTCGGTGCATGGGGGCTCTTCGTGATCGCCGCCGGCGCATTCGCGCTCGCGATCGTCGCGGAGTCCGAGAACCTCCGCGACGCGCGACGAATGGACCGCCTCGAGAAGATCGACGCCCTGATCGCGACGCGGCTCCAGGGGCGCTACCGCGACCTCGTGAGCGCCGCCGACGCGCGGGCCGAAAAGGTCTCGGAGCTCCGCTCGAAGGTGGAGAAGACGGAGGTCCGCCTCGACGACGCCGCGGACAGCCCGCAGACGATCATCGTCTCGACGGCGGAGAACCGCGTCACCGTGCGGCAGGGCGGAAAGGTCGTCTTCCAGGCGATCTGCTCGACGGGGAAGGGGACGACGCTCGTCGAGAACGGCCGCACCATGGTCTTCGAGACCCCGACGGGACGCTTCCGGATCCGCTCCAAGGAGGAGAACCCGGTGTGGGTTCCGCCGGACTGGCATTACGTCGAGGAGGCGCGCAAGAAGGGCGGGGCGGTCGTGCGGCTGCGAGCCGGGGAGGCCGTGGACGCGGCGACGGGCGCCCCCATTGCAACGGACACCCCGTCGGGCGGCGTCTGGTCCTGGCTGCAAGGCAAGGGGCGGCCGAAGGGCAGCGTCCTCACGATCGTGAACGGATCGGTCGTCGAGGTCGCGCCCGACGGCTCGAAGAGGGAGCTCCCGCCGGGCGAGCTCATCCGCGCGGGCAAGACGGTCGTGATCCCGCCGGTGACGACGCCCCAGCGCCGTTTCGACAAGGTGCTCGGGCACTACCGGTTGAACCTCGGGGGCGGGTACGCCCTCCACGGGACGCTGGCGGTCAACCAGCTCGGCAGGGCCGCCTCGCACGGCTGCGTCCGGCTCGCCGACAAGGACATCGAGGCGCTGTTCGAGATGAGCAAGGTGGGGGACCAGGTCATCATCTACTGAACGTCGCCTCCGCTGCGCTGGCGCTCCGCTCCGGCTCCCGCACCGCGAGCCTCCTCCTTCGCTTCCGCTCTGGAGACTACTCGCGGTGCGAGCGGATGGAAGAATTCGTCGGAAACGGAGCGGGGTCTCTACTTTCCCCCTCCGGCGGGAGACACGTCGGACGGAAAGGTCCCCGTTCCCTCTTTCGCTC
>JBBQNC010000140.1:0-8949 GCA_038329555.1 Thermoanaerobaculia bacterium
ACGGGGCGTACTGCACGAAGCAGGACATCACGTGCTTGCCCGGCGGCGCGACCGACGGGTCCGTCAGGCTCGGGATCACCACGTCCATGTACGGACGCCGGGAGAAGCGTCCGTACTTCGCGTCGTCGTAGGCGCGCTCCATGTACTCGACAGAGGGGGAGATCGAAATCGCGCCGCGCAGGTGCGCGCCCGACCCCTTCAGGCTCGTGAACTCCGGCAGACCGTCGAGCGCCAGGTTGACCTTCCCCGAGGAGCCCCGGAACTTGTAGCGGTCGAGGTCCTCGACGAAGTCGTCGGGAAGCTCCTTCCGCCCGACCATCTTCAGGAAGGTGAGCCGGGGGTCGACGCTCGACGACACGACGGCCGCGTCGATCTCCTCGCCGTTCTCCAGGACGACGCCGGTGGCGCGTCCCGATCGGACGCGGATGTGCGAGATGGGGGCCTCCGTGCGGATCTCGACGCCGGCCTCGCGGGCCGCCGCCGCGATGGCCTCGGAGATCGACCCCGTCCCGCCGCGCGCGAACCCCCAGGAGCGGAACGCGCCGTCGATCTCTCCCATGTAGTGGTGGAGCAGGACGTAGGCCGTGCCCGGAGAGCGGACCCCGAGGAAGGTCCCGATGATGCCGGACGCGGCCATCGTGGCCTTCAGGACGTCGGTCTCGAACCAGCGGTCGAGGAAGTCGACCGCGCTCATCGTCATGAGCTGGACCTGGTTCTGCTGGTCGTCGGGGCGCAGCTTCTGGAAGCGGCGGCCGATCCGGAGGAGCTCGAAGAGGCCGCGCGGGTCGAGCGACGTGGGATCGGGCGGCGTCATCGAGAGGATGGGTTTCACGAACCGGCCCATCTCCACCATGGCCTTGCCGTACTCCTCGTACGCCTCGGCGTCGACTTTGGAGTGGCGCGCGATCTCGCGCCGGGTCCGGCCGTGGTCGTTGACCCGCCAGAGGTAGTCGCCGTTCTCCATCGGGGTGAAGGTCCCGTCGAGGGGCAGGATCTCCAGGCCGTGCCGGGGAAGATCCAGCTCGCGGATGATTTCGGGCCGCAGGAGCGAGACGACGTACGACGCGACGGAGAAACGGAAGCCGGGGTAGACCTCTTCGGTGACCGCGGCGCCTCCCAGGATGTGGCGGCGCTCGAGCACGAGGACTTTGCGGCCCGCGCGCGCGAGATACGCGGCGTGGACGAGCCCGTTGTGCCCGCCCCCGATGACGACGACGTCGTAATGCTGACTCATGTCCTGCGTCGGCGGGCGAGTCTATATAATTCGCGCGCCAAATCGAGGTGTGTTCTGCCGATCGGAACCGCGGTCCACGAAAAGACGTTCGCGCTCTGCGAGAGCCTGAGCTACCGGGAGTGGTCCGGCTATTACGCCGTCTCCTCGTACGAGATCCACCACGAGCACGAGTACAACGCGATCCGGAACGCGGCGGCGCTGATCGACGTGTCGCCCCTGTACAAGTACCGGCTGACCGGCAAGGATGCGACGCGTCTCGTCGACCGCATCGTCACGCGCGATCTCCGGAAGGTCTCCGTGGGGCAGGTGATCTACACGCCGTGGTGCGACGAGCGCGGCAAGACGATCGACGACGGGACCGTTTCGCGCCTCGCCGAGAACGTCTACCGCTGGACGGCGGCGGATCCGTCGCTCCGATGGTTCCGCCAGAACGCCGTGGGGATGGACGTCGACATCGAGGACATCTCCGAGAAGACCGCCTCGCTCGCGCTGCAGGGACCGACGTCCGGGCGCCTGCTTCGCAGCGTCGCGGAAGCGGACATCGAGAAGCTCAAGTACTTTCGCGTGACCGCCGGGAAGATCGCCGGCGTCCCCGTCGAGATCTCCCGGACCGGCTACACGGGCGACCTAGGCTACGAGATCTGGATCCCCTGGAACGAAGCGGGGAAGGTCTGGGACGCGCTGATGACGGGAGGCAAGCCGTTCGACATCCGGCCGGCGGGCATGCTCGCCCTGGACGTCGCGAGGATCGAGGCCGGATTGCTGTTGATCGACGTCGATTTCTCGAGCAGCAAGAAGGCGCTCATCGAATCGCAGAAGTACTCGCCGTTCGAGATGGGGCTCGGCCGCCTCGTCCACCTGGACAAGGCGCGCTTCGTCGGCCAGGCCGCCCTCGCGCGCGAAAAGCGGCGGGGCCCCGCCCGGACGATCGTGGGGATCGAGATCGACTGGTCCTCCGTCGAGGCGATCTACGACCGCGTCGGGCTCGCGCCGCAGGTGCCCGCGACGGCGTCGCGCGTGCCAGTTCCCGTATACGGCGGGCGCGGCCAGGTCGGCAAGGCGACCTCCAGCACGTGGTCGCCGACCCTGAAAAAGTTCATCGGCCTCGCCACGATCGACAGCACGCACGCCGCCGTCGGGACCGTGCTCGACTTCGAGCTGACCGTCGAAGCGGTCCGCCATCGCGTGCCCGCGAAGGTCGTCGAGACGCCGTTCTTCAACCCGCCGAGAAAGACGGCGACGCCGGTGGCCCCATGACCGACGCGTCTCTCGAGCAGGTCGTCTCCTCCTACGACGCGGATCGGCCGCTTCCCGAGGCGTGGACGATCCCGGCGAGCTGGTACGTGGACCGCCGTGTCGAAAAGCTCGAACGGGAAACCGTCTTCTCGCGGACGTGGCAGATGGTCGGCCGCTCGGACCAGGTCGCCGGCTCAGGAGAATTCGTCACGGCGGAGCTCGCCGGCGAGCCGATCGTCGTCGTTCGCGGCGCCGACGGAGTCCTCCGCGCGTTCTTCAACGTCTGCCGGCACCACGCGGCGGCCGTCGAGACCCGCCCGGAGGGAAAGACGCATCTCCTGCGCTGCCCCTACCACGGCTGGACCTACTCGCTGCAGGGCGAGCTCAAGGGAACTCCCGACTTCCAGGGAGTCTGCGAGTTCGACCGGTCGAAGAACGGCCTCGTTCCCGTGGCGGCCGCCGAGTGGGAGGGGTTCGTGTTCGTGCGGCTCTCGACGGAGGGACCCGAGCTGACCGAGTTCCTCGGGCCCCTGGTCGAGCAATTCCGCCCGATGAACCTCGCCGGGATGCACTTCGTCGAGCGGCGCCGCTACGCGTTCGACTGCAACTGGAAGGTCTTCGTCGACAACTATCTGGACGGCGGATATCACGTTCCCCACCTCCACCGCGGGCTCGACAGCGTGCTCGACTACAGCCGCTACCAGATCGAGAACGGCGAGCGCTACTGCCTGCAGTGGAGCCCCGTCGTCCACGAGGGAGCCGAGGCGCAGACTGGCGCGGTTCGCACCGGGGACCGGGCCCTCTACTACTGGATCTATCCGAACTTCATGGTGAACTGGTACGAGGGAGTGATGGATACCAACCTCGTCCTCCCGCTCGGCGTCGATCGGACGGAGGTCGTGTTCGACTTCTATTTCTCGGACGTCTCGCCGGGGAACCGGGAGCGCAACCTGGCGTCGATCGCGGTCGGGCAGCGGATCCAGGACGAGGACACGGCGATCTGCCACTCCGTCCAGAAGGGCCTGGGCTCCCGGGCGTATCAGGCGGGCCGCCTCTCGGTCCGGCGGGAGGGAGGCGAGCACCTCTTCCACCGCCTGCTCTCGGCGGACCTGAAGTCCGGCCTCTGACGGGCCCCGCGGCGTTGACAGGGGGGCTGCGGCATTCGCTTCGCGAACAGGCGCCGCGAGAGCGCTCCGCTTAGAACAATCCGAAGACCTTAGGGCCCTGAAAGCCTCCCCCGGGCCGGTACAGTCTTTCCCTGGCCTTTTAGCCGAGGCCCTCGCGCCGGTCGGCAGCGCGGCGGTCTCCGGCGCTTTCCGCAGCGGGGATGCGAATCCGGCGGTGGGCCCTCCGGCTGGCGCGGCGGCGTTCGGCCTCCCGGCGCTCCTCGTCCCGTCGCTCGGCGTCGGAGACCTGGGGACCTGTCTCGGTCTTCTTCACGATCCGATCCTGCACGTTTGCCTGGAGAAAATACAGGCTTGAAAAAAAAGAATGTGTCGGGGCCGGGGCCCCGACACATTCCACGAAGCTCGAATTGTCAGGCGAGCCGGCGGCGTCCCGTGGCCATCCGATAGATGGCGAGGACAACGATCGCTCCGACGAGCGCCCCGATGAAACCCGCCGGTTCATTCTGCTGGTAGAGCCCGAGCGCGCGGCCCAGGAACCCGCCCAGCAACGCCCCGACGATTCCCAGAATGATCGTTACGAAGATTCCGCCGCCGTCCCTGCCCGGCATCACGAACTTCGCCAGCGCTCCGATGACCAGTCCAAAAAGCAGCCATCCGAGGATACCCATAGTGGTGTGCCCTCCTTCTGCGCGGCCAAGTAGCAAGGCGCGGGCCACTTCGCGCTCGGTGATGGGACCCCGACGCCGAACGGGCCTTTCGCCGCGACTCGGGCTCGCCGGGAACGAGGGTTGCAACGACCGGACGGGGAGGAACCATGCAACAGACTCGGACGACCGACAAGCCGATCGAACAGCTCCAATCGCTTCTCCGCGGCGAGATCTCGGCGGCGGAGACGTATGCGATGGCCATCGAGAAGATCGGCGACGACCGCCCCGCCGACGCCGCGCAGCTCCGGGCGATCTCCCAGGAGCACGGAGAGGCCGCGCAGAAGCTCCGGGAGGAGATTCGGCGCGCCGGCGGCGAGGCGGAGGACGCCTCGGGAGCCTGGGGAGCGTACGCGAAGACGATCGAGGCCGCCGCGTCTCTTTTCGGCGACGCGTCCGCCTTGAAGGCCCTCAAGGAAGGGGAGGAGCACGGCCTGAAGGACTACCGGGACGCGCTCGCATCCCTCGAGGGCGATGCGAAGCGTCTCGTGGCGGAGCGCCTCATCCCCGCCCAGGAGCGCCACATCACGACGCTGGACGGAGTGCTGCGGCAGCTTCGCTGACACGTCTTCGCGCAGCGCTGGTTGCCGCGAGGTCCCCCTCACCCTAACCCTCTCCCCCGAGCGCGGGGGAGAGGGAAGAGAGCTTCAGTAAACCCCGCCCGTTAAATAGACGATCGCCGTCCAGAGGCCTCGGACGAAGCGGAACGTCGCGATGGGGACGAGAACGGCGGCGGAGATCCAGACGATGAGGCTCGTTCGGAGGCTCCAGAGGGGTCCGAAGCCGACCCCGATCATCAGCAGGAACGCGCAGAGGAAGGTATTGATGTCGAGCGAGCCGACCCACTGGCCGTGCTCCCGGGCGAAGGCGACTCCGCACGCCGTACAGCGCTCCTGCATGGCGAAAAACGTTCGAAAGAGCTTGCCCACGCCGCAGACGGGACATCGAAGCCGCAGGCCCCTCCAGAGGATCGTCCTCAACGAGCCGGCGGGCCAGCCGGCACGATGCCGCACGGTCGAGTGCCACGGCAGGACGGGAGGCGACGCGGGCGCCTGCTGGGGCGCGTGCCCGGGCTTCTGCTCTCCCGGCGGGGGCGACCCCTCGTCGCTCATGACGGCGATGCTACATCCGCGCGGCGAGGGGCAGAACGGACGGACGACGGCATGGAATCTGCTCTAATCGACCCGTTGGCCGGCTCCGCCGGCAGATTCCAGAAGGAGAACCCGATGGCCCGAAGCAGAATGTCCGCAAAGACCATGAGAAACCTGGCCCCGGTCCTGATCCCGCTCGTGACGCGCGTGGCGATCCCGATGGCCGTACGAAGCTTGAAGGGGAAGAACGGGGCCCGCGAGGCCTTCGAAGACACCCGCGACCAGCTCGGGAAGAACCTGAAGCGCACGCGCTCCGAGTTCGACGACATCCGGGACGAGGCGATCGACCGGGGGCAGCAGCTCTACGGCGAAGCGCTCAAGCACGGCACCGAGCTCCTCGACATGCTCGCCGCCAAGGGCGTCGGCGTGGCGGAGGAGTGGTCGAGCGCGTTGAAGCCCCGCCGCCGCGGGTTCCCCTTCGGGAAAGTGCTCGCGGCCGCCGCCGTGGTCGGCGTCGGCGTGATGCTTTTCAACCGCAAGTAAATCGCCGCTCGGCCGCATGGCCGCGAATGCGAAGAGATCGAGGCGGGGGCCAGGCGTCCCCGCCCTTTTTTTTCTGCGGTCAGAGCGGGAACCGGCTCCCTTCGCGAGCGACACCGATCCCCTTCCGTTCGATCGCGCGGCGCGCGGCCGCATCCCAGAGAAGCCGGTTCGTGTGGTTCAGGTGAACGAAGAAGAGCCGGCCGGCGGGCGGGTGGCCTTCGAAGCGCGCCATCGTCTCGGGCACCAGCGGGTGGGGGATGTCTTGGATGGTGCGACCCGGGATCTCGGCCGCCGAAAAGAACGTACCGTCCACGAAGGCCGTGAGCTCCGGATCCTTCGTGAACTCTTCGATCTTCCGATCCCAGCGGTCCCACTTGTCGATGTCGGGCAGCCACAGGAGCTTCCTCGAGGGGCCGCGGACGAGCCAGGCAACGGTGTCCGAGTCCTCGTCGCGGTGCGGCACCCGGATCGCCGTCACGTGGAGCGACGGCGTGAGCTCTTCCTCGACGCCGGGCGCGATCTCGCGGAGCAAGACGTGGCGCATCGCCACCAGGCGGCTCCACGGACGGTTCTCTCTCAGGAACTTCGCCATGGACGGGGTGCAGAGGACGGGAACCTCCTTCGCGCCGAGGACCTCGCGCCCGAGCTGCGCGAGGCCCAGGTAGTGCCCGATGTGGGCGTGCGTGAGAAGGATCGCGTCCGGCAGCCCTCCGAGCGCCTCCATCTGCAGCGCGAAGTCGGGGGTCGCGTCGACCAGGAACCGCTTTCCCGCCGCGCGGTCGAGGAGCCCGAGCGAAGCGACGAGCCGCCGCTTCATGAGGTCTCGCCGCGCCTCGACGCAGATCCTCTGGCGGCAGCCGGCGTGGGGCACGCCGCCGTCCTGGGCGATTCCGAGGACGACGGCCTCGACGGGGCTCCAAGCCGCGGCGAGCGACCCGGCGCGGGCGGCGAGGGAGGCGACGAGGAAGGCGGCGGAGAGTGCGGTCTTCAACGCGACCGATTATGCCCGCGCAGCGGCCGGCTCGCGGCGGACCGCCCTGTCGCCCTCAGCTCAGTGTCAGCTTCTTGTACTTGATCCGGTGCGGCTGGTCGGCCTCGATGCCGAGCCGGCGCTTCCGGTCCGCCTCGTAGTCCTGGTAGTTGCCCTCGAACCAGACCGTGCGGCTGTCGCCTTCGAAGGCGAGGATGTGCGTCGCGATCCGGTCGAGGAACCAGCGGTCGTGGCTGATGACCACGGCGCAGCCGCCGAAGTCGAGCAGGGCCTGCTCGAGCGCGCGCAGTGAGTCGATGTCGAGGTCGTTCGTCGGCTCGTCGAGCAGGAGGACGTTCCCGCCCTTCTTCAGCGTGCGCGCCAGGTGGAGACGGTTGAACTCCCCGCCCGACAGATCGCCGATGCGCTTCTGCTGATCCGACCCCTTGAAGTTGAACATCGAGACGTAGGCGCGGGACGGAATCTCGCGCTTGCCCACGACGATCTTGTCCTGTCCGCCGGAGATCTCCTCGTGGACGGTCTTCTTGGGGTCGGGCCGGTCGCGGTCCTGGTCCACGTACGAGGCGACGACGGTCTCGCCCACCACGAGCTTGCCGCCGTCGGGCTTTTCCTGCCCCATGATCATCTTGAAGAGCGTCGTCTTGCCCGCCCCGTTCGGTCCGATGATCCCGACGATGCCGCCGCGCGGCAGGTCGAAGGTGAGGTCTTCCATGAGGAGTCGGTCCCCGTAGGACTTCCGGACGCCTTCTGCGCGCACGACGACGTCTCCGAGCCGCGGACCGGGCGGGATGAAGAGGTCCTGGGTCTCGCCGCGGGCCTCGGGCCCCTTGGCGGCGAGCAGCTCCTCGTAGTGCTCCAGGCGCGCCCTGCTCTTCGCCTGGCGGGCGCGCGGCGACATCCGCACCCACTCGAGCTCGCGCTGCAGCGTCCGCCTCTTCGCGGACTCCTGCTTCTCCTCGACCGCCAGACGCTGCTCTTTCTGCTCGAGCCAGCTCGAGTAGTTTCCCTCCCAGGGAATGCCCGCGCCCCGGTCGAGCTCCAGGATCCATCCGGCCACGTTGTCCAGGAAGTAGCGGTCGTGCGTCACGGCGACGACGGTCCCGGGGTATTCCGCGAGGTGCCGTTCCAGCCAGGCCACCGACTCGGCGTCGAGGTGGTTGGTCGGCTCGTCCAAGAGAAGGAGGTCCGGGCGCTCGAGCAGGATCTTGCAGAGCGCGACCCGCCGGCGCTCGCCGCCCGAGATCTTCGTCACGTCCGCGTCGCCGGGCGGCAGGCGGAGCGCGTCCATCGCGATCTCGAGCTGCCGGTCGAGCTCCCAGGCGTTGGACGCTTCGATGGCGTCCTGCACGCGCTGGTACTCCGCCATCAGCTTCTCGCTCTCCGCGTCGGAGAGCTCCCCGGCCATCTTCTCGTTCAACTCGTCGAACCGGTGCAACAGGCCGCGGGTCTTGGCGACGGCGAGCTCGACGTTGCCGAGCACGTCCTTCGACGCGTCGAGGCGCGGATCCTGGGGGAGAAAGCCGATGCGCGTGCCCTCCGCGGGGGCCGCGTCGCCCGCGAAGTCCGTGTCGACTCCGGCCATGATCTTCAGGAGCGTGGACTTGCCGGCGCCGTTCAAGCCGAGCACGCCGATCTTCGCCCCCGGGTAGAAGGAGAGGTAGATCCCCTTCAAGATCTCGCGCTGCGGAGGGACGACCTTCCGCAGGTTCTGCATCGTAAAGATGTACTGGTGCGCCATAAGAGCGGGGGAGTCTACATGACCCAAGGTGACGGGAGACCGGTGACGGGTGACGGCAGAACGAAGACGGAAGACGGGAGCGGGGAGCGGTGGCTGCTGTCACCTGTTACCTGTCACCTATCCCTTCTCCTACATCGGGGCCTCGCCAATGTTGATTCCCATCGTGCCGAGAAGCTTTTCTTCGAAGCGGGCGTTTTGGAAGCCGGCTTTTTGCATCAGCGTGCGGACGCCGGCCTGGCCCGGGTAGCGAGCCAGGGACTCGGGGATGTAGAGGTACGTCTCCGT
>JBBQNC010000141.1:0-8876 GCA_038329555.1 Thermoanaerobaculia bacterium
GTGCGGCCGCCCCTCCGAGAATGCGCGGGGCCACGAAGACGGCGACGCGATCGACCAGGCCCGCCCGAAAGAACTCCCAGAGCGTGGCGGCGCCGCCCTCGACGATCAGGCTCGTCACCCCCTCGTCCGCCAGCCGGCGGAGGAGTCGGGGCAGGCTCACGGCGCCGGGCGAGGAGGCGGGAAGGCTCCAGACGGCAACGCCGCGTTCCGCGAGCGCGCGCGCGCGGCGGTCGTCGGCCGGACGTGCGGTAGCGACGATCGTCGACGTGTTCGTCGGGTCCACGAACACCCTCGCGGTGGCGGGAACGCGGAGCTTCCCGTCGAGCACGATGCGCCGGTGCGGCGTCGCGCGGTTCCAGCCCAGCCGGCGCGTCAGCCGCGGGTCGTCAGCGAGGACCGTGCCGGCGCCGACCAGGATGGCGTCGAACTCCTCCCTCAACGCGAGAGAGCGCCGCCGGGCCTCGAGACCCGTGATCCACCGGCTCTCCCCGGCGGCGGTCGCGATCTTGCCATCCAGGGTCGCCGCCCACTTGGCGAGTACGAAGGGACGACCGCGCGCCATCCACATTCGGAACTTCTCGTTCTGGGTCTCGGCCTTGGCCCGCTCGCCGCCCCGGGACCACGCGGTGCCGACCCCGGCGCGGCCGAGGGCGCGCATCCCCTTTCCTGAGACGAGCGGGTTGGGATCCCGTGCGGCCGCGACGACCCGCGCGACTCCGGCGGCCGCGATCGCGTCCGCGCACGGCGGGGTCCTCCCCTGGTGCCCGCAGGGCTCGAGCGTGACGTAGAGCGTCGCGCCGCGCGCTTTCCCTCCGGCCTGCGAGAGCGCCTCGACCTCGGCGTGGGCTCCGCCGGCGCGCCGGTGCCACCCCTCTCCAACGGAGCGGCCTCCCCGGACGAGGAGGGCGCCGACCATCGGGTTCGGCGACACCCCGTACCGTCCCTTTTCGGCGAGGTCGAGCGCCCGCTCCATCCAGCGGCGGTCCTCCTCCGCCCGGGAGGGCGCGGTGTCGCGGCTCTCCCGACCCCGGGAACGGGCGCGGGGACGACCGGCGCTCAAAGCGCCTGGTCCCGCGATTCCGCGGCCGCTTCCGCCCGGACCGGCTCGTCCTCACCGAGCAGCGCCTGCGCGTAGTCGGCCGGGTCGAAGGGGATGAGGTCGTCCATCCCCTCGCCCACCCCGACGTAGAGGACCGGCAGCTTCAACTCCCGGTAGATGGCGAGCACCACGCCGCCCTTCGCGCTCCCGTCGAGCTTCGTCAGGATCACGCCGGTGACGCCGGCCGCCTCGACGAAGCGGCGGGCCTGCGCGAGGCCGTTGGCCCCCGTGGTCGCGTCCAGCACGAGGAGGGTCTGGTGCGGCGCGCCCGGCACCTCGCGTCCGGCGACCCGCCGCATCTTGGCGAGCTCCTCCATGAGGTTGTGCTTCGTGTGGAGTCGGCCGGCCGTGTCGACGAGCAGCATCGAGGCGCCACGAGACCGGGCCGCGGTCAGGGCGTCGAAGAGGACGGCCGAGGGATCGGCGCCCTCCCGGTGCCGGATCAAGGGCAGGCCGAGACGTTCCGCCCAGATGGCGAGCTGCTCGATGGCGCCGGCCCGGAAAGTGTCCGCCGCGGCGAGCAGCACGGAGCGGCCCTCGCCCGACCAGCGCCGCGCGAGCTTCGCGGTCGTCGTCGTCTTGCCCGAGCCGTTGACGCCGACGAGAAAGATCACCTCGAGAGGGACGGCCCCGTCTGCCGGCCGGGCGGCGGGTCGGGGCGCCGTGGCGATCAGGCGCTCGATCTCCTCCCGAAGGAGCTGGCGCAGCTCCGCGGCATCGGTTCGGCGGGTCGGACTCGTTCGCGCGCGGATCGCCTCCGCGAGGGCCCCGGCGGTTTCCGCCCCGACGTCCGCCTCGACGAGAGTCTCCTCGAGCGACAGGACGACGGACTCGTCGAACCCGAGCCCCTCCTTGACCGCGTTGCCGATCTTCTCGAAGATCTCGGTGTGGGTCATGAAGAGACCCCGCCTGATCTTCGCGAAGAAGGACTTGCGGTCGCGCTCCGGCTGCGCGGCAAGGCCGCGGTCGGAGTCGGGGTCGGTCGGCGTCGGGTCGGTCATGTCACGCCGACTCTAGTTCCACGGGCGCCGAGCGTAAAGCGAATCGAAGCGGGCCGGGTGCGAGGAGGGCCGGACCGCGCCGGACCCGTCAGGACGGCGGCGTCGACTCGAGGAGCATCCGCGCCTTGGCCCCGGTGTCTCCCGACGGATCGAGCTCCACGGTGCGCTCGAGATACCGGCGGCCGAGCGCGTTCTTCTTCATCATCACGAGAACCAGGCCGAGGCGGAGATTCGCCTCCGGACTCTTCGGCTGCAGGCGCACCGCCTCGAGATAGTCCTCCGCCGCGCCGGAGTAGTTCGCGAGCGCCTCGCGGCTCGCGCCGCGGCCGATCAAGGCCTCGAACGATTTCGGGTCGTGGGAGAGGGCGCCGTTGAACTCGACTTCGGCGCCACGGTAATCCCCCTGGCGCTGCCGGAGCCGGCCCCGGTGGACCTGCGCGTCGAACCGGTCGTCCGGGTTGGGCGACGTGTCGGCAACGAGGAAGTCCTCCTCCGCCTCCCCGTAGCGTCCGAGCTCGGTGCGCGCCATCCCCCGATGGATCCGATAGCGGCCCTGGTCGGGAGTCAGCTTGACGGCGCGATCGAACGGGTCCAGGGCTTCCTTGACCTTGCCCTGCATCAGGAGGGCGACGCCCAGTCCGTCGTACAGCTCGGGATTCTTAGGATCGGAGCGCAGCACGTCCCGATACGCGGTCTCGGCGTCGTGGAACCGCCCGTCGCGCAACAGGACGGCGGCCATCCGCTCGTTCAGGAGGACCTCGGCCGACGTCTTCGTGGGGCCCGACGTGCTGCCGCATCCCGCCGCCCCGGCGAGCCCGGCGAGGACGCCCGAGAGCGCGAAAGCGAGCGCGAGCGGTCCCCGCGAGATCCGGGTCAGAGGGCCTCCTGCAGAAGGACCTCGTCCTCCTCGCCCGGATGCTGGACGGGAATCGGCATGAGGTCTCCTTTTTCGAACGCCCGGAGAAACGCCTCCACGACAACGGGGTCGAACCGCACGCCCGCGAACTGCCGGATCCGGTCGAGAACGTACTCGATCTCCATCGCCTTCTGGTAGGGGCGCGTGGTCGTCATCGCGTCGAACGTGTCCGCCACGGTGACGATCCGCGCCTGAAGCGGGATCCGCTCTCCCGAGATTCCTTCCGGGTAGCCGCCGCCGCTCCACTTCTCGTGGTGGTACTTCATGCCCGGGATGACGTCGGCGAGCTGAGGAATCGCCGACATGATCGCGGCGCCCTTGATCGGATGCGTCTTCATCACCTCGAACTCTTCCTCGGTCAGAGCGGTCGGCTTGCGGATGATGCGGTCGTCGACGCCGATCTTTCCGACGTCGTGAAGGAGAGCCGAAAGCCGGATCCGCTCCACGTCTTCGGCCGGAAGACCCATTTCCCGGGCGGTGGCCGCCGCGTAGGTGGCCACCCGCTCCGAGTGCCCGCGCGTGTACGGGTCCTTGGCGTCGATCGCCTCGGCGAGCGCCCGGATGGAGGCGAGGAACAGCTCGCGGTTCTCTCGGGCGGCGCGCTGGACCTGCTCGAAGGCGACCTGAATCGAGCCGCTCATGCGATTGAAGCTCTCGGACAAGGCGGCGATCTCCGCCGTGCCGCCGACCTGGACGGTGGCGCCGTACTGTCCCTCGCTGATGGCTCGCGTCGATTCGGCGAGCCGTGCGATGGGATCGGCGAGCCGGCGGGCGAAGAGGACGCCGAGGAGAAGAGCGCCCGCGAGCGCAGCGGCGCTCCACAGCAGCGTGTCGCGGATCATCTCCGTCACCGACGCGAAGGCCAGATCCCGGTCGCGCTCGACCAGAACCCCCCAGTCCGGCTCGACCACGGGGGCGATGGAAGCGAGGACGGTCCCCGTCTTCGTCTTCTCCGACCGCGTCAGCCGGGCGGGAAACTTCACGAAGTCGCGCACGAGCGAGACGTCGCGGCGGTCCGCGCCGCGCGCGGCGGCCGGAAAGAGCGCTTCACCCTGCCGGTCGAGAAGCGTCACCTTGAGCTCCCGCCGCGCCTCGTCGTGAAACTCCTGCACGATGGGCTGCCAGGAAACGAGCGCCTCGACGACCCCGATCTCGCCGCCTGCGTCGTCGAGAACCGGCGCCGCGAGAACCGCGACGTAGCCGAGCCGTTCGACCGAGAACGGGCGGCCCTGGTAGACGGCGCCGTCGCGCGCGGCCTCGAACCCCTTGCGGAACTCGTAGTCGACCTGTGGCGATCGGATGTCCGGGCCCACGAAGCTGCCGGAGCCGACGAAGTTGACTCCGCGAAGCGCGACCAGCTGTGTCTGACCGCTCAGCGCGGAGGCGAGGATCCGCGGGCCCTCGGGGGACCGGAAGGGGTCGCGCCCGGTCAGACGGCCCGACAGCCTCAGGGACCCGGCGGCGCCGTTCACGCGCTCCTTCGCGGCCGTGTAGAACGCCGACAGGTGGTCGGCGATGGCGGACGAGGAACGGGTCAGGTACTTCTCTTCGAGCGTCTCCAGGGTGCGCTGGTTGCGGCGGATCAGGACACCGTCCGAAACGAGGAGCGGGACGACGGAAGCGAGGACCAGCGCGCCACAGAGGAGAACGAAGAGGCGGGTTCGCCGCCTCGCGGGTCTGCCGGGCACGGTGCTTCATTATACGCCCGCCCGCGAGCGAGCGGGACACAAACCCCGTCAGGCGAGCGACATGCGCGCGGCGGCGTCGAGCCACGCCGCGATCGGGACGGCCTCCTCGATGCGGGCCCGGCCGACCGACTCGAGAAGGACCCCGGCGACTCCCCGCGCGCTCGCCTTCTTGTCCCGCTCGAGGTAGGGGGTGAGCACGTCCAGCGAGAGAGTCGGGGGCGGAAACGGGCCGAGCCGGCGAAGCCCGCGTCGCACGTGCTCCGCGTCGGCTTCCGAGAGCCCGGCCCTCTCGCGCGAGAGCTCGAGAGCCGCGGCGATCCCCCAGGCGACGGCCTCGCCGTGGCGAAGGGTCCGGTACCGGCCCGCCGCCTCGAACGCATGCCCGAGCGTGTGCCCGAAGTTGAGGAGGCGGCGCCGGTCCGACTCGCGCGGGTCCGCCGAGACGATCGCGGCCTTGACGCTCGCTGCGCCCGCGAGCAGATCGAGAAGCGGTCCGCGCTCGCGGTCGAGCACTGCGGGCAGCGCCTCGTCGGCGAATCGGGAGAGGGCCGCGTCCGCGATCCAGGCGGCCTTCAGGGCTTCGACGAGGCCCGACCGGTACTCGCGGTCGGGAAGCCCGTCGAGGCAGGCCGGATCGATGAGCACCGTCGCGGGTGGATGGAACGCGCCCAGGAGGTTCTTGCCCTCGGCGTGATCGACCCCCGTCTTGCCTCCGATGGCGGCATCCGCCATCGCGCCGGTCGTCGTCGGGACCGCGTTCCATGCGATCCCGCGGAGCACGATCGCCGCGGCGAAGCCGGCCACGTCGGAGACGACTCCTCCGCCGACGGCGACGAGGGCATCGTCGCGGCGGACGCCTGCCGAGAGCGCCGCATCCGCGATCCGCGCCACGGCATCGAGGTTCTTAGATTCCTCCCGGTCGTCGATCTCCACATCGATGAGGACGCGCCGCCCGAGCCGTTCCCGGACGACGTCCGCAACGGGACGCGGGCCGGCGCTCGAGACGAGCACGAAACGGCCGGAGGGCGAAACGAGCCGGGCCGGCGCGTCGTCGATCAACCCGTCGCCGATCCAGATCTCCGTCGGAGCACTGCGGTCTCCGGCGAGGATGCGCCGTGGAACGGTCACACCTTCAGGAGCGATCGGCGGGCGGGAACGGCGGGGTAATCCCCAGCTCCCGAAGCTGCTCGTCCGACACCGTCGAGGGCGCTCGGGCCATCAAATCCATCGCGGAGGTCGTCTTGGGAAACGCGATGACGTCGCGGATCGAGGACGCCCCGGCTGCCAGCATGCACATGCGGTCGACGCCGAGCGCGATGCCTCCGTGGGGCGGGGCACCGTACCGCAGCGCGTCGAGAAGGAAACCGAACTTCTCCCGCGCTTCCGTCTCTCCGATTCCCAGGGCCTGGAAGACGCGCTGCTGGACGTCGGCCCGGTGGATGCGGATCGACCCGCCGCCGAGCTCCGTGCCGTTCAGCACGACGTCGTACGCACGCGCGCGAACCGACCCCGGATCTTTTTCCAGGTTCTCCAGGTCCTCGTCCCGGGGGGACGTGAAGGGATGGTGCGTGGCGAACCAGCGGCCGGCCGCCGCGTCGAACTCGAGGAGCGGGAAATCCGTGACCCAGCAGAAGCGGAACTGCGTGTCGTCGATCAGGCGGAGCTCCCGGGCGATCTGGACGCGCAGCGCCCCGAGCGCCGCCGAAGCGGCCTTCTCCCGGTCGGCCACGATCAGAAGAAGGTCTCCGTCGGCGACCCCGCCCGCGTCGAGGATCGCGTCGAGAACGGGCCCCTCGAGCCCCTTTCTGGCCGGGGACGTGACCTCGAGCCCGGCGCGCTTGATCCAGACGAGTCCCGACGCGCCGTGGCGTTTGGCCTCCTCCGTCAGCTCGTCCAGCTTCTTTCGCGACAGCGCGGCGCCTCCCGGAACGCGAAGCCCGCGCACCGTGCCGCCCGATCCCGGCTCGAGCGCCTCCTGGACAGGCGCGAAGGCGGAGTCCCGGACCGCCGAGTCGAGCCGGACGAGAGGCAGGCCGAATCGCAGGTCGGGCCGGTCCGTCCCGTAGAGCTCCATGGCTTCCGCGTATGTCAGGCGCGGAAAAGGAGGCTCGCAAGGGACGCCCGCCGCCTCGAACGCGTCGGCCAGAAGCGATTCGACGACCGCGTAGACGTCCTCCTCCGTGGGGAACGACATCTCGATGTCGATCTGCGTGAACTCGGGCTGCCGGTCTGCGCGCAGATCCTCGTCGCGGAAGCACCGCGCGATCTGAAAGTACTTCTCGAACCCCGCCACCATCAGAATCTGCTTGAAGATCTGGGGCGACTGCGGAAGCGCGTACCACTGCCCCCGGTGCATCCGGGAGGGAACCAGGAAGTCGCGCGCCCCCTCGGGCGTCGACCGCGTGAGGATCGGCGTCTCGACCTCCAGAAACCCCTTCTCGTGGAGTCCCCGCCGGACGCCGAAGACGATCTCGTCGCGCAGCACGAAGTTCCGGAGCATCGCGGGGCGCCGCAGATCCAGGTACCGGTACTCGAGGCGCAGCTCCTCCGTCGCGTTGGTCCGGTCCTCCACGAGAAACGGCGGTGTCTCGGCGCGCGCGAGAAACGTCAGACGCGACGCCAGGACCTCGATCTCGCCCGTCGGCTGTTCCGCGTTGGCGCGTCCCTCGCCGCGAAGCACCACCTCGCCCTCGACCTCGATCACGTCTTCGCTGCGTGCCTCCGAGGCGGCGGTCACGGCGTCTGCCGGCGAGCGCGTGCGCTCGAAGAGGACCTGGACCGTTCCACTGCGGTCGCGAAGGGTCAAAAAGATCAGGTCGCCGAGGTCGCGCCGTCGCCCGACCCATCCCTTGAGGAGCACCCGGTGGCCCGCCTCGCCCGCCCGGAGATCTCCCGCCGGCTGACGCGGATTCTCCGTCACGGCTCGACCCGCCCGAGCAAGGCGAGCGGAGTCGTCTCTTCCTGACGGGTCGAGAGATTCTTGATGGTCACCGTCTGCTCGCTCCTCTCGCGGGAACCCAGGGACACGACGCGGACCTCCGCGACCCGGAACGGGTATTCGGGATCGCCCTGCAGGATCTGACCGGCGCGTCCGAAGCCCTTCGCGAAGCCGCGCCCGGAGAGATCGGTCTCGACGATCGCGCCGGGGTGGGCGGCGCGGATCACGCGCGCCACGCCCATCGCGTAGCCGAAGTCCTCGCCCGATCCGGGCAGAACGTACCAGAGCGGCCGCGCGGGGCGCGGGTCCCGCGGGAGGACGGAGACCAGCCGATCCTCGCCGATGGCGAAACCCACGGCCGGCAGCGGGGCGCCCCCCATGTCGGCGAACAGATTGTCGTAGCGGCCGCCTCCCAGAAT
This sequence comes from Thermoanaerobaculia bacterium, assembly GCA_038329555.1. Classification (GTDB taxonomy): domain Bacteria; phylum Acidobacteriota; class Thermoanaerobaculia; order UBA5066; family Gp7-AA6; genus JALYUA01. Next base: position 8,062 of record JBBQNC010000141.1, read on the forward strand.
CGCGTTCTGCGCCCCCAGGTTGTCCGAAACGACCTCGAAGACCGTGACGGTGTAGTAGTCGATCCCGCGCACGAGGGACGCGTCCTCCCGAAAGGGTATTCCGGCCTCGCGAAGGAGCGACTGGACCTCGCGAAAGTGCGCCGCCGCGGGCTCGCCCAGGAAGTCGAGCGTCGCGGGGGCTCCCTCCAGGACCGCCCGGGTCTCCGGATCCTTCGAGTCGAACAGCCGCAGAGGGTTCTCCTCGACGCGCCGCCGGTCGTCCTCGCCGAGGCGGTTTGCCTGCGGCCGGACATGCGCCCGGAGAGCCTCCGCAAACGCCGCCCGCCCCTCGCCGCCCGGGACGCAATTGAGCGTCACGGACAGGTCCGAGAATCCGAGCCGCCCGAGGAAGTCGAAGAGCATGATCAGGATTTCTGCGTCGGACGCGCTTCCCGCGACGCCGATCAACTCCGCGCCGATCTGGCGAAATTCGCGGTAACGGCCCTTCTGAGGACGCTCGTACCGAAACTGCTCGCCCGCGTACCAGAGACGCAGAGGGCGCGGAAGCCGCTCGATTCCCCGCTCGATCGCCGCGCGGACGACTCCCGCCGTGTTTTCCGGACGGAGCGTCAGCGACCGTCCCTTGCGATCCGGAAAGGTGTACATCTCCTTGTGGACGATGTCCGTCGTCTCGCCGACGCTCCGGGCGAAGAGCTCCGTGGATTCGAGGATCGGGGTCCGGATCTCACCGTACCCACAGGAGCCGAAGACGTCGCGCGCGATCGCCTCGACCGCCGCGTAAGTCTCGCTCTCCGCCGGAAAGAGATCGCGCGTTC
>JBBQNC010000142.1:0-8836 GCA_038329555.1 Thermoanaerobaculia bacterium
TCCCCACCACGAGATCGTCCTGTCCCGTGAGGCGGTGCAGGAGCGCGGTGAAGGACGCGAAGAGCGTCCCGAAGAGCGTGCACCCCTCGCGCGCGCCCGCCTGCCGCACGGCCCGGGCGAGCTCCTGGGAGATCGTCCTCCGGACCGTGCCTCCCGCGTAGGTCTTGACCGGCGGCCGCGGCCTGTCCGTCGGAAGGTCGAGCACCGGCGGAGGCGAGGCGAAGGCCTCGAGCCAGTAGCGCTCCGTCGCCGCGTCCTCGGGTCCGCTCCGCCGGGCCGCCTCGCGCCGCGCGTAGTCGGTGAATCGGGGCGCCGCGGAGAGAACCGGCGCGCTCCCGCTCCGGCCGGAGGAGTAGAACGCGGCGAGGTCTCCCAGGATCACGTTCGTCGACCAGCCGTCCGACGCGAGGTGATGCGCCGTCAGAACGAGCTCGTGGAGGTCGCTTTCGATCTCGAGGAGTCGCGCGCGGACGAGCGGCCCGTGCATGAGATCGAAGGGAGTCTTCGCTTCCTCGCGAAACACCTGCTCCCGCCTGGTCTGCGCGTCCGCGGGAGTCGCTCCCGTCAGATCGACGACGCCGCGCGGGATCGTCCCCTCCCTCTCAACGCGCTGGAGCTCCCCGTCGGCATCGAAGGTCGTGCGTAGAGCCTCGGGGCGGTCGACCAGAAGCCGGAGCGCCTCGCGAAGGGCTGGCAGGTCGAGCGGCCCGCGCAGGCCGATCCGTACGCCCTCGTTGAACGCGCAGGAGGCCACGGGCGCCATCTGGGACGCGAGCCAGACTTCTCTCTGGGAGTCCGTCAACGGAGCGCCCTCCGGCGCGGCTTCGCGGGAGAGAACGGCGGACGCCGTGGGGACCGGCTCCCCCGCCGTGCCGGCGCCCTGAGTCGAACTTTCGGGGGGCGGCAGGAGCCCGCCCTGCCTCATTTCTGCCGCGCTGGCCTCGAACGCCCGCACGACGAACTCGAGGTCCGAGTCCGTGTGGGCTTCCGTCACGAAGCATGGGAAGCCTTCCCAGATGTGAACGCCCTTCTCGCGCAGATGGTAGAAAAGGAGGCTCGCGAGGCGGTGCTCGCTCGTGAACCCGAAGAACAGGATCGAGCCGAAGTGCTGCACACGGCTCGGGACCCCGTACTCTTCGAAGCACCTGTTGAGACGCGAAGCGAGGAGGTCGGCCTTCGCGTTCAGGGACTCCTGGAACGCCGGCCCCGCGGCCTTCAGCCTGTGCAGCACGGCGAGCGCCGCCGCCATCGCCAGCGGGTGCCTCACGAATGTCCCCGCGAAAAACGTCACGCCCGTCTCGGGGAACGAGTCGTCTCCGAACTGCCACATCCCGCCGTCCAGCGCGTCCATGAACTCGTGCCGGCCTGCGACGACGCCGAAGGGCATGCCGCCTCCGAGCACCTTCCCGTACGTCGCGATGTCCGCCCGGATCCCGAACGCCGCCTGGGCGCCGCCGGGATGAACGCGAAATCCGGTGATGACCTCGTCGAAGATCAGCGCCGTTCCCGATTCCTCCGTCAGGCGGCGAAGCTTCTTGAGGAATTCCCGGGGCTGCAGGTCGGGGTGGCGGCTCTGAACGGGCTCGACGAGGACGGCCGCGAGTTCGGGCATCCGCGATTCCAGGATCGCCAGCGACTCGTCGGTCCCGTAGTCGAGGACGAGCGCGTTCTCAACCTTCCCGCTCGGGATTCCCGGTGCGATGGGAAGCGACCGGAACTCGCTTCCGGATCGGACCCCGCGAACGAGAACCTCGTCGAAAGTCCCGTGGTACGAGCCCGAGAATAGCGCGATCTGATCCCGTCCCGTCACCGTCCGCGCGAGCCGCAGCGCCGCCATGACGGCCTCCGACCCCGTGTTGCAGAACGTGACCCGCTCCATCCCCGTGAACTCGGCGACGAGCCGCGCGACCTCTCCCGCGATGGGCGACTGGGGCCCGATCTCGACGCCCTTGCGAAGCTGATCCGCCACCGCCGCGGTCACGAAGGCGGGTGAATGGCCGAAGAGGTTGAGACCGAAACCCATGAGCATGTCGACGTATTCGTTGCCGTCCACGTCCTGGATGCGGGAGCCCGACGATCCCGTCGCGACGATCGGGTAGACGATCTCCTTCCACTCCGCGCGGAACCCCGCGACGACCCGCGGGTCGGCAAAATGGGGACGGTGCTCCTGCGCCATCCGCTTCGACTTCGCGGTTTTGCGCGCGTAACGCTCCGAGAAATCCTCGAGATAGTTCTGCTGAGCCGGGGTGAGGCGGCTGCCCGCGCCCTCGATCGGCTTGTAGGGGCCGAACGCCGTGAAGCCCGGCTTCCCCGCGGCGGGTGGGAGGAGAGCGGCGTCGGAGGCCGCCGCCGCCGGGATCTCGCGCGCCGGCGCGGGGAGGGACCGCTCCCCGCGGAGCATCGCGATCTGCTCGGACATCACCTTCAGCTGATCGGCGACGACGCGCTCGAAGACGCTCGTGGGTTCGACGCCGGCCGGCGCTTCGGGCCGGGCGGGCCACGCTGCCGGGAGAATCGAGGCCGGCAAGTCGACCCCCCCCGCCGGGGGAGGCGGAGCGGCCTCCGGGACATGCGCTTTTTCCGGCGGCATGGCGGAGTCGAGGTACGCGGCGAGCGCCTCGGGTGTCGAGGCGTCGCCCAAGAGCTGCCGGAACGAGATGCGGAGTCCGAACTCCTTCTGCAGCTTCTGGGTCGCCTGCGTGAGGAAGAGCGAATCGAAGCCGATCTCGAGAAACGTGGCGGAAGGCGCGATGTCCGCCGGCGGAATCCCCGAGAGGTCGGAGAAGACCTTCTGCACCCGCGAGAGAAGCCCAGGGCCCCGCGCCGGGGGCGGAGAAGGCAACGGCGCCGCGCCGGCGGACACGGCCACGGCCGGAATCGCCTCGGAGACAGGCGCGGAGACGGCGGCCGGCACGGCCGCGGCTACGGCCGACGCGACCGCCGACACGACGGCTCCGGAGGAAACGGCGGGGGCCGCCGCCGCGACCGAGACCGCCAGAGACGGCGCCGGCTCGAGAGCCGGGGCTTCGGCGGCCCGTTCGGGGGACGGGACCGCGGACGGCACCGGGGCAGGCGAAATCCCCGCCGGCTGCTCGTCGATCCAGTGCCTCCGGCGCTCGAAGGGATAGGTCGGCAGGGAGACCCGGCGCAGGCCCCTCTCCCCCGCGAGCGCGGACCATTCGATCGGGAACCCCGAGAGCCACAGTTGCCCGACCGCCCCCAGCAGGCAGGCGCGGTCGGATTCGCGGTCCTCCGGATGGCTGAGTGAAGCGAGGACGATCTGATCGGCCATCTTGGCCGGGTGCCGCCGCGCGTGGAGGCTCAGAGTCTGTCCGGGGCCCACCTCGACGAGCGCGTGCTCCCCGGACGAGAGCAGCCGCGCGACTCCGTCGGAAAAGCGGACCGGCTTGCGGAGGTGCCCCGACCAGTATGCAGGGTCCGTCGCCTCCTCCGCCCGGATCCAGTCCCCGGTGACGCTCGAGACGAACGGCAGAGAAGGCGCATTCAGGCTCATTCCCCGGACGAGCTCCTCGAAGGGCCCGATCACGGGGTCCATCATTTCGGAATGGAAGGCGTGCGACGTCTGGAGCCTCCGGTGCGCGATCCCCCGCTCCGCGAGCTCCCACTGGAGCCCCTCGACGACCTCGAGAGGCCCCGCCAGGACGCAGAGCGAGGGCGTATTCACGGCGGCGAGCGAGATCCCCGGGCGGGCCACCGTGGCGAGCTGTTCCTCTTCCACCCGAACGGCGAGCATCGCCCCCGGAGGCATGCCCGCCACGAGACGCCCGCGCGCCGCGACGAGCGTCAAGGCGTCCTCGAGCGAGAACACCCCGGACAGGGTCGCGGCCACGAACTCTCCGACGCTGTGACCCAGCATGGCCGTCGGCCGGATGCCCCAGCTCTCCCAGAGCCGCGCGAGCGCGTATTCGACGGCGAAGATCGCCGGTTGGGCGAATTGCGTGGCTTGGAGCCGCTCCTCGTGGGCCGCATCCCGCTCGCCCGCGGGATACAGGACGTCGAGCAGCCCGGTTTCGAGAGACGGAGCGAGGAGATCGGCGCATCGATCGAGCTCCTCCCGGAAGCGGGGCTCAGTTTCGTAGAGCTCACGGGCCATGCCCGGGTGCTGAGAGCCCTGGCCCGGAAACAGGAATGCGACGGAGGACGGGCGCCGGTCCGAGGCTGGCTGGGAGGGCCGCCTCGAGGGACCCGTCATGCTCGAAACCGCCTGGGCGACGTCGGTGCAGACGAAGGCCCTTCGATGCGGGAAGACCCGGCGCCCGGTCTGCAGCGTGTAGGCGATGGACGCGAGATCGGCCGTCTCGTCCTCGGCGAGATGCCGCGCGAGGTTCGTCGTGGCGGTCTCGAGCGCCGCCTCCGTTTTCGCCGAGAGCACCAGGAGCTCGCACGAACGGGTCTCCGGAACCGGTGACTCTTCCGCTTCCTCCAGAACCACGTGCGCGTTCGTGCCGCCGACCCCGAAGGCGCTCGCTCCCGCGCGGCGGGGAGCGCCCGCCTTGCCCCACTCGGAGAGGCGGGTGTTTACGAAGAACGGAGAGGTCTCGAGGTTCGCAGCGGGGTTCGGGCTCGAGAAATGAAGGCTCGGAGGGATCAGGCCCGTTCGAACGGCGAGCGCCGCCTTGATGAGTCCGGTGACGCCCGACGCGATGTCGAGATGGCCGACGTTCGGCTTCACCGAGCCGATGGCGCAGAATTCCCGGTCGGCCGTCTTCAACCGGAAGGCGCGGGTCAAGCCGGCGATTTCGATCGGATCACCGAGCGGGGTGCCGGTCCCGTGCGTCTCGACGTATCCGATCGACCTGGGGTCCACGCCGGCCGACGCATGCGCCAGGGCGATGACTTCTGCCTGGCCGTCGACGCTCGGCGCCATGTAGCCGACCTTCGCCGCGCCGTCGTTGTTCAGGGCGAAACCTCGAATCACGGCCACGACCGGATCGCCGTCGGCGAGCGCATCCTCGAGACGCTTCAGCACGACGACCCCGACCCCGGAGGCGAAGACCGTGCCGGCCGCGGCGGCGTCGAACGCTCGGCAGTGGCCGTCCGGGGAGCCCATCGCCCCCTCCTGGTACAGGTAACCCCGGTGCTGAGGAAACGTGATCGAGACGCCGCCCGCGAGCGCGGTGTCGCAATCTCGCTGCAGCAACGCTCGCGAGGCCAGGCACACCGCGACGAGAGACGTCGAGCATCCGGTCTGGACGTCCAGGCTCGGTCCCTTCAGGTCGAGCTTGTACGACACCCGCGTCGTCAGGAAGTTGTAGTCGTTGCCGAGAACCGCCGGATAGCTCCCGATCTGATACCCCTCGGTGAGCTCCTTCCAGAAGGCGGCGTCCCGCCCCCGGGCGGCGAGCAGATAGGTGTTCATGCTCATTCCGCCGAAGACGCCGATGGCGCCTTCTGCCCTCTCCGGGTCGATGCCGGCGTCCTCGAGCGCCTGCCAGCAGGTCTCGAGAAACAGCCGGTGCTGGGGATCGGTCAGGTCCGCTTCCCGGGGCGTGAATCCGAAGAACGAGGCGTCGAACAGGTCGACGCCCTCCAGGATCCCCCGCGCCTTGACGTAGAGGGGGTCGTCGAGCTGCGCCGCGTCGATTCCCGATGCGAGGAGGTCGTCGCTCGACAGAGGCGTGATGGACTCCCGCCCGGCCTTCAGGTTCTCCCAGAGCTCTCTCACGGAGGCCGCTCCCGGAAAGCGCCCTGCCATCCCGACGATCGCGACGGCGTCGGTCGGAGTCGACCTGCCGCGCGTCACGGGCGAGACTCCGAGGCCGGGGACGTCGGACGGGGCCTCCGGCGCCGAAGCCGCTCCTCCAGCGCGCGCACCGGGGCATCGCCGTCGGACGCGGGAGCGAGCGCGCCGGCCAGAGTGCGGACCGTCGGATACTGGAACAGCATCATGATGGGCACGGTCCGGCCCAGGCTGTTCTCGAGCTTCGTCTGCGCCGCGATGAGCAGCAGCGAGTTGCCGCCCAGGTCGAAGAAGTTTCCCTCGCAGTCGACGGACTCGACACCGAGTACCGCCGCCCAGACGCGGGCCACGGACTCCTCCAGAGACGACCGAGGAGGCGACGAGACGCTCGCCGCCGGCGGCTGCGGCTCCGGCAACGCGCGCCGGTCGACCTTGCCGTTGTCGGTGAGCGGAAGAGAAGGCAGGCGCATGAACGTGCCGGGGATCATGTAATCCGGGAGGCTCTCCTGGAGAAACGCGCGCAGCTCGCCATCGCCGCACGACACCAGCGGCCGGAGAACCACCCAGGCGGCGAGGGCGCGTCCGCCGGACGGCGTCTCCCGGCCGGAGACCGCGCTCTGGGCGACGGCGGGGTGGCGCTCGAGCGCCGCCTCGACCTCGCCGGGCTCGACCCGGAAACCGTGGATCTTGACCTGCTCGTCCTGGCGGCCCAGGAACTCGAGCACGCCGTCCGGCCGCAGGCACGCCATGTCGCCCGTCCGGTAGAGACGGGCCTCCGGAGACGCGCCGAACGGGTCCTCCACGAAGCTCGCCGCCGTCAGCTCCGGACGATTCCAGTAGCCTCGCGCCAGGCCGTCGCCGCCGATGTGAAGCTGCCCCGGCTCCCCCGGAGGCACCCATCGCCCTTCGGAATCGAGCAGGTGGATCTGCGTGTTCGAAATCGGCCGTCCGATCGGGACCGTGCGAGCGGCGGCCGGAAGCTCCTCGATCGCGTGGCACGCCGCGAACGTCGTGCTCTCGGTGGGGCCGTATCCGTTGACGAGGGCACACGCGGGCAGTTCCCGCAGAGCTTCCCGAACCCGCGCCGGGGAAAGGATGTCTCCCCCGGCGAGCAGACGCTTGACGGAACGGAGATCCCGCGGCCGTTCCTCGACCGCGAGGTGGAAGAGCCCGGCGGTCAGCCAGAGCGTCGTGACGCCGTGCCTCCGGACCGCGCCCAGGAGCTCGTCGAGACCGGGCGTGCCGGCCGGAAGCAGAACGAGCCGGCCTCCATTCAGGAGCGCTCCCCAGATTTCGAACGTCGAGGCATCGAAGGACGCGGGCGCCGCCTGGAGAAACACTTCCTCCGGGCCGAACGTTGCGTAGCTCGTCCCGCGCACGAGACGGATCACGCCCCGGTGGACGACGGCGACGCCCTTGGGCGTTCCGGTCGAGCCGGACGTGTAGAGAACATGCGCGATCCCCAGCGGGGAGCCCGAACGAGGAGGATCGAGCTCGCTCTCGCGCGCGATCGCCGCGGCGTCGGTATCGAGGCAGACGAGACGCGTGCTCGCCGGGAGGGCGTCGGACAGCTCCTCGACGGTCACCACCGCCGCCGGCCGGGAGTCCTCCAGGAGACCGCTGATTCTCTTCAAGGGAAGGCGGGGATCGAGGGGGACGTACGCCGCGCCCGCCTTGAGGACGGCGAGCATCGCGACGATCATGCCGAACGAGCGCTCGAGCTGGATTCCGACCAGGGCGCCCTCGCCGATCCCGACGCGTCTCAGATGATGCGCGAGCCTGTTCGCCCGCCGATTCAGCGCGTCGTATGTCAGCGAGCCCTCGTCGGCCGCGGACTCGAGGGCGATGGCGTTCGGGGTCTCCCCGGCGATCCCTTCGAAGAGAGCGGCGATGGTCTCGTCCCTCGGGTACGCGGTCGCCGTCCGGTTCCACTCCCGGACGAAGAGCCTCTGCGCCGGCGTCAGCCGCGAGAACTCGTGGCCTTTCATCGGAAGACCATCTCCTTCTTCCCGAAGAGAGCCTCGGCGGGAATTCCCAGCGCGCTGCAAGCAGAAACGAGACCTCGAGACTGGACGATGGGGCGCGATTCTTCGCTGTAGTGGATCGACGTGAGATATGTGAGCCAGGGCTCCGATCCCATCGCGTAAATGTAGACGGAGCGCGGGCGAAGCCGGCTCACGAGCCCCATGGCTCGATCGCAGTCGGAGGCGTCGAGCCTTCGCGACTGGTCCATGCGCCGCGCGAGCGGGGACGTGATGAGGGGCCCGTAGAGCCAGCTCATCGGCGCCCCGTCGCACTCCATCCCGACGAAGACCGCTTCGAGACCGGCCAGAAGATCCCGAAGATGCTCGTAGACCATCGGCTCATACGCGTTCGAGTCCGCGCAGAAGAGAAAGGACCTTTCCTTCAGGCGAACGAGGTACGTCGTCTTGCTGCGGATTCCGAGGTCGCCGTGCTCGCCGAAGAACGGGATGCTGGTGATCGATCCGTCGGGCAGTTCGATGCGTCCGAGCTCGTCGATCTCGATGACGTTTCGAAACCCCGACGCTTCGAGCACGAGCTTCAGAGAAGGATCCGCCAGCCCGCCGCCGGCGTTTCGGGGCACCACGATATGACCGATCTTGTGACGCAAAGCCAGCAGCGTCTCGAGCATGCAGTGATCCTGATGCGCGTGGGTGATGAGCGCATAGTCGATCCGGTCGGGCAGGTCCGCCCAGCTGAATCGAGGGATCCCGGCCCCGTGCGCGTAAGCGATCACGGGATCCGTCAGCACAGTCGTCTCGCTCGTTTCGACCAGGACGCACGCGTGCCCGAAGTAGCGCACGCGAACCGCGCCCGGGGGGCAGGCCTCCCGCTCGCCGGGCGGCATCTCCGTGAAGAGGCGCGAGAAGAGGCCGTTGGCCGACTCGGGCACGCCCAGCGCTTCTCGCGCGACTCCCGGATCCTGCGGCTCCTCGCGCATCCGGAAGAGGCGATCGAGCCCCTCCGACCGGTACGGAAGCGGGAGCCGAAGGCTCTCGGCCTCTTCCAGGCGCGGCGTGTTGAAGACGAACCCGCGATCGTCTCCTTCGACGACGGACAGCTCGATGCTCTGCGCGCCCTCGTCGTAGTACCGGCTGCGATAGAGCAGCGACT